>DVHF01000082.1 GCA_018712265.1 Candidatus Gallacutalibacter pullicola
CTGTTTTGGTTGTATTTTTTCTGGTTGCAGCGGTTTGTACAGGCATATCTCAAAATCGATACTACAATAGCTTACCTCTCGTCAGTGTACAAGAGACAGTACCAGGAAACCTTCGGGAACATCTTGAAACAGAGGCGGTTGTGGAATTTGATTATCTGCAAAATGACATAAAAGCGCCCTGTATGCTTTCCAATATAGAAATTCTGGTCTCTCCCGGGGAAACTGTGGAAGCCGGTGCTCCTATTTTTCAGGTTTCTCCTGATAATTTTTACGTCTATGAACGTCAGCTTCGGTTAGAGATTTTGGAATATGAGCGAGAGTCCGCTTCGTCTGACGGTACAGAAGAAGGAAGGCTCCGTGCAGAGATTGCAGCCTATCATCTTGCGGAGACTCAGCAGGAACTGGCAAATCTGGAAACGATACTGCAAAACGACGGCATAATAACGGCTTCATCAGCAGGTACGGTAACGAACTGCATTCCTAATGGCTCCACAGCCGCTCAGGGACAGACGATAGTTCAAATGCGTACCTATGGAGAGACCGCTACACTGATTTGGAGCTGGCCGGAAGAGAGTGCTGATTATTTTGAACCGGGAGATACGGTTTCCGTTCCTTTGACAATTTGGTCGGATCAAGCGGATCCTCCCATTGCGAAAAGAGCGTATTTTGATCTGGCTATCAACCGAAAATATTACAGTGAGACAGAAAATGCAGCCCGGTTTGAAGTCGAATTAACGCCAGAATTACTGGGAGGACCATTGGCTATGATGAACGGAGAGCGCGCTACTATTTTAGTGGACTATGTTTCAGACAATGAGTATGAACGTGTTCTGCCTATTGATGCAGTGGTATTTGACAGTTCTGGTTCCGGATTTCTCTATCAGCTTGATACACGCAGCCGCGTATTTGGACAGGAGTATTATGCTGTCCCAACAGCTGTACAGATCGAAGGAAGAACTCAGGAATATGTAGCTGTATCCAGTATCCCGGATAAACCTGTCATTTTGAATGCGGAATCTCTCTCCGGCGATATAGAGCAGGCGGTACGGTTGCGCTAGTTAAAGGAGAGTAATACCAATCGACAGCATCTCTTACAGTGCGGCATACAACACTTAGAGCAGGACTTTAATAACTACTACTTAATAATATAAGATTGTTATATCGATCTACATTTGTGTATGCAGCGGACTTGCAGCCATAGGTTTTTCAAATTCGCGCCGCAGAGTGATTAGGGCTTTCTTTTCAATCCGGGATACATAGGAACGCGAAATTCCCAGCCGTGCCGCTACCTCCCGCTGTGCCAGAGGGTTCCCGCCGTCGAGGCCATAGCGCAGTTCGATGATGGTCCGCTCGCGGGGATCCAGTGCAGACGCGATATAATGCCGCAGCTTTTCCGTCTTGATTTTGTTGTCAAGATCATCGGCAATGTTGTCCTCTGTAGACATAATGTCCATCAGTGTTAGTGCGTTGCCGTCCTTATCGGTGTCAATCGGCTCGCTCAGGAAAACGTCCTGTGCGCTCTTTTTGCCGCTGCGAAAGAACATCAGAATTTCATTTTCAATGCACCGCGCCGAATAGCTGGAAAGCCGGACCGCCTTTTCACAATCGAAGCTGTCCACCGCCTTGATCAGCCCGATCGTCCCGATGGAGATGAGATCGTCCTGCTCGCTCTGGCCGGAGTAGTATTTCTTGACGATGTGTGCTACCAGACGCAGGTTATGCTCGATTAAGGCGGTGCGGGCGACGCGGTCCCCATTCTTCATTTTCCGGAGAAGATCGCGTTCCTCGGCGGCGGTCAGCGGGCGGGGGAAGGAACCGCTGCCGGTAACGTGGAGGATTAGGAACATCAGGTTGGAAAATACGGCGCTGAGCAGGGCTGACAACATCATCAATCGCCTCCGGTTTCATAAAATTTCTGGCCCTGATCCCATCGTATGGCGGGGAGGGCTGTCCGGTGCAAGTCCGGCAAAAAAATCTTGACAAGTCGAAAAATCAGACCTATAATAAAAATGCTTTTCTGATATAGTTCGGGAAAGCTGAAAAATCAATAGTGAGATTTTCCCGGGGTGCCGTATCCATACGGCTGAGATTGGCAGAAGTGCCTGACCCGTTTCACCTGATTCGGATAATACCGACGTAGGGAGTGGAAATGACGGTGTATATCGCCTTTTTCTGCACGGGGCTTCGGGAGCGGAAAGGGGCTTTTTTCATGTCTGAAAACGAGAAGAAACCATATGTCACCTACGGATCCTGCGGATGCGGGACGTGCGGCGCGACGAAAGAGATCACCGGCTGCCGTTTTTCGCTTTCGCCTATGACGGATCAGTTTGTGGATATTATTCTGGATTCCATCGGCAAGGTGGACACCAGCAAGGTTTGGAAGGCCACCGATAAGCTTTCCACCGTGTACCGCGGCAAGCGGAACCATGTGCTCGACGCGGTGAAAGCGTGTTTTGTCCGTTCGTGGCGTGAGGGCGTGCATATGACGATGGAGGCGACAATCTCCAGAGGCTGCCCGGGCGATCGCGACGCTGATTACTTCCTGTCGGAGGACGACGTTCTGCTCAATGAGCCGCAGATTCAGGATATCCATTTCCCGGTGGACTGCAAATTCGCGCTGTATCCGATGGGCGTGGAGAACTATATGGAGTACATTGCCCATGTGGTGAACCTTGCGATCGATCGGAACGTGTACGATAAATCATCGCACTATGCGTCTTTCCTCAAAGGCGATGTGCAGGATCTGTTCCGCTATTTCGACGAGGCGACGGAATACTGCGATAAAAACATCAAGCACTATATCATGGAAATCACATTTTCCGTCAACAGCCCGACGGCGGAATGAGCCTTTTGCGGACGGATTTTACAAGAGAATGGGGAGTTTACAATGAAAAAAATGGACTGGAAATTAAAGGATATTCTGATGGTGGGCCTTGTAGGCGTGCTGTTTTCGTTTTTGTATCTGGGAATGGTGTACGTCGGAACGGGCCTGACAGCTGCGCTTACGCCGTTCGGCCTTGGCCCGCTCGGGTATGAGCCGATTTACGGCATCTGGTACATGGCGGGTATCTTTGCCCTGTACGTCATCCAGAAGCCCGGCGTCGGAATCGTCGCGGAGATGCTGGCCTCCCTGCTCGAGGTGCTCATGGGCAATATGTTCGGCCCGCGCGTATTCATCACCGGTGCGGTGCAGGGCTTCGGCTCGGAGCTCGGATTCGCGGTGTTCCGTTATCAGCGGTACGATATGCGTTCGGTGCTCCTTTCGTGCCTGTTTACCACGATATTCAGCTTCCTGTGGAACATCTACACCTCGTCGTACTGGGCGCTGCAGCTGTGGCTGGTGCTGCTGATGCTGGCGGTGCGAATCGTCAGCGGCCTGATCATCAGCGGCGTGATCACAAAAGCGCTTGCCGACGGTCTGGCAAAATCCGGCGTGCTCAAGGGATATGCCCTGGGACGCAAATACAATAATTTTGACGAGGCGGTATAATGGATCCACAGCTTTTCCTTTCCGCAAGGGATGTGACGTTCCGCTACTTTGAGCAGTCAAAGCGGAATGTCCTGGATCATGCCTCGCTGGAAATTGCCCCCGGCCGCGTGACGGTGATCACCGGGAACAGCGGATGCGGCAAAAGCACATTCGCGGCTGTGGCGGCCGGGCTGTACCCGGAGAACGCCGGGATCCTCGAGAGCGGCGAGATCGCTTTCCGCGGCAGGCCGCTCAAGGGGATGAGCTTCCGGGAGAGGACAAAATACCTGTCCCTGATGTTCCAGAACCCGGATCTCCAGTTCTGCATGGACACGCTGCGGCGGGAGATGCGGTTCTGCATGGAAAATATCTGCGTGCCGCAGCCGGAGATGGATGGCCGGATCGCGCTGTGGTCGGAGCGTCTGGGGATTGACTCGCTGCTGGATCAGCCGCTGCACACGCTCTCCGGCGGCGAGAAGCAGAAGGCCGCTCTGGCGTGCCTGTTTCTGCTTGGCTCAGAGGGCGTGCTGCTCGACGAGCCGTTTGCCAACATTGACCGCGAGTCCGCGCGGGAGATCATCGCGATGCTGGGCCGCGCCAACCGCGAGGACGGTCTGACCGTGATCGCGATTGATCACCAACTGGATGACTGGCTCCCAATCCTCGACGAGGTGATCGTCCTCGGGGAAGGGGGAAAGGTGCTCCAGCGCGGGATTACGCGCGGGAACCTGCCGCAGCAGTACCAGCTGTTTGTCGATCAGGGGATCACTTTCCCGAAAAAGCGCAGGCGCAAGCGTCCGGAGGTTCCGGAGAATGAGGCGGCGATCCGTCTGGAGGGCTTTTCCGTCCAGCGCGGGGCGTCCCGGAAACGGAAAGCGCGCGGGACAGAGCCTGATTTCCTGCTGGAAGGTGTCTCGGCGTCATTCCCGCGCGGACAGATTACGGCGATCCTCGGCCCGTCCGGGATCGGCAAGACGACGCTGTTCCTCGCTCTGCTTGGGCAGATCCCATACAATGGAGACATCTTTCTCTGCGGGGAGGGACAGGATCGCGAACTGCGCCGCATCCGTCAAAAGGATCTGTTCCGGGAGATCGGCATTGTGTTCCAGAACCCCGGCAACCAGTTCATCTCGCAGAACGTGCTGGAAGAAGTGGAGAAAAGCATCCAGCAGTGGGAGCCGCAGGCTTCGCCGGAATCGGTAAAGGAACGCGCTCTGGCACAGCTCGATACATACGGCCTGCGGCCGTTCCAGAGATATTCGCCGTATATGCTCAGCCAGGGACAGCAGCGGCGGCTCGCCGTGCTGGCGGTGCTCACGGGCGGACAGAAGATCCTGCTGCTCGACGAGCCCACCTATGGCCAGGATTACCGCTCGTCAGAGGCGATTCTGGAACAGCTTTCCCGCAAGGCCGACGAGGAGGGGCTGACCGTCCTGCTGACCACACACGACCGCAAACTGGCGGGGAGCTATGCCGACAAGATCTATGAGGTGAAAGGCCGCGCGTTGGTGCAGGCCTCGCCGCAGGCTATTCTGGATCAGGAGGGGGCGGGACTGTATGACTGACCGAATGATGGAAAAACTTAACCCGTTCTGGAAAGCTGTGACGATCCTGTGTGCGGGCCTCCTGCTGGCGTTCGGATACTCGGTGCTGCTCAATGTGCTGACGATTGCGATCTGTCTGCTGCTGATGCTGTTCTTTTCCCGCGCGAAGATGTCCTCCCTTGTGAAAGTACTTCTTCCCGCGCTGCTCGCGGCGGCGAGCCTGTTCATGACCGGCCTGCTGTATTCCAACGACGCCGGGGGCGAAACGGTGCGCGATTTCAGTCTGGCGGTGCATATGGTTGGATCCGTTTACAGTGCGGTGCAGCTTTCCACAAGAGTTCTGGCGTTTGCGTTTTTGGGGATGCTGTTCGCTCTCACAACGAGATCCGAGGAATTTATCGGCAGCCTGATGCACCAGTGCAAAGTAAAACCGAAATTCGCATATGGCATTTTGGCGGCGTTCCACCTGATGCCGCATATCGGGAAAGAATATCAGAATGCGGTGCTGGCGTTTCGTACCAGAGGGATCCATACAGGAAAACTGTCGCTCAAGCCGGTGTCGGCGGCGTTGGTGAATTGTATTCGCTGGTCGGAGAACGTTGCGATGGCGATGGAATCAAAGGGATTTGATGGAGATTCGGAGCGGACGTTTTATCATGTGACGGTGGTTCACTGGTATGATTTTGTGTTTTTGGGGGCGTGGATGGCGTTCCTGGTGCTCGGATTACTCTGTTTTCCCTGGTAGGGCAAAACATAAAAGTTTTGCTCAAGCTTTTTCAAAAGCTTGCGACGGGGGCATGGGGGGCGAGGAGCCCCCCATAAGCCAAAAAGGGACGCAAAGCGTCCCTCGAGAAAGGTGAGCAAACAGTGGAGACAAACCATCCGGTGGATGGTTTGCCGGAACGAATTTGCGGTCCCCCAAGCGGAGTGAAAACTGAACTGGAGTTCCCCAAAAAGCTTCCGGTTCACTGTGCGGAAACGGTAAACGGGGGCGAAACCGAATCTTCCGTTATTCTGCTATTTCAGATGAAAAAAATGAAAAAAGCCGCGGACTGTCAGCTTGTTGCCGACGGTCCGCGGTTTTATTATCGCTTACAGTATGACAAAATCCCCGGTTCTGCCGGCGCAGGTAAATTGATGAATGGCTGCGCAAATCAGATCTATCTCACAGCATAACAGGATCCCCGGAGCAAAGACGGTTCCTCCATATCCACGCCCGCGCCGCTTGGGGGATCGCAAAGGCGTTCCAGCAAACCATCCACTGGATGGTTTGCTTTCACTGTTTGCTCACCTTTTCGGGGCGCTTCGCGCGCCTTTACGGGGGCCAGCCGTACACGGCCCGTCCCCCTTTGTCGCTGCGCGACATTTCCCCCACTCTGTGGGGGAATCTTCCCGCGCCCCCGCCGGGTCTACGCTGCCCGCTCCGGTCGGCGCCTTGTTTGTGCGCCACTGGCGCACGGCGCCCTTTGAAAAGGCGGGCGAAACTTTTATGTTTTTTCCTGATCTGGGCGTGTGCGATGCTCGGCGTATTCGCTCGGCGTACAGCCGCACATCTCTTTGAAATATTTCGTAAAATGCGGCAGACTATGAAATCCCGATAACGCCGCCGCCTGCTGTACCTGCATCGCCTCATTTGTCAGAAGATCCTTTGCCCTATCCAGCCTTGCGGCAAGCAGTTCCGCTTTGGGAGTGCTGTGGAAAAATAATTTATAGTAGGAAAAAAACTGGCTTTTCCCCAAATTCACCAACCGGCACATACGCTCCGTGCTCCATTCCTCCTCACAGTGGGACAGGATTTGCAGCCGCGCGTTTTGGAAAAGCAGCAGCAGCGGCAGATCCTCCCCCCGGTGCTGCGACGCCTGCGTCAGATCCCGCGAGACAGCAATCAGCAGGAGATGGATCAGCGCGGTGATTTTCCTCTCATAGTGCAGATCCTTGGTGAGATATTCAGAATAAATCTGCCGCAGGATGTAATTGATTTCCTCCTGATTTCCGGGATAAAATACGGTGTTTTCCGGCACTGCGTAAGGCGCGATCATCTCAGGATCGGCGGAGAAATGCACAAAGCTGTTGCGGAATTCCCGCACCGCGCGGTAGTGCTGGCACAGTCCCGGCGGATAGAGGATGCACGCGCCCGGCTGTGCGTGCTGGCCCGTGCGGGGACGCAGGATTTCCATCGGCGTCTGGAACAGCAGGAACAGGTAATCCCCGCTCCCGTTTGGCCGGTAGATGACGTCATGGTCGGGATTGGAGAGATTGTATCCGCAGTAGTTGGCTTTGAACATGGAGGAGGCTCCTTTCGGCGGTAAAATCGGAGGATATGACAAATCTTCCGGAACAAAGGGAATTGGATTTCCCGGAGAATGTGATATGATCTGAGGTAGAAAATTCTTCATAAAAAGAAGGAGCGTGTTGTTTTGAAAAAGGCAGAAATCATAATTGATAAAAATTTCCAGGTCGGAAAAACAGACAAGCGCATTTTCGGTTCGTTCATTGAGCATCTGGGCCGTGCGGTATATGAGGGGATTTATCAGCCGGGCAGCCCGTTTGCGGATGAAAACGGCTTCCGCAAGGATACGCTGAAGCTGGTGAAGGATCTGAATGTGCCGATCATCCGGTATCCGGGCGGGAATTTTGTATCCGGCTATCATTGGGAGGACGGCGTCGGCCCGAAAGCGGATCGCCCGAAAAAGGTGGATCTGGCATGGACCGTCGTGGAAACGAACCAGTTTGGACTCAATGAGTTCGCGGACTGGTCAAAGAAAGCCGGCAGCGATATTATGATGGCGGTCAACCTCGGCACGCGCGGCGCAGAGGACGCCAAAAATATTCTGGAATACTGCAACCTGCCGGCGGGCTCCTATTACAGCGATATGCGCGCCCGTCACGGGTATCAGGATCCGCACAATGTGCGGCTGTGGTGCCTTGGCAACGAGATGGACGGCCCCTGGCAGATCGGCCATAAGGAGGCCGACGATTACGGCAAGCTCGCCGCAGAAACAGCCCGTGTGATGCGGATGATCGATCCGTCCATTGAGCTTGTGGCGTGCGGCAGCTCCAGCGCCGTGATGCCGACCTTCGGCGAGTGGGAATATACGGTGCTGGACAAGTGCTATGACGAGGTGGATTACCTCTCGATGCACCAGTATTATAACAACATAGCCAATAATACCCCGGATTTTCTGGCGAACAACCTGAGCATGGATCGGTTCATCAATGATGTGATCGCGGTGTGCGACGCCGTGCGCACCAAGAAGCGCGCAAGCAAGCGGATCAACCTGTCGTTTGACGAGTGGAACGTGTGGTATCATTCCAAGGAGGCGGACAAGAAGCTCCCGAAGTGGGTGCAGGCGCCGCACCAGCTGGAGGATATTTATAATTTTGAGGATGCCCTGCTCGTAGGCAGCCTGCTGATCACGCTCCTGCGCCACGCGGACCGCGTCAAGATTGCGTGCCTGGCGCAGCTTGTCAACGTGATTGCCCCGATCATGACGTCGGATACAGGCGCATGGCGTCAGACGATCTATTATCCGTTCCTGTACACGAGTCTGTGGGGACGCGGCGACGTTCTTCAGACGATCGTGAAGTCGCCGTCCTACGAAAGCTGCTACGGCGACGCGCCGTATCTGGATTCCGTCCTCGTGATGGATGAGGAAAACGGTACTCTGACGCTGTTTGCGGTCAACAAGAGCCTCGACGAGGAAATGGAAATCAGCTGTGATCTCCGCCAGTTTGCGGGATACCGCGCTCTGGAGCAGGTCATCCTGACGCACGACGACGTGAAAGCGGTCAATACGGAGGAAAACCCGGACAACGTCGCGCCGAAGAACGTGACGCCCGCCCAGCCCGACGGCGGACTGTTCCGCACCGTCCTGCCCAGCAAGAGCTGGACCGCCATCCGCTTCGGTAAATAAGTCTGGGGACTTTGTCCCCAGACCCCTATGAGGGGTCTCCGCGACCCCTCAACCCCGCGCCGGGACACAGTCCCGGACCCGTTTCCGCCCGGGCGCGGGGGAGATCGGCACTTGGTGTCGGGACGGAAAATTTTTGAGGGGAAGGTTTATATTTATTGGTTCAGGGAACGGGGGTGTTCCGTGCGGATCGCACGGTTGTTGGGGGATTTTTTCCCCAAACCCCCTTTGAGCCGCCCGGTGAGCGGCAGCCTGTATCAGTCTAAAAAGGATCGCGTCCATTGTCAGACGCGATCCTTTTTTATGGCTGGAATGTGATTTTTACTGCGCCTGCCCCAGCGCGATGGCTTTCTTATTGGCGTCTATCAGATTGGCCTTTCTGGGCGGGACGCATTTCAGGATAGATTGTTCCAACGCCTCCGGAGAGCAGAACTTCGTCTCCTGATACAGCTTGCCGAGCAGGATCATGTTGGCGAGGCCGTTCAGATTGTTCTCGTCGGCCAGCTTCGTTGCCGGGACATAGAAAGCGGTGACGTCGGTGCGCTCCACTTTTTTGTCGATCAGGGAGCTGTCGATCAGGACGATGCCGCCGGGCTGCACATCGTTTATGAACTTGTCAAACGACGGCAGGTTCATCGCCACGAAAATATCCGGATTTGTGACGAGCGGGGAACCGATCGCTTCGTCGCTGATGCAGACGCTGCAGTTCGCCGTACCGCCGCGCATCTCAGGGCCGTAGGAGGGCAGCCAGGAGATTTCCTTGCTGTCCATCAGGCCGGCGTAGGCGATCACCTTGCCGGCAAACAGGATTCCCTGTCCGCCAAACCCGGCAAGCAGGATGTTTCTGGTTGTGCTCATTTCTCCGCCGCCTCCTTCGTGATGTCCTTGTATACGCCGAGCGGATAGTACGGGAGCATGTTGTCCCGCAGCCAGTCCAGCGCCTGGATCGGGGAAAGGCCCCAGTTCGTCGGGCAGGTGGAAACGACCTCGACGATCGAATAGCCGCGGCCCTCGATCTGGTTTTCAAATGCCTTTTTGATGGCCTTTTTCGCGGTGAGCACGTTCTTGACGCAGTCGACCGTCACACGCTGCGCCAGCGCAACGCCGTCGAGCGTCGAGAGCATCTCGCAGATGCGGATCGGATGGCCCGCAATTTTCACATCGCGCCCGTAGGGGGTGGTCTGCGTCACCTGGCCGGGCAGGCTGGTCGGGGCCATCTGGCCGCCGGTCATGCCGTAAATCGCGTTGTTGATAAAGATAACGGTGATATTTTCGCCGCGGGTAGCCGCGTGGACGGTCTCTGCCGTGCCGATCGCCGCGAGATCGCCGTCGCCCTGATAGGTAAAGACGATGTCATCGGGACGCGCGCGCTTGATGCCCGTCGCCACAGCCGGAGCGCGGCCGTGCGGGGCCTGCACCATGTCGCAGGCAAAATAGTCGTAGCTCATGACGGAGCAGCCTACCGACGCCACGCCGACAGCTCTGTCCTCAATGCCCAATTCGTCGATGGCCTCCGCCACAAGGCGGTGGACAATCCCGTGCGTGCAGCCCGGGCAATAATGGAACGCCGCGTCCGTTAGAGCGTGCGGCCTGGAAAATACAACTGCCATTACTCAGCGCCTCCCACAATTTTTTCAATCTGATCCAGAACCTCCGCCGGGGTCGGGATGATGCCGCCGGTGCGCCCATAGAAATGGACCGGCTTGCGGCCGTTGACTGTCAGGCGGACGTCGTCGACCATCTGGCCCATGCTCATCTCCACGCACAGGAATGCCTTTGCGGTGGGGATGGCCCGCTCGATAGCGTTGGTCGGATACGGCCATACGGTGATGGGACGGATCAGGCCCGCGCGGATTCCCTTTTCGCGCGCCATGTTGACGGCGCTGCGCGCAATACGGGACGATGCCCCGTATGCGACTACGACGACGTCGGCGTCCTCAGTGAGGTATTCCTCGGCGCGCTGTTCCGTCGCCTTGATTTTATCGTACCGCGCGAAGCGTTCTCTGGTGAGGCGTTCCAGCTCCTGCGGGGTGAGATACAGCGAGTTGATGATGTTGTGGGTGCCTCTGCCGCGGCGTCCCGATGCGGCCCAGGGCTTTTCGGGAAGCTCCTTGCCGGAATGATCCGGCAGCACGACAGGCTCCATCATCTGGCCGAGCATACCGTCCGCGAGGATCATGGCGGGCATACGGTACTTGTCGCCGAGATCGAACGCGTCGGAGACGAGATCCACCATCTCCTGCACCGTGGACGGCGCAAAGACGAGGATCTGGAAATCGCCGTGACCGGTTGCGCGGGTGGCCTGCCAGTAGTCCGCCTGGGACGGCTGGATGCCGCCGAGGCCCGGGCCGCCGCGCTGGACGTTGATGATCAGTGCGGGCAGATCGGAGCCTGCTATGTAGGAGATGCCCTCCGATTTCAGGCTGATTCCGGGCGAGCTGGAAGAGGTCATGGCGCGCGCGCCGGCTGCCGATGCACCCAGCACCATATTGATCGCCGCTACCTCGGATTCTGCCTGAAGATACGTACCGCCGACCTTCGGCATCCGCTTCGACATATACGCCGCTACCTCAGTCTGCGGCGTGATCGGGTATCCAAAAAACAGCCTGCATCCCGCCTGGATTGCGGCCTCCGCAAGGGCCTCGTTGCCCTTCATTAACACTTTTTCCGGCATGATTTTCCCCTACCTTTCCACAGTGATTGCCACATCCGGGCACATTCTCGCGCAGGAACAGCAGCCCGTGCACCGCTGTTCGTCGATCAGCTCCGCCGGATGGTAACCCTTTTTATTCAGGCGTTCCTTGGCCAGAGCGATGATCTTCTGCGGGCACGCGTGGACGCACATCCCGCAGCCCTTACAGTAGTTTTCATCTACAATAATTCTTGCCATTCCAAAATTCTCCTTCTTATTTATTTTCCATTTCCCAGGGGGAACGGACATAAATCGAAACGGGGTAAAGGTTCTCGACCTTATCGCGCAGGGCTTCGGCAACTGACACCGGCGCGGTGGTGCACCGCAGCGGCAGGCCCAGCAGCTGTGCTGTGCTGTGCGCAAACTCGAGCGCGCCGAGAATATCCTCCGGAGAGGTCTGATCCTTCAAATGGGAGTTGTTCACCAGAGCCGACGCCCGCAGATGCGACGCCGTTTCGATCTCCCGCAGGAGCCCGACCGCCTGCTCCGGTTCTGAGGTCAGGGTGCGGAACCGGTTGATGACGTAGATCATCTCGTAATCCATAGTGCGGATCCTGTCGGCAAGGCGTCCGAGCACAGTCGCGCCCGCGTCGTCGCCGCCCACATCGAAAATCACATCGCCGCAGCTGCCGTCGAGCACGGCGTCCACCTGCGGCGGGATCGCGGGGATATCGAGCGTCGTCCCTGCATAGACGGGAGTGATCACGGTGATGCCGTTTTTCTCCATCTCCTCCCGGTAATCTGACGAGCGGAAATACGGGTTGACCAGATCCAGGTCCACAAGGGCGGTCTGTTTTCCTTCCCGGGCGTGATCCATCGCCAGATTGATGGAAAGATTCGTTTTTCCGCAGCCGTAATGCCCGCAGATGATGGTAATTTTCTTTTCGAGCCGCATAAACGCAAGTTCCTTTCTTCGTACCTGTCAGACAAGTCTGTTCGTGAACATATCTAATATTATAACACAGCCGTTTCCACAATTCAACTGAATCCACAGGCAGTTTCGACAAATTAAAGCGGAAGATTGCGCTCTGCTGATTTCAATTTTTGCAAGAAAACGCCTGCTTTTGGCAGACTTTTCCGAACTGCACGCCGTGGACCCGCTTTCTGTGTCCGCAGCGGGCGCAGCAGACGCCGTTTTTCAGAAAGTCAGCAGTGTGGAAAACTTTTTAGATACACCTTAATATCTTCCAAACATTTCGTAAGCATTTCAGCAACAGCGGCGGAATAAAATTTTCTCATCACCAATCGATAAGGGAGAGAAAAGTATGGAGGCTGTTTTCCGTCGCCAAACGCTCGCGCCCGCTGAAAGCCGGAGCGGCGCTTCCTGCAAGCTCAGCTATTCCACGCTGTTTTGGCTGTTTCTTGTGGGCAGCATAGTAGGATTTCTGTTGGAGGGATTTTGGTGCGTCCTCACCAAAGGCTATTGGGAGAACCATTCCGCCGTGGTTTGGGGACCGTTCTGCATTATTTATGGAATCGGCGCCGCGGCGGTTTATCTGCTGTCGATCCTATTGAAAAACAGGAGACTGCCGGTGCAATTCGCAGCCTTCACCGTTTCCGGCGCGGCGGTGGAATACTTCGGCAGTCTCTTTCAGGAGTTGTGTTTTGGATCTGTTTCCTGGGATTACAGCGATCACCTGTTCAATCTGGGCGGGCGCGTCAGCCTGCGGATGGCCCTGCTGTGGGGCGTTCTGGGACTTTTATTTATGCGGTTCGTGTTTCCTGCGGTCAGCCGCCTGTTTGGAAGAATGGAGGGGAACGGCTGGCGGATCGCCTGTGCAGTTATGACGGTTTTTATGGCGGCGAATTTGCTGGTGACCTCCGCCGCCATTTCCAGATGGCACAGCCGCATGACGGCAACGGATCCGCCCGGCCCCGTTGCTCAATGGCTGGACAATACATATGATGATCAGACTATGGAGAAGCTGTTCCCCAATATGCAGTTCGGAGAGAGGAGATCCGGGGATAGTGCGGACGCTTGATGAGCGTGTCAGGTATGTTTTCTGGCTCTGCGCTTTTTCAGGATCACAGCGGCTGCGGCCAGCAGGATCACTGCCCCCGCGGCGGTCAGGATGATCCACAAGGACAGATTGCTTTCCGTCACACAGAAAGTGATCCCGGCACCCTCGCTGGGGAACAGCAGATACTGGCCGTCCGTCGTGCAGTCGTGACGGGTCCAGGTATCGCCGTTCAGGATCCAGAGGGTGTAGTGCTTTCCCGGATCGGGGAGGCGGAAATGGACGGTGTAGCCCGGCGGCGTCAGCTCCGGATCCTCCACGGAAACGGTGTGGGCGGTCCCGGTATACTGCGTGCCGCCGTCCGTCCAGGACACGTCGGAGGTGGTGTGGGAAAGCGAGGCCCGGTTGCTGAAGCTTCCCTCCGCCAGGATTTCGGCGGGACTGCCGCCGTCCGACAGTGCGGAGACATAGGGGGTGTATTCCGCTTCCAGAACCTGGCTGAAGGTCAGGCGGGTGTAGTCCAGATCCGGCCAGACAGCGGTGAAGCCCTCCTTTTCCGGGATCTCCGGCAGGGCGTCTATCCCGCCGCCGTACTGGAATGGGATGATCGCCACTGTGCGGCCGTCCGCCTGAAAGGTCAGATCCAGCGAGGAGAAGTTCTCCGGCGCTCCGGATGTGGCGCACAGCGTGTCAAAGTCCACGGGTTCTGCGGTGCCCGCATAGCTGATCCCGTCCACCCCGCCGAGCGTCTCGCTCGTAAAGGTGTTGCCGGATACCGTGCCGTCCGGCTCCAAATCCCCGGCGATGGCTCCCGGGAAGGAGTCGGCCTCGTCGATTTCCACCAGCGTGTGGCAGTTGGAGAGGGTAAAGCCCAGCCCGGCGATGCCGCCCACATAATCCTCGCCGGAAAGGCGGCACTTGGCCCAGCTGTCCCGGATGCTGCCCCAGGAGGCCCCGGCGATGCCGCCCACGTAGCTGCCGTCCGTGCTGGAAACATCCCCGTAGCTTTCACATTGGCCCACGCGCCCCAGATCCATCCGGCCCACCACGCCGCCGGTGTAATCGCGTTTGCCGGAAACCTCCCCCGCGTTGACGCAGCGGAGCACAGAAGCTTTTGTCTGGAACAGGAAATCCGGGGAGCGGTCGCCCTCCTCAATCAGATCGTCCTCGGGATCGAAGTCGTATTCGATGGCCATGGAACCCGCAATCCCGGCGGTATTGATGTCTCCCTCCACCGTGCCTGTGTTCCGGGAACCTGAGAGGACCCCCGTGCCGGTCGATTCCGGCTCCTGATCGGAGACGTCCACGAACCGATCTTCGGGATCCTCCTCGGAGCCATACAGATCGCGGAGCAGATCCGTGATGACGCCGAGCTGATCGGTAATGGCTTCCAGATCGGCGGTCAGGCTGTCGGAGGCGGACGACAGGGAAGCTTCCAGATTATCTCCGCTTTCCAGAAGATCGGAAATGCTGTCGCTGAGCTGATCCCCCTGTTCCTGGAGCGTGCTGTCAATGGGGTGGATGGTGATCTCCGGCTGCTCCGACAGCTCCTGGAAGATGCTGTGCAGATCTTCGCTCAAATCGGCGGCTCGGGAGGAAATTTTCTGGATGGTATCGCTGGCGTCGCGCAGTTCGTCCACAGCATTCCCGGTCCGGTGCAGGAGATCGCGCAGAGAATCGAAGCTGTCCTTCACATCCCCGGAGGCATTGGACAGGGAACGGAGAGCGGCGGCCAGATCATCCGCGGCAGCCTGCAGGGCCTGACGGGCCTCCTCGAGCTTTCCGGGATCGGAGCCGGCAAGCACCATATCCGTCACAGCCCCGACGAATGACAGCACAGCGTCGTTTGCGCCGCTTAAAGCTGTCTGGACGGCATCCAGCGCGGCTTGGAGGGCTTCATCGTCCGGACTGCTGCCGGGCGCAGGGATACCTGATTCCCACAGAAATTTTATTGTGCTGGAAAGTCCGTCCATGATTTCGGAAAGGCTGGCAGAGAGTTCAGCCGCCGCGCCGCTGAGTTCTTCCAGAGCGGCTGCGGTATCCTCCGGCCTGCCCAGCGCGTTCCGCAGAGCGTCCAGCGCCTCTTTCAGATGATCTGCGGCTTCCCTGCCGCGGGCTGCTGCGGTGCGGAGGGCTTGCGCGGCGTCATGAAGCTGATCTGCCGCGTCCTCGCCCAGATCTGCCGCCTTGCCCGCCTCGTACAGGACATCGTCGAGCTGCCGGGACAATTCTTCCGCAAGATCCATCACATCGGAAAAGGAGTCGAGCACAGGGGTGATTTCATCGACGAGCCAGGAGATCCGTGCCGTCAGGCTGTTGATCTCGTCGATGTTTCCGTTCGCCCAGTCCACGGAGGAATCGATCAGGGAGTCGGCCGCGCCTTGGGTTTCCCTGGCGCGATCGGAAATGGATTGGAGGCTGTTGGAAATTTGGTCGGAGGAGCCGCGGAAATCGTCCAGCGCGCTGTTTGCCTGATCGCGCAGTACGTCGAGCTCGTCGAGCAGCTGTCCCACGGTTCCTTCGTTGTAGAGGAGCCGCACCTCCGGTTCCAGCTGCCCGGCGATGCCGCCCACGTCCTTACGGCCCCGGACGGCGCCGCTGTTGGTGCAGCCGTCCAGATAGCCGGACTGCCTCCCCACAATGCCGCCGATGTTGTATCCCATATGCGCGTAGCCCACACTGCCCGTGTTGGCGCAGCCTTGGAGGATGCCGGAGGAATATCCGGCAATGCCGCCGATGTCGGTGCAGACAGGGACGTTTTCTGCGGCGTTGATCTGATCCCGGTTGAGATCACCCGGATCCGGATCGGCTTCCACCTCTGTGGTGTTGATGCTGCCGCTGTTTTCACATTGGATGATGCTGCCGAAATTCTGCCCGGCGATCCCGCCCACATAGTGCTGGCCGGTGACGGAGCCGGAAAAGGTGCAGTTGATGATCTGGCCCTCCGCTTCGTTGATTCCCACAATGCCGCCGATGCTGTCGGTGCCGGTGATGGTCCCGGAAAAGGTGCAGCCGGAGAGGGTGCCCCGATTGCTGCCGGCGATGCCGCCGAGCGTATTTTTCCGCCCCGTAGGGACGGCGCTGCCCTCCACCGTGAGATCCCGCACCGTGCCCGAGGGCTGGATGTACCGGAACAGCCCCTGCACGCTGCCGCCCCCTGTGATGGACAGGCCGGAAATGGTGTGGCCCTGCCCCTCAAAGCTGCCGCCAAAGGTCGGGATGGGGGTGAAGCCGGTGCCGGTCAGGTCGATGTCGGCTTCAAGGCGGACGGTTTTGCCCTGCGACCAGGTATCCAGAGAGCAGCTGCCGGCAAGGCTGATCAGATCCGCCGCGCTCCTGATGGAAATAATGGATGCTTCACTGACGGCCAGCGCGGCGGGGGCCGCCATAGGGAGCAGCAGAACCGCCGTCAGGAAAAGGCAGAAAAGCTTATGGAGTTTCATTTTCATCTGTCTGTACCTCCCCGGTTTGATAGGTCCCTGTCTCCAGCATCCCGGAGACTTCGCCGTGAATGACGCCGTGGATAGAGGCGTCCACCATGCCGGAAATCCTGCCGCGGACGCGCCCGTTGACGTAGACCGTGCCCTGGGCGCTCCGGCTGACCTCCGGGACCTTGATGTTGAATCTGGTTCTTTCCACGATCTTATCGCCCAGAATCAGGATCTGCGGCAGGATGAACATCACGAGGAATATGGAGATCAGAGTTCCCCGGCACAGGCATTCGCCGATCCCGACGATGGCCGGCTCTGTGGTGATGAGGGCGATGAGGAATCCGGCGGCGGACAGGATGCTGCCGGAGGTGAGCACCGTGGGGAAGGAGAGGTTCAGCGCCTGGATGATGGCCTCGCGTTTCGTCATGGAGACTTTTAGCTCGTTGTACCAGGAGGAGATCACGATGGCGTAGTCGATATTCGCGCCCATCTGGATGGCGGTGACGATGAGGTAGCTCATGAAGAAAATCGGCTCCTGAGTGATGCCGGAAAAGGAAAAATTGAACCAGATACTGCCCTGAATCACGAGGATCAGCAGGATCGGCAGTCCCACCGACTGGAACGTGAAAAGCAGCACGACAATGACAAACACCACAGACAGCACGCTGATCATGACGTTGTCGCGGGCAAAGGAGACGGAAAGATCGTAGTCGCTGGTGGAATCCCCCACAAGATAGACGCTTTCAGCGGGATAGTACAGCTCCGCCTCCTGATGGATGGTTTGGAGGAACGCGAAGGTTTCGTCCCCCTCCTCCGGAAGATTCAGGCTGATGAGCATACGGGTGAAGCTTTCCCCCAGAAGCTGGCTGCGGGCATCGGAAAGCTGATCATAAAGCGAGTCCAGATCCTCCTGATCCTCCTCGTCGAGATCCACATAGCCCTCCTCGATTTTGTCATAGGCGAAGAAGAACATATCCATCAGCGGCACGGAGTAGCTGTCCAGTCCGCCGACAATCCGGCCGTATTCCTCGCCCTCCGCCGCGTAGGCGCCGTACAGCAGGGACACCAGGCTGTAATCCAGATCTGTCATCTCGGAAAACTGCCGGGGTGTCAAAGCATCGGTGAGCATATAGCCATCGGACACCTCCACGTTGGAGAGTCCCATCGCGTAGTCCACCTGCTCATAGGTTTCCAGACGGTCCAGCAGGGCCTTTTCGCTTTCATAATCGCCTTTCGGGACGATTAGGGCCATGATATTCTCCGTGCCGAACGTTTCGTTGACTTTCTGCTCGGCAATCTGGGTGTCGTTCTGCCGCACGGTTTGGATCTCGGTATAGCCGTAAACATAATGGCATTGATTGGAAAGAAAAATCCCGGCAATCAGGCAGACGGCAAAGATGGGGACGCCCACATAGCGCAGCTTGAGGGTAAGCTTTCCCCACCTGTCAATTTTCGGGATAAAGCTCCTGTGGCGGGTTTTCTCCATTGCTCGGGAAAAAATCATCAGCAGGCCGGGCATCAGTGTGAATACGGAAAGCATACTGAACAGGATGGCCTTGATCAGGACGATGCCCATATCGAAGCCGATCTGGAACTGCATGAACATCATGGCGGCCAGACCGGAGATGGTGGTGAGGCTGCTGGCTGAGATGGACGGGATCGCCGCGCTGACCGCCGCGATGCAGGCCTCGCGATCCCCGGCGTGCTCCCGCTCCTCCAGAAAGCGGTGCAGCATGATGATGGCGTAATCGATGGCGAGGGCAAGCTGGAGCACCACCGTCACCGAGTTGGAAACAAAGGAAATTTCCCCAAAGATGAAATTTGTCCCCAGATTCAGAAGGGCCGCCGCGATAAAGGTAATCAGCAGCACGGGGATTTCCGCGTACGAGCGGGAGGTGAGAAGCAGTACCAGTACGATGATGACTGCCGCCACCGCCAGAATGATAACCATTTCTTCGGCGAGGGAATCTGCCTGGGAGCTGCCGACAGTGCTGTCGATATAGAAGTCATAGGGCGCGAGCAGCTCGCGTATGGACTGCATGGCGGCCAAAGCTTCCTCGTCATCCTCCTCGCCGTCGAATGTTACGGAAATCAAAGCATTCGAGCCTGTGAAATATTCTGCGATATCCTCTGGTGTTTCAGGCTCGCTTTCGTCCTCGGTTCCGGTATCTGTGCCGCCGAAGCTGGCTGAAGAAACGCCCTCGATTTCCTCTATCTGCCCCGCCAGATCCGAGGCGGTATCGTATGTCACATGGGAAACCATGACACGGGCCGTCCCGAAGGTGGTGAATTCCTCGTCCATCAGCGTCAGGCCCTGTCTGGTTTCTGTGGAATCCGGCAGATATTCTGTGATGTCGTTGCAGACGCTGACCCAGTTCCGCGAAAACAGGCAGAATATCAGGGAGCAGGCGTACAGGAAGAAGATCAGGTTCCGTTTATCTACAATAAACGTAGCCAGCTTTTGAAAAAAGGATGGTTTTTCGGTTTCTTTGCTCACGGTTTCAACTCCTTCTGAGAGATAAGGGACGGATCCTGTCTGAAAGCCGCCGGTTACATATCCGCTGATGTTTTTCCCGGGTTCAGGCAGGACCGGAAAAAATTACGGATTGCCGCCGCTGATACGGACGCCGTCCCAGCGAATCTGACAGGGAGCCGCTGTAGTTATCCCGGTCAGCGTATCGCTGTGCCGTTCCAGTACGGTTTCGCAGAGGAAGGTGCTCATCACAGTCTGGATCCGGTGCCGGATATGCAGCTTCCCGTCATCCGACATCTCTCCCTGAATGGGATTGCAGTATCCTACCAGCACAAGCGTCCCAGTGATCCGCCTGTCCTGGCAGTTGAGGGTGAGAGTCCCGTTCCGGGGGCCCATCTGACTGTGCAGTGTGACCTGATACTGTTCCATCATACTCGTATCCCCCTTCCGTTATTTCTTTCAGAATAATGGAGTCTCCTGCAGAATACAAGATGCAAAACAAGTCAAATGTCAGAAATCTGACATTTGACCAAATCTGCAAGGCTAAGCCTGCACGTAAATCGCGTCGCGCGTCGTAACCTCCGCGGGAATTATCATAACAAAAAATACTCTGTCGCGGTGGCGGGCCGGTCAGGGATATGGTATAATATCAGCAGAAAGACTGCAATGCGGGCGTTTTAGCCTAATCGCGCACCTAGCCGGGCGACCGGAGGGAGCGTTCGCGTTCTACGTGCAGGCTTAGCCTGCTGCTCGCCGCAGGTGTGGTATAATGTCAGCAGACAGCTACAAACGCGGGCATCTCGACCCGATCATATCATTAAGCCGGGCGGAGGTACGACGCGTGCGCGTTCTGCCCACCGCAGGTGCGCGGGCATGATAGCCTAATCGCGCACCTAGCTGGGCGACCGGAGGGAGCGGGCGCGATCTGCTCACCGCAGGTGCAGGTGTGGGGGAGTTATGAAGGAACGGACATATGAAGCGAGCCGTGCGGCAAAACGGGAAATCTGTGGAGTGCTCAAACGCCTGATGACCCAGAAGCCGCTCAATAAAATCACAATAGCGGAGATTATGGAAGGCTGCGGCATGGCGCGGCAGCATTTCTATTACCATTTTGAGGACATTTACGATGCGGTCCACTGGATGTTTGACGAAGAAGCCGTAGTCCTGCTCCGGCAGCACGAGGGAGTTATGCTGTGGCAGGACGGACTGCTCCAGCTGTTCCGGTATCTTCAGGAAAACCGGGAGGTATGTCTCTGTGTGCTCCGCTCTGTGGGACGGGATCATCTCAGGCGCTTTTTTCAGACGGATATTCAGGCCATTATACAAAGCACCATCCAGACAGTCATTACTGAGATGGGATATCGGACCAGCGATCAGGAAATGGCCTTGCTGGCGCGGTTCTATGTGGGCGCGCTGGCAAGCGTGATGGAGGATTGGCTGTTGGGAGAAATTCAGGAGACGCCTGAAGAATTGATCCGCTTTGTGGATCAGCTTCTGCGGGATCATATCCGGGGAGCAATGCTGCGTCTCCAGAAAGAATCTGAATAGACGTTATGTGAAACCCCTGAATAAGTATTGACAGGATAAGGAGAGGGATTAAAAATGGGAAAGGTTCTTGTCGTTTACCAGTCCAAATACGGTGCCACAAAGAAATATGCAGAGATTCTGCGGGAGGAAGTTCCGTGTGATGTTGTACGCACGGAGGATTGCCGGAAGATGGATTTTTCCGGGTACGATACAGTGCTTTTTGCCGGCGGTGTTTATGCCGGATCGATTGCGGGCTTGAAAGATATGAAAAAGCATCGCCGGGATTTGACAGGGAAAAAGCTGGCGGTGCTCTGCGTGGGAGCGTCTCCGTCTGATCCAAAGGCTATGAAGAAATTGAGGGAGCAGAATCTGAAAAGGGAGTTTTCGGAGATCCCGCTGTTTTATGCCAGAGGGGCCTGGGACGAAAGCAAGATGGATTTCAAGGATCAGCTGATGTGCAAGCTGCTGGAAAAATCGATCTCGCGTCTGGACGAATCGGCCTGTGAGCCGTGGATGAAAGAGCTTCTGACCGCCGTGGGCCAAAAACACGACTGGGTTGACAGAAAGCAGATCCGGCCGCTTATCAAGTTCCTGCGTGGTTAAGCGGGAAGTGAAAAATAGAGAATGTTGGATTTTCCTGACAAGGAAAATCTTCGAATTTGAAGTATGAATGAAAAGCTCCCCACATTTCTGCCGGAAAGACAGGAATGTGGGGAGCTTACTTATTTTTTTACGTTTTTCTTTATTACATTATTATTTTAACATAAATTTATTAAGGGTGCGTACTATCTGGGCTGCTGCGTTTGTCCTCTGCCTTTTGGCTTGGCGGATACCGCGCCCTCTCCGCTTGGGGGATCGCAAAGGCGTTCCGGCAAACCATCCACCGGATGGTTTGCTTTCACTGTTTGCTCACCTTTCTGGGGGGAACGCTTCGCGTTCCTCTTTCACGGGGGCCAGCCCCCGCGCCCCCGCCGCCTTTTGAAAAAGGCGGGCGAAAACTTTATGTTTTCGATACCTTTGGCGCGGTGGTTATTCGCTGCGCAGCGCGTCAATCGGATTCAGCTTCGCCGCACGCCTTGCCGGCATATATCCAAAGATAATCCCGATTCCCGCCGAAATGCCGAACGAAATCACAATCCAATTCAGCGACGGTGTGGCATCCAGACCAATCAATCCGCCTACGGAAATGGTCAGGATACAACCGAGGATAATCCCAATCACGCCGCCCATTGCGCTGGTGACGCCCGCTTCAATGACAAACTGCTGCAAAATCGTGCGCTGCTTTGCGCCCAGCGATTTGCGGATGCCAATCTCACGCGTACGTTCCGTTACGGAGACGAGCATGATGTTCATGATGCCGATTCCCGCTACCAGAAGCGAAATCGCCGCAATGCCCACCAGCAGGAGCGTCATGGTGCCTGTCATGGATTCCACCATTTCCAGCATCTCGGAGAGGCTCGTCACATCGTAGAGATCCTCGTCACGGAATACCTGAAACAGCTCGTTTTCCAGAAATGATTTGCAGGAATCCATTGTATCCAGATCGCGGATGACAAAGGTATAGCTGGAAATATCGGCGCTGCGGGTCAGCTTGGTGGCCGAGGAGTAGGGGAGGAATACGCAGTCGTCTGAGGATCCTTCCTCCGAGTCGGCCTTTTCCTCCAGTACGCCGACGATCGTATAAGCTTCGCCGTTAATTTTCAGCGTCTGCCCGATGGGATCCTCCCCGAAGTACAGGTATTGCGCGAGGTACGAGCCGATGACGCATACCTTCTGCCGAGAGACAATGTCGGAATATTGGATGAACCGCCCGCTGGAGAGGCTATAGGCGCCGATGCTCATATAGTCCTCTCCCACCCCGCGGATAGTTGAGGTGGAGGAGGTTTCAGAACCGTTTTTAAGCTGTCCTGTGACGGTAACGGTTGGACTCATCGTGGTAAAAAGATCGCTGTTTTCCTCTAAAATGGCGTACATATCGTCCACGTCAATGCTCCGCGTACTGGTATTGGTGACGGAAACGCTGATCTGATCTGTACCGAGATCGGAGAAGCTGTCGGAGATATAGTTCGTCATCCCCTGCATCAGGCTGACGAGGATAATGACGGACGCGACGCCGATGATAATCCCGAGCATCGTGAGGAAGGAGCGCATCTTGCTGCTCAGGATGCTTTTGATTGCAAGCCTAAATGATTGCCCCATATTCTTCCGCGCTCCCGTCAAAAGTAATTTTCCCGTCCTGAATCCGGACGACCCGCTCTGCCTCGAGTGCGATGGAATTATCGTGCGTGATAATGACGATGGTGTTGCCTTCTTGGTGAAGCTGCTTGAGAAAATCCAGCACATCGCGGCTGGTGCGGGAGTCAAGCGCGCCGGTCGGTTCGTCGGCGAGGATCAGGGAGGGATTGCCTACCAACGCGCGCGCAATGGAGACGCGCTGCTGCTGGCCGCCGGAGAGCTGGAGCGGGAAGTAGCGCCATTTATCGCCCAGGCCCACCTTTTCCAGCGATTTGAGGGCACGCTCCTCGCGCTCCTTTTTGCCGACCCCCGCGTAAATCAGCGGGAGTTCCACATTTTCCAGCAGGTTCTGTTTGGGCAGCAGGTTATACTGCTGGAAAATAAAGCCGATGGTCTTATTGCGCACCTCCGCGAGCTGATCGTCCTTCATGGTGCTCACGTCCTGGCCGTTGAGGATGTACTGTCCGGAGGTGGGGACGTCGAGCGCGCCGATGATATTCATGATGGTCGATTTGCCGCTGCCGGATTTGCCGACGATGGAGACGAACTCCCCGCGGCAGATTTTCAGGGTGATGCCATCGCTGGCGCGGACATCCATATCGCCCATATGGTAGATTTTGTAGATATCGCGCAGCTCGATCAGGGGCGTTCCCCCGGAAATACTCCGGTGCGCGTCAGCCCGTGCCGGGCGGGGAGCGGCCTGCGCGCCCCCTACGGTTTTGGAAAATATATTTTTCATCATCAGAAACCTCCCGGGCCGCCGCCCATACCGCCGCCACCGGGCATACCGCCACCGCCACCGGGCATACCGCCACCGCCGCCGGGCATACCGCCGCCCATACCGCCGGGCATCATGCCCATCATGCCGGCATTGGATCCGGTAGAGGTGGTCGGATCAATGTAAACAACATCGCCCTCCTCAAGGCCGCTGAGGATTTCCACGTAGTCGGTGCTGATCAGCCCGGTTTCGACCTCGACGGCGCGGAAGCCTGCCGGAACGCCGTCCACGGATTCGGTGACGCTGTCATCCTGCACATAGACCTGGTTGCCGCGCATGAGCGCCTCTGCCGGGATCGCGAGCGCGTCCTCGGACTGCTCAATAATGATCTTTCCAGTTACGTTCATGCCGGGCAGCAGATCCCCGATCTCGTCGATCCTGACGGTGACGGGATAGTTCGTCACGCCGTTGCTGTAAGAGCTGCTCAGGCTGACGTTCGTCACGACCCCGGTGAAGGTCTGGCCCTCGAGGGCGTCGGCGGTGACTTCCACGGTCTGCCCGGCCTCTACATTAAGGATATCCATTTCGTCCACGCTCATCTCAAAGGTGAGGGCCGACATATCATAGATCAGCGCCATGGTATTTGTGGAGGAGCTGCTGGATGTGCCGAGCGTATCGCCAACCTTGGAAAGCTTTGAGATGATCTGTCCGGAAATCGGCGCGGTGATCTCGTAATCGGCAAGGCGATCCTGCTGGTTTTCCAGCTGGGTCTGGGCGTCCTCGAGATTTTCTTCCGCAGTCTCGAGCGCGCTTTCCACATTCTCAAGCTGATCTGTCACAGACTCGCTGTCGAGCGTAAAGAGGGTGTCGCCGGCGTTGACGTGGCTTCCCTCTGCGACGGTGACAGTGGCGATATCCGCCGCCAGATCGGCGGTGAGCTGTTCGTCAAGGATTGGCGTAAAGCTGCCGTCGCCGCTGCACGGCATACCGTCCACTGTGGCGGAGGCCGTATTTGCGGTGGACAGTCCGCCGGGATTGTCGACCTCGATGGAAACCATCCGCACAATGCTGCCGCCGCTGGTGGTCTGCGGCAGGGAGGAAACGGCGGAGACAGTTCCGGCAAGCGTCTCGTTTGTTTCGGAGATCGTCACCTGGGCTTCCATCCCGACTTCGATCTGATCTGCATAGCCGGTCAGGAACGGGACCTTCAGCGTCATCACGCTGTCATCGTAGATATCGGCGATTATGGTGCCGTTCTGGATAGAATCGCCGTCTTTCACATAAAGCGTTTCTATGTAGTAGGAATCGTCGGCGGTATAATTCAGGCTTGCGTATGTTTCGGCAGCCTCGTTGTAATCTTCAAGGGCATCGTTATAGCGTTCCTGCATCCTTTCAAGGTTGGTCTGGGCGCTCTCGATGTCCTCGTCGGCGTCGTCGGTGTCGATGCGGTAGAGCACATCGCCCTCCTGCACGGTGTCGCCTTCCTCGAAGTTTGCCTCGATGACATCGCCGGTGACAGTGGCCGTGACCTCATACGTATCGAGCGCCTCGAGTGTGGAGGACCCCGTCATAGAGGATTCTATTGTGCGGCGCTCCACCGTAGCGGTGAGGACATTCTCGGTCTCTCCCGACGGCTGCTGGATCATCACAAGCACACGCGGCAGGGCTATCCAGGCAGCGCCCGCGAGGATCAGAAGCACCAGCAGCATACGCACCCATTTTTTTCCGAAGATGCGTTTCACCGCTGCCGCAGGGCTTTTTTTCTTCTGCATATCATCCATGGGAAAATCTCCTCCGTCCTGTTAATATACAATATATCCCCGCAGGATGTTGGTATCCTCAGAGCCGTCGGTGGATTCCTCGGTATCGTAAATGACCGTAACCTCATCGCCGACGCGCACGTTGGAATTGGAGAACTCATATTGCAGATCGTCCGTCTGGATTTCGAAAGCCGTGCCGTCCACATACAGGGCGGTCGGCAGCAGGGAGCCGTCCAGGTCATAGCCGATGCCGGTCACGGTGCCGGTCACGATGTTCTCGCTGTATGCCCAGATAGTGCGGGTTTTGGTGCTGTAAAAGATGTAATCGCCCTCCTGCACATCATCGACGTCGCTGATTTCGCCGTCGCGGAACACGGTTGCCCTGTCCTCGGAGAACGGGATCACATCCTCCAGATCGTCGCTGTCCACCTCAACCGGCCCGGTGATCCGGTTCGTATGCGTTTGAAGCAGCGCAACGTAATCGATCTCCCCGTCGGAATCCAGCTGGCAGTTGAACAGCGAGCCGTAGGTCTGGCCGGAGCTGGTATCGGCTTTCATCAGGTTATACAGCAGCGTGATGCAGTCGGACGAGGAAAGCGTCCCGTCCAGCCCCTTTGTCACATCATCGAGAAGGCCCGACGAGGAATACACGGCGGTGCGGATTGTCTGTCCGCCGGTAAAATCGGAACTCTGGTAGCCGAGCAGGGCCACAAGGCCGTTGAGTGCTTCACGCAGTGTGATGGCCTGATCCGGGCGGAACGTGCCGTCGAGATAGGCGGTCATCCAACCCTCATTGGCCGCGGTGCAGATAGCCGAAAAATACGTATGTGTGGACGGTACATCCGTAAACATCGCGTAAGTAGTGCTTACAGCGGCCTCCCCCTTATACGACGACGCATTGAGCAGCAGCTTTGCGAACTGCCCGCGCGTGATCTCCTCGCTTGTGACGACGCCGGAGGTCAGCTCCAATTCCGAGACGACCTTCGACGGCAGATCGGAAATGTTGCTTGCGGAGATCAGAGAATATTCGGACGCTGCCTGCGCCGCCCCCGAGGCAGCCAACATACTGGCTGCCAGTACAACAGACATCAGCTTCCTTATCAGTTTCACAGGAAATTCACCTCATTCAGTCTCCGGCCCCGACCTGCGGAGCCTTTGTGATTACGGGGATATTATAAGGAAAGAAGCTTAACCCAACCTTAAAAAAACGGGACTTCATATAAAATTAACAACTTCTCCCGGAAGTATTTGACTTCCGGCCTCAGTAGGGCTACAATAAAATAAACCATGTGGAAAAGATTTGTCGGCATAAGGCAAGGGGGATGAGTATGGCAGAGCCGGAGCAGCTTGAGATCCGGGAAGTACGCCGGAGGGATTACCGCGAGATTATCTCCGCGATTGCAGAGACGTGGGGCTATTATAAGCGTCATAAGAATCCCGTAACGGCGAGGCTTGTTGCGCGGGCGTACTGGTACGGCGCGCTTCTGGATCATACCTTTTCCGCCGCAGCTATTTGGGACGGGCAGTGCGCCGGGGTGCTTCTGGGCAGATGCGACGCGCAGCTTCCCAAACATCAGGGCTCCCTGCGGAAATACCGCCGCCGTGCCCTGCTGCTGCGGATCCTGCTTTCGCTTTCCGCAGAGGTGCGGGCCTCGTCCGCCGGGTCTGAACGCATCGAGCAGGCGGATCAGAAAATGCTTGAGGATCTGCGCCGCCGCTTCGACGGCGAGCTTGTGTTTTTCGTCCTGCGCAGGGAATACCGCCGCCGCGGGATCGGCAGCGCGCTTCTGAACAGCTTTCTGGAATATATGCGCGCCAACCACTGCCGCAGCTTTTACGTATTCACCGACGAATCCTGCGATTTCCCGTTTTACGATAAGCGGGGGTTCACCCGTGTGGGCGATGAAGCGGTGCAGCTTCCGGATCACGCGGCGCCATCGCACTTTTATCTGTACCAATACACAATATAGGGTCCGGGCCTGCGGCCCGGCGCGGTGCAGGGGACGGTCCGCGTGCGGACGCAGTCCCCGTCGTTCAAAAAGGAGTTGGATGAGATGGAGGAAAAAGAGATCCGCCGTGTACAGGAGCTGGCGGAAAAGCTGGAACAGAATATCGGAAAGGTGATCCGGGGCAAGGAGGACGTCGTGCGCAAAACGATTCTGGCGGCGCTGTGCTGCGGCCACGTGCTGCTCGAGGACGTGCCCGGCACAGGGAAAACGACGCTCGCCAAGGCGCTCGCGCGCTCCATATCCTGCGAGTTCCGGCGCGTCCAGTTTACGCCGGATCTGCTCCCCTCGGAACTGACAGGCGTCAACTACTACAACCAGAAGCAGGGGGAATTCGTGTTCCGCAGGGGAGCGCTGTTCACCAATATCCTGCTCGCCGACGAGATCAACCGCGCCACGCCGCGCACCCAGTCGAGCCTGCTGGAATGTATGGAGGAACGCCAGGCTTCTGTGGACGGCGTCACCTATCCGATGGCGGATCCGTTCCTTGTCATCGCCACGCAGAACCCGATCGAGATTCAGGGGACGTTCCCGCTGCCGGAGGCGCAGCTGGACCGCTTCTTCATGCGCCTGTCCATGGGCTATCCCGGCAGGGAGGCCGAAAAGGATATGCTTTCCGACCGCGCCCAGGAGGATCCGCTTGCCGATCTCCCGGCCGTCGTTTCGCAGGAGGAGCTGCTTGAGGGACAGCGATTGATCCGCCTTGTCAGGATCGGCGACGCAGTAAAGGAATACCTGCTGTCCATCGCGGAGGCCACCCGAACCAGCAGCCGGTTCCGGCTCGGCGTCAGCCCGCGCGGGACGATCGCCCTGATGCGCGCCGCGCAGGGCTGGGCCGCGATGCAGGGCCGATCCTATATCCTTCCCGACGACGTGAAAGCCGTGTGCATGGATGTTCTGGCGCACCGCGTCATCGTTGTGGGATCGCATCTGTCGCAGGGGGCGGCGGCTTCGTCAAGCGCGCTGGGCGAGGTGCTTGCGTCGATCCCTGTCCCCACAGAGGAGCGGTAAAACGGTATGGAATTTATCATCCTTGTCCTGCTGGCGGCGGCTGTGTTCTGGCTGGAGGGCTGGCTGTACCGGCATTTCGGCGCGAGGGGGCTTCAATACCGCTGCTATCTGAGCGCCAGCGAGGTGTTCGAGGGCGATGAGATCGAGCTGGTGGAGGAGCTGACAAACGCCAAGCTGCTGCCGATGCCGTGGCTCAAGGCCGAGATCACCGCGTCGCGGTTCCTCGAGTTTGCCGGGACGCAGTCGGTTGTGACCGATCAGACGCGGTTCGTTTCGAGCTTCTTCTCTCTGCGCGGCTATCAGAAGGTAGTGCGGCGGTGGAAGGTAAAATGCCTGAAATTCGGGACGTATTCCGTCGAGCGCATCGTTCTTGTTTCGTCCGATCTGCTGGGGCTGGAATCCATTTCGCATCCCGCGGGGCTTTCGGCGTCGGTGCGCGTTCTGCCGCGTCCCGCGCCGCTCGAGGAGCTGGAACAGCAGTATCAGAAGCCGCTGGGCGAATTGGTGGTGCGGCGGCGTTTTCTGCCGGATCCCTTTTTTGCGGCGGGTGTGCGGGAATATTCCGAGTTCGACCCCATGACGCATATCCACTGGAACGCCAGCGCGCGGGAGGGCCGGCTGATGGTGCGTGACTGCGAATCGACCGCCCAGCAGAATATTTCCGTGATTCTCAATATGCAGTCGCAGGCGGAGGAGCGCCGGATCCCGGTGAATATCCCGGCGGTGGAAAACTGCATCCGGATCTGCGCGGCGTGCTTCGATCAGACGATTGCAACAGGGATCCCGCTGCGTTTCCTGACAAACGGCACGGTGGAGGACGACGAGAACGCCGTCACCATCACGCAGGAGCGATGGGGCAGGGAGCACGTGATGGATCTGCTCCGGGTGCTGTCGGGGCTGCGGATCGTGTCGACCCGGAAATTCCCGGAGTTCCTCTGGGAATCCGCCGCCGCGCTGGAAACGACCGATATTGTGCTGGTGAGCACGTATCTTGACAGCGAGATCGCTGCATTTGCGCAGGATCGTGTCATGCGCGGGATCTCTGTCCGCCTGCTGATCCTGTACCCGCCGGACGGGGAGATTGTCCTCCCGGACTGCCCTGTCCTGTATCTGTACGATACCGCTTTTTCAGAAAGGGGGGAGCCGCATGAACAGCCGGAGCAGCCGACGCGCCCTGCTGGGGACGATTAAAGCCCTCTGCCTGTTTTCCAGCTTTCTGCTGGTGTGCCCGTTTTTCCAGGCGTCGAACGCGATCCTGGGGCCTCAGCCAGCCGATATTTTGTGGATCCAGGTGGGCTGCGGCGCGATCGCCGGATTTTTCGGGACGGGTATGGGATACCTGTTCCATCGCGCTGTGCGCAGGCATCCTGTCCTCTGCCGCAGCGTGCAGATTATCCTCTGCCCGCTGGCCGGGATTCTTTGCTTCGTGCTGCTGCGCGGGATCCTGCCGTTCTGGGAGACTGCTGTCGCCGCCGCAGTGGGGATCTTCGTCTATTTTATGGGGCTTATCTTCAGCGATCGCCCGTATGATCGAATCCTTTCCCAGCCTCTGCTGTTCCGCTTCACCATGATCCAGGTGGGGGTGATTGCGCTCACAGCGTGGCAGAAATGGCCGATCGAGCTTTCTGTTTCGGTGTTTATTGCGCTGTTCGTCCTGCTCAATTTCTTTGTGATGTCGAACCAGTCCAACCTTGAGACGCTGATGGAGCGCGGCAGCCACGGTCTGGAATACCTGCCGCGCCGGATCCGATCCTTTAATCTGGGGCTTGTTGTGGGACTGTATGTGCTGCTGGCGGCGCTGTACCTGTTCCGGGACCCCATCGGGACGGTTCTGTCGAGGCTGGGGGATCTGCTTCTGGCTGCGGCGCGCGCCGTGTACCAATTTTTGGCGATGCTCTTTTCCGGATTTGCGGACACCCCTGCCGATCCGGTCGCTGATCCCCTGCCGCAGAACGATATGCAGTTTATTCCCCAAAACGATTATTCTGATATTATCAACTTGATTTTGTGGATTTTCTTCATTGCGCTGCTCGTGGTTGTGGTATGGTATTACCGCAGGCAGATCCTCGACGCGCTCCGGGAACTTTTCGGGGCGCTGGCGGATCACCTGTACCGCCTGTTCCATCCGTCGGGGCGGCAGGTACAGACAGAGCGCGAATCTGTTGACTATATCGATGAAATCACAGAACTGCCGCGCGGCAGGAAGAACCTGCGCACCCGGGACGGGCGCAGCCTGCGCCGCTGGAAGCTGGCATACCGCCGTTACAGGAAGATGCCGGACGGCCCGGAAAAATACCGCGAGGGATACCGGCTGATCCTGCTGTGGCTGTCGCTGAAAAAGAAGCCGCAGGAGAAAAGCCGCACGCCGCGCGAGATTTTCACAGCCACCAGCCGGGAGATCCCGTCCCCGGCCTATCGCCAGACGACAGACGGCTATGAGGAGATCCGATACGGCGAGGAACCTGTCTCTGCGCAGGAGATGGCCGCGCTGTCCGAAACGCTGCGCAATCTGGCGGAATAAAAGCAGCGCCGCACAGCTCGGCGGGAAAGACTGCGCGGAAATTCGCACCGTCGTCCGCTGTGCCTCCTAAAAAGAATAGTAACAAAGAGCGTCCCCAGGTGTGGAAAACCATCCGCGCCTGGGGATTTTTGCTGTCAAAAAAATTTTTCATTTTCCCCTTGACATTTCGGAAAGCGAGTTGTATTATTGTATTAAGTTCTTAGTACAATAATACAGATGGAGGTGAGAGAATGGCATGGGATCTGAAATCCGACAGGCCAATCTACGCACAGCTGATTGAACAGATACTGCTCAGGATAGTATCGGGAAGCTATCCGCCGGGAGGCAAGCTCCCATCCGTGAGGGATATGGCGGCCGATGCTTCCGTAAATCCGAACACGATGCAGAGGGCGCTGGCCCAGCTGGAAAGCGAAGGGCTTTTGTACTCGCAGCGGACGAGCGGGAGATTCGTAACGGAGGATGAAGAAAAGATTATGGAAGCGAAAAACAGGCTTGCAGTGGATGTGATAAAAGAATTTTTGAAGAAAATGGAATCGCTTGGTTATTCCAAAGGGCAGACGATCGATCTGCTCTCGCACACAGAGGAGGGGAAAGCATGAATCCAATTTTACAATGCCGGGATTTAAGTAAGAACTTTCAGGGAATCATCGCGCTGAACAATGTCAACCTTGAGGTGGAGCGCGGCCGCATTGTGGGTCTGCTGGGGCCGAACGGGAGCGGAAAAACCACCTTAATCAAGCTGGCGAACGGCCTTTTGCAGCCGAGCCGCGGGCAAATCCTGATCGACGGGAAAGAACCGGGCATCGAGACAAAGAAGATTGTCTCCTATCTGCCGGAGCGGACCTATTTGAGCGAATGGATGACGGTGCGGCAGGTGATCGACTTTTTCGCAGACTTTTACGCCGATTTTAATCGGGATAAGGCGTATGATATGCTCCAGCGGCTGGGTTTGCAGACGACGGCGAGGCTGAAAACGCTGAGCAAGGGCACGAAAGAAAAGGTGCAGCTGATTCTGGTGATGAGCCGTGAAGCGCAGCTGTATCTGTTGGATGAACCGATTGGAGGGGTCGATCCGGCGGCGCGCGACTACATCCTCCACACGATCATTGGCAATTATAATCCGGATTCCACAGTGATCATTTCCACGCATCTGATTTCTGATATTGAAACGGTGCTCGACGATGTGATTTTCATTTCCGCGGGGCAGGTTGTGCTTCAATCGACTGTGGACGATATCCGGGAAACACAGGGGAAAACAGTGGATGCACTGTTCAGGGAGGTATTTCGATGCTGAAGAAGCTTTTAAAATACGAATGGAAAGCCACCGCGCGGTACTTTTTGCCGGTGTACGGCCTGCTGTTTGCCATGGCTGCGGCCAGCCGCATTTCGTGGCTGTTTTCAGAGATAGACAGCGTTTGGAACCGGGTAGTGGAGGTTACTCTCCTGATGGGATATATTTTCCTGTTTGCGGGAGTATTTGTCGCCACATTTATTGTGATCGCCTATCGGTTTTATAAAAATATGTTTACAGATGAGGGTTATTTAACCTTTACGCTTCCGGTCTCCATCAAGGATCTGCTGCTGTCAAAGACGATCATCGCGTTCGTTTGGACGATTTTGAGCACTATCATTGCTATTTTGTCGATTATGATTTTGATACTGGGTTATGTCCAATTCGGCCCGCTGTTCCAGCAGTTCGGGGAGTTCTGGAACGAGCTGATGCGCGCTATGGACGCATACGCCCCGCACAGCTGGCTGGTTGCAACGGAGGTGCTCCTCCTGATCATCCTGTCGCTAGTTGGCTGGGTACTGAAGATTTACGCTTCCTTTGCGGTGGGCCAGCTCACCGGAAAGCATAAGATCCTGCTGGCGGTCGGCGCATATTTCGGCTTTGGCGTAGTGGAGCAGTTCCTGGGCACGGCGCTGCTGCTTGCTCTCCCGTATCTGGACTACACCGCTATTTCTCAGATGGATGCGGTGGTCGTCGGGGAAATCATCCTGTTGATGTTCCTGCTGCTCCAGCTTGTCTTTACAGCTGCGTACGGCGTGCTTACATGGATCCTGATGAAGCGCAAGGTCAATTTGCAGTAAAGAGGTGGGATGAATGAAACGTATCATAGCGGCGATCCTTGCCGGAGCAGTGATAGCGTCGTCCTCCGGCTGTTCAACGCTGACGGAGGTATTGTCCTCCGCAGCGGCTGTGCGGGAATTTTCGGGAAGTATCGACAGCCAGATGGACGGCACAGGCGAGCTTGACGGCGATATGAAAGAGCTGCACGGCGATTATATCGTGAGCGAACGGGAAACGGAAGGCACGATCGATCTTGTGGTGACATGGGATTTTGAGGTGACGCGCGGCGACGTCCCGCTTCTCGTTTATGCGGACGCGGACGGCGCGGAGACTTCCCTGACAAGCGGCGAAGCGTCCGGCACGGCGTCAGCGGAAATGGAGGAAAACGGGAAGATCGTCCTGCGCGGCGATGATTGTGATCTGCACGCGCTGATTAAAATTACCGGTCCGGACGGCGTAGAAAACACAGAGGAACAGCAGGCCGCGATAGAAAAATCGAATGAATTTCAGAAAGCAATATCGGAGCTGGTGATAAAATACACGAATAAAGATATGGATGACGAAACGTATGCCGAGAGGATGCAGGAGCTGGAGAAAGGGCAGCTGGAAAACATCCTCGCAGGGCTTGACGCAGTGGACATCACAGCGGAGGAACGGGAAGAAATCCTCCCTGTGCTGGAAACGGCTCTTGAAAATTTCGTCACAGTGATGGATGGGACAGCGGCGTCATTACGGGAGATGGCGGACGAATCAGCGGCGTCATTACGGGAGATGGCGGACGAATCGGGGACCGCGTCAGACATTGCCGAGTTTTCGGGAAAGCTCGGCGGTGTATTTTCGGGAATCTGGAATCTTGTGGAGACAGTTGGCGGTTCAGCGGATGATTTGCACGCAGACGAGAAGGCCATAAAAGAGTTAGAGGAAAAATATTCCGCCAAGCTCCCCGCTTTCTACCTCAGTTCCCTCACCTACGGCGAACGCTGACCAGGGGCCTCCGCGGCCCCTGGACCCCCGGCAGGGACTAAAAAGTCCCTGCACTCTACTCCGAGGGCCTTCGCGGCCCTCGACCCGCGCCGGGACGCAGTCCCGGACCCATTTCCGCCCAAACGCGGAGGTTATCGAACCGCAATGTCGAGACGGATCCTTTTTCGAGGATCCACCATGGTAAGCGTTGGGCCGTCAGGCCCTTAGCGTGAGACTGCCCTGCTTAGTTAGCGCGAAACAGGGTGAGGTTACATGCCGAGGATCCCGAGCGGTTCGCGCCCGAAATAAGCGAAACAGTTTGCCGTGTAGTTGTACGATAATTGAGAAAGCTTTGCAAAGCGCAGGATTGTTTGGTATAGAGAGTGCACCTCTTGGCTCTCGATACGGTACGTCCTACCTCAAAGGTTTCCGGCCGTGGGGGTGTAAGGGGGACGCGGCCAGAGCGCTCCCCCTGGGGGTCTTTAGGGGGTATCCCCCTAAATAGTCTTTTGCTTCCTTTTCTTCTAACAAGAAAAGGAAGGCCCTTGGGGGTTCGGGGGCATGGGCCGAATGGCCCCCGACGCTGGGACCTCTCAGGTCCGATAGATCAAAAGCCCGGAAACGGCCAGTTTCATGTTTTGCGCCCGCGGCCTGAGCGGCCCCTTTCGCCGGGACCTGCGAGGTCCGATAAAATAAAAAGCAGTGAGGCTGTAAGCTTCAAGAATACTTGTCTCGCCCGGGCAGGGCGAAAAGCTTTCAGATCGGTGATGCCGAAAGCTTCAAATCGTGTGTGTTTGGGCAGAGCGAAAAACTGCCTTGAAAAAGAGAGAGTGATCGGGATGTCTTTATTACAGGTAAATCATTTGAAAAAAATTTATACAACCAGATTTGGAAATGCACAGGTGCAGGCGCTGTCTGATGTGAATTTTTCTGTGGAGGACGGCGAATTCGTCGCCATTATGGGAGAATCAGGATCGGGCAAAAGCACGCTGCTGAATATTTTGGCAGGGCTGGATCGTCCCACAGACGGCGAAGTCCTGATCGGCGGAAAGAATATTGCGTCGCTGTCGGATAAAGAACTGTCAGCGTTCCGGCGGGAGAATCTGGGCTTTGTGTTCCAGGACTTCAATCTGCTGGATACGTTTTCCATCCGCGATAATATTTATCTGCCGCTGGTGCTGTCGCGCCGAAGTGCAAAAGAGATGGAACGCCGTCTGTCTCCCCTCGCGGCGCGGCTTGGCATTTCAGAACTGCTGGAAAAATATCCGTATGAGGTCTCCGGCGGGCAGAAACAGCGCGTGGCCGTCGCACGGGCGCTCATCACCGATCCGCAGGTGATTTTGGCGGATGAGCCGACCGGTGCGCTCGATTCCAAATCGTCGGAAGATCTGCTCCGGCTGTTCGGTGGTATCAATAAGAGCGGACAGACCATTCTGATGGTGACGCACAGCGTCAGGGCGGCAAGCTGCGCCGGGCGCGTGCTGTTCATCCGTGACGGCGAGATCTTCCACCAGATCTATCGCGGCGCAATGACAGAGGAGGAGCTGTACCAGAAAATTTCCGAAACGCTTGCGGTGCTTGCGTCAGGAGGTGTGCTCTATGAAGAATAGCGGCTTTTTCCTGTCGCTGGCGTGGGAAAATATCCGGCGGAATAGAGCGATCTACGGACCGTACCTGCTGGCCGGGGCCGTATGCTCCGGGCTGATTTATACGTTGAACGCGATTTCAGAACAGCTTTCCTCAGGCGACGTCCGCTGGGCGGCGTATCTGTCCATGAATGTGAATTTCTGCGTCTGGTTCTGCGGACTGCTGGTGCTTCTGATCCTGTTCTATGTCAACAGCTTTGTGATGAAACGCCGCAAACGAGAATTGGGTTTGTATGCTGTTCTGGGGATGGAAAAGCGCCATATCGCGGCGATCCTGTTTTGGGAAGTGCTGATAAGCGGCGCGGCCAGTCTGATTTGCGGGATTGCGGGCGGTCTGGTGTTCAGTCAGGTGATGTTCCGGATCCTGCTGTTTTTTACGAAGCTGTCGCAGCCTTTTTCGTTCCTCGCCGCGCCGGGTGCGATGATCCAGACAGCCGCGTGGATCGGAATCGTGTTTTTGCTGCTGCTCGTATATGATCTGCTGGTGCTTGCGAAAACGGATCCGGTCTCGCTGATCCATTCAGACAGCATCGGAGAGCGCGAGCCAAAGACGCGCTGGGTGCTGACGCTGTCCGGGCTGCTGACGCTTGCGCTCGGCTATGGGATTGTGTTCTGGGTGAACAGCCCGTCCGACGCGCTGGTGGCGTTTTTTCCGGCGGTTGTGCTGGTGATACTCGCAACGTTCCTGCTGTTTACGGCCGGGAGCATCGCGCTGCTCAAGCATTTGAGGAAGAAGAAAAGGTTTTATTACAGGCCAGAGAATTTTATTTCCGTTTCGGGACTTCTGTACAGGATGAAACAGAATGCCGTGGGACTTGCGTCGATCTGCATTCTGTCAACCTGTGTGCTGGTGACGCTGTCCACGACGGTGTGCATCAATATCGGGGAGGAGGACGCCCTCCGGGAGAGATATCCCCGCGCGGCGCATCTGGTGCTTTCCGGATCCGGCACCGAAAATACAGCCGCACAGGATGCTGTCCGGACGCTCGCAGAGCAGTCGGGCGTAACGCTGGACAACGCGCAGGCGTTCACATCGGCGGCAATCTACACCCAGCGCGAGGGGGACGCGATCCCGCTGGAATCGCAGTTTACCGGGACGTATCTGCGGATTGTGCCGGTGAGTGACTTTGAAGCCGCCGGCGGGCAGACGGTTTCGCTGGAACCGGGGGAAATCCTGCTGTATCAGGACGGCGGCGCACCGGCAGGGGATTCCCTTACGATCACAGGGGAGACGTTCCGGATCCGGGAGAAGGTGATCGCGCCGGAACTGCTGCGCGGCGGATCCGGCGTTGGTGAAAGCTTCGTTGCCATCGTGACGGAGGAGGATTTTTCCGTGCTGTCCTCCGCATGGGAGCAGGGACTTGGAGAGAATCTGGTGCGCTATGACTGGTATTTCGACGTGGGCGGGGAACAACCGGCGCGGGAGACGTTCCTTGCGGGACTGCGGGACGCGGCGGATGTGTCCGGGACGCTCCGCACCCTGGAGGACAGGGACGGGATGCGCAGTGAATTTTATGCGCTCAACGGGAGCCTGCTGTTCATCGGGATTTTCTTCGTGGTGCTGTTCCTGCTTGCGACGGTGCTGATTATCTACTATAAGCAGGTCACGGAGGGCTACGACGACTGTCAGCGGTTCCGGATTATGTCGGAAGTCGGCTTGAGCCGGGAGGAATCCCGCAGGGCGATCCGCCGTCAGGTTCTGCTGATGTTCTTCCTGCCGCTGGGCGGGGCAGTGATCCATATCGCGGCGGCATTCCATGTGCTGTGCGAGATGATGACGCTGTTCCAGCTGTATGATACGGCGTTGTTCCTGATCTGTACGGCGGGATCGGTGATTTTGTTTGGGTTGTTTTATTTTGTCGTGTACCGTTTGACGGCAAAGACGTATTTGCGGATTGTAGCACAAGGCTAAGCCTTGACGTAATTCGCGCCGCGCGTCGTGACCTCCGCGGAAACGCCGATAGGAACAGGAACTCTGTCGCGGTGGGAGGCAAAAGGATAAAGTTTTCGCCAGCTTTTTCAAAAGGGCGCCGTGCGCCAGTGGCGCACAAACAAGGCGCCGACCGAAGCGGGAAGCGGAGACCCGGCGGGGGCGCGGGAAGATTCCCCCACAGAGTGGGGGAAATGTCGCGAAGCGACAAAAGGAAGATCCCCCCGCGGGGCGGGGGGAATGTCATGAAATGACAAGGGGGGACGGCCTCCGTGAGAGGACGGCCCGTGTTGCGGGCGAGGAGCCCCACAAGCCAAAGAGGAACGCGAAGCGTTCCCCCAGAAAGATGAGCAAACAGAGCAGGGGAACCATCCGGTGGATGGTTCCCCGAAACGCATTTGCGGACCCCAGAGGCAGTATTCCTACTCCACCACAAAGCTAAGCCTTGATACACCCCCTGTGGCAAGCCAAATCGGCTCGCTAATATACGAAGAAAGGTTGCAGCGCGGGCGAATCAGCCCAATCGACCACCCAGCCGGGCGGAGGTACGACGCGTGCGCGTTCTACGTCAAGGCTTAGCCTTGGCAGGTGTAAATTCACGAAAAATGAGGAAGATAAGTGCTGTTTTTTAGAAATATCACTTGTCAGACGGGATCGGAAATGCTATAATAAAAGAAAAATCCACGCCTTACCGCATGACAATTCTGCGCGCCTGCCGGTTCCCGCTTTCGGAAGCTCCGGCGTGGCTGGCGTTTTTTTGAAAGGGGTATTTTTTCTTATGGACATTACCATCTGTGTAGGCAGTTCCTGCCATCTGAAAGGCTCCCGCGACGTGATCAGCATTTTTGAGCGCATGGTGGAAAAGTACAATCTCAAGGATAAGATCGAACTGAAAGGTTCGTTCTGCATGGGAGAATGTACAAATGCAGGCGTATGCGTCTGTCTGGGTGAGGAACGGTTCAAGGTGATTCCGTCCGAAGCCGGGGAGTTCTTTGAAAAAGAGGTTTTGCCAAGAGTTTCATAAATTGAGCGTCTGCGGACGGCCCGCTTTCCTTCCCGTTGGCCGGAAGGGACGGGCCGTCCTCTTTTGCCGGGTAGCCCGGTTGGATTTTATGGAGAAGGATGGTTCGTTATGGGGATTATCGGCTTGAAAAAGGCTAACTGTAAAAACTGCTACAAGTGCATCAAGGTCTGCCCGGTGAAATCCATTAAGGTGGAGAATGAGCAGGCGAAGATCATGGATCGCTCCTGCGTTCTGTGCGGGACCTGTCTGGAAGAATGTCCGCAGGGCGCCAAGACGATCACCAGCGCCGTGGATCGGATCAAATCGTACCTGAAAAACGGCGACCGCGTGATTATTTCCCTTGCGCCGTCGTATTTTGGATCGTTCGATTTCGAAAGCCCGCAGAAATTTGTGGGGGCGATTAAGGCTCTCGGCTTCTACGGCGTCTCCGAGACGAGCGAGGGCGCGGCCTACGTCACCGCTGAATACCACTGTCTTGTGAAAGAAAATAAGATGGATAATATCCTCACCACCTGCTGCCCGTCGTTCAATAACCTGGTGGAGAAATATTATCCGGATCTGGTGCCGCAGATGGCCCCGGTTGTCTCCCCAATGATTGCCCATGGCCGCCTGCTGCGGGAGGCTTACGGTCACGACTGCCGCGTCGTGTTTGCGGGGCCGTGCATCGCAAAGATCGATGAGGCGGAGGACATCCGCCACAATAATGAGATCGACGCGGTGATCACCTTTGAGGAGCTGGCCGAATGGCTCAACAGCGAGGGCGAGAAGATTGCGGCGGCCGAGCCTGCGCCATTCCTGAACGGCAGCTCGAAGATCCTGCGCGAATATCCCGTGACGGGCGGCATTATCGAATCGCTGCGCGCCCTGGGAGATACAGGGGATTGGCAGATGCTCAGCGTCAGCGGGAGCGCAGGGTGCATCGATCTGTGCCATTCGCTCCAGCGCGGAGAGCTGCATCACTGCTTCATTGAGGTGAATATGTGCCGCGAGGCGTGCATCAACGGGCCTGTCACCGTGCGGGACGGCGTTTCCCGTTTCGCGACGAAGCTGAAGATCCGCCGCTATGCAAGGGAGGATGCAGACGGCTACCCGAATATGCCGGAAAGCATCCCGATGGGGAAAAAGTTTGTGGATCGCTCCGTCAGGGAGGATATTCCGGACGAAGCCACTATCCGCGCGATCCTCGCCAAAATCGGCAAGGAGACGCCGGAGCAGGAGCTCAACTGTGGATCCTGCGGCTATCCGTCGTGCCGCGCCAAGGCGATCGCTGTGTACCAGAACAAGGCCGAGCTCACCATGTGCATCCCGTATATGAAAGAGCGCGCCGAATCGCTTTCCAACTACGTGCTCACCGAGACGCCGAACATCACGATTATCGTCGACGAGGAACTGAAAATCGTTGAGTTCAATGCCGCCGCGGAGAAGGCGTTCCGCATCACACGCCATGAGGCGCTCCAGAAGTACCTGTATGAGCTGATCGACACGTCGGATTTCCAGACGGTATTTGAAACGCGCCAGTCCATCAGCGATAAGAAGGTGCAGTACCGCGATTATGGGATCACTACGGTGCAGAGCATCATTTACATAGCCAAGCAGAACCTCGCGATGGGGATTTTCCGTGATGTGACGCAGGAGGCTGCCGCGGAGCAGAGCCGCTATAAGCTGCAAATGGATACGATGGAAATGGCACAGAAGGTCATCGACAAGCAGATGATCGCGGCGCAGGAGATCGCGAGCCTGCTCGGCGAGACGACAGCTGAAACGAAAGCCACGCTGACGAAGCTGAAGAATATGATTGTGGACGATGGTGATCAGAGATGAAAATGCACGTTGACACCGCCTACCGCAGCCTGAACCATTATGGCGAGGAACTCTGCGGCGACAAGGTAAAAATTACGCATACGGACGATTCGACCATCGCGGTGCTGGCGGACGGTCTGGGCAGCGGGGTCAAGGCGAACATCCTCGCCACCCTGACGAGCACCATTATTTCGACGATGCTCACCGAAGGCGCGCCGATCGAGGAGGCCGTGGAGACCATCACACGCACGCTTCCGGTGTGCAGCGTGCGCAAGCTGGCGTATTCGACCTTCACCATCGCCCAGATCCGTGACGACGGGCAGACCTATCTGGTGGAGTTCGACAACCCGCCATGTATCTATATCCGCGACGGCAAGCTCATGCCGCTGGAACAGAAGCCGCGCACCGTGGACGGGAAGAAGATTTACGAGAGCCGGTTCCGTCTCCAGCCCGGGGACATTCTGGCCATGATCAGCGACGGCGTCACATACGCGGGCGTCGGTCAGGCGCTCAATTTCGGCTGGAACTGGGATAACGTCTCGGCGTGGCTGGCGCGAACCACCCAGAAAGAGAAGTCCGCGCCGCGTCTGGCAAGCTCTCTGGCCGAGGCGGTCAACGATCTGTATCTCGATAAGCCGGGAGACGATTCCACCTGCCTGATTATCCGCGCAACGCCGCAGTGCGTGGTGAATATGCTCTCCGGCCCGCCGGTCGATAAAGCCAACGACAACCGCATGGTGCACGATTTCATCACGTCGCCCGGCAAGAAGCTGATCTGCGGCGGAACAAGCGCCAACATTGTCGCGCGTGTGCTCAACCGCCGCATCGAAACGGTGCTGGATTATTCCGATCCCACGGTGCCGCCGATCGCGAAGCTGGAGGGGATCGATCTGGTGACGGAAGGTGTCCTGACGCTCAGCCGCACCGTGGAAATCCTGCGCGATTACCTCAACCATGAGGCGGACGAGGAGTATTTCCGCCGTCTTGACGCGAAAAACGGCGCGGCCATGATCGCGCGGATGCTTCTGGAGGAATGCACGAATCTGCGGGTATTCATCGGTCGGGCGATCAATCCGGCGCACCAGAACCCGGGACTCCCCGCGGATCTGAGCATCAAGATGAAGCTGCTCGACGATCTCTGCGTGCTGGTGGAGCGCATGGGCAAGCGCGTCGAAAAAATTTATTATTGAATCTATGTTGAAATAGCGGAATGTGGGGCACAGCGGCGGCTGTGCCCTCAATTTTTGTGGATCAACAGCGGATAATGTGGTAAAATCAAGGAGCAAAGATAAAAACGCAACGTAAGGGAAAATCTCTTACAGAGCCGGTAGGTAGCCCGGCCGCACCGTCTGGTGTAAGTAACCCTCCCTCCTTAGGGTCGTCCGTTCTTTGCTCGGTATCATTATTTAAGGAGGAATTGTCATGGACAAGGTATCAGGCAGATTGACGGTATTTTTTGAGGAACCATTCTGGGTAGGCGTTTTTGAGCGCATATCGGAGGGAAAGTTATCCGTATGCAAGGTTACGTTCGGCGCGGAACCGAAAGACTGCGAGATATATGATTTTGTTCTGAAGAATTACTGTTGTCTGAAATTTAGTCCGGCTGTGGCAGCTGCTGTCAAAGAGGACGCCCGCAATCCAAAACGGGCACAGCGAGAAGTGCGGAAACAGGTACAGAATACCGGGATAGGTACAAAATCGCAGCAGGCTTTGAAATTACAGCAGGAGCAGTTGAAAACCGAACGCAGGACTGTGAACCGGGAACGACGGGAGGCAGAGAAACAGCGGCGGTTTGAACTGAAACAGCAGAAAAGGAAAGAAAAGCACAGGGGCAGGTAAATACCTGCCCCGGCTTTTTTAGAGATTGGTTTTCAGCACAGTTGACAAAAATGATCTCCAATTTTCTACGAATGACGGCCGGACTACCATAAAAATCCCCTGTCTTTCCATGCAGGAATTCCTTATAATAGAATAAAAATGGGTACGCAATTTTGGCGGAGGTGTTGTTGTGAAATTTACAAATGGAATGTGGCTGACAAAGCCTGGCTATGAAATTCAGGCTCCGGCGGAGGTTTACGACTTTGAGACAGGGACGGATTTCGTGACGGTATACGGCCCGTATAAGCGGATTCAGAGCCGCGGCGATACGCTCAATACAGGGATGCTGACCGTCACGATCCGCGCGCCGCGGCGCGATATGATCGCGGTAAAGCTGGAAAATTTCATGGGCGAACGGCGCCGGGGGCCGGATTTTGAGCTCTGTGAGGAGGCCTTCACACCGGAGATCACGCAGGAGGGCGATGTCTGTATCCTGAAAAGCGGCGGCCTGTCGGCGGAGATCCGCATCCGCGGGGAGTGGGGGATCCGCTATCTCTATGACGGGAAAGAGCTCACCTCCTCCGGACCGAAATCGATGGCGCATATCCTCGACGATCACGGAACGGCGTACATGCGCGAGCAGCTGTCTCTGGATGTTTCAGAAAATATTTACGGTCTCGGCGAGCGGTTCACGGCATTCGTCAAAAACGGGCAGACGGTGGATCTGTGGAACGAGGACGGCGGGACCAACAGCGAGCAGACGTACAAGAATATCCCGTTTTTTGTCAGCAGCAAGGGGTACGGCGTTTTCGTGAACCATCCCGGAAAGGTGTCGTTTGAGACGGCGTCCGAGGTCGTGACGAAGAACCAGTTCAGCGTGCCGGGAGAATCTATGGAGTATTTCCTGATCGGCGGGGAGGATCTCAAGGCTGTGATCTCCCGTTACACCGATCTCACCGGAAAACCGGCGCTTGTCCCGGCATGGACGTTCGGCCTGTGGCTGACGACCTCGTTTACCACCGACTACGATGAGAAAACAGTGATGTCGTTCATCGACGGGATGCTGGACCGCGGCATCCGGCTGACGACGTTCCATTTCGACTGCTTCTGGATGAAAGGCTTTGAATGGTGCAGCTTTGAATGGGACAAGGAGGTATTCCCGGATCCGGCGGGGATGCTCCGGCGGATCAAGGAAAAGGGACTGCGCATCTGCGTATGGATCAACCCGTATATCGGGCAGAAATCGCGGCTGTTCCGCGAGGGCCTGGAAAAAGGGTATTTTGTCAGGACGGGCGACGGCAGCGTCTGGCAGTGGGATATGTGGCAGGCCGGCATGGCGCTTGTCGATTTCACCAATCCGGACGCGGTGAAATGGTACCAGGGCTATCTCTCCCATCTGATCGACATGGGCGTGGACTGCTTCAAGACCGATTTCGGCGAGCGGATCCCGGTGCGCGATCCGTTCTTCGGTCCGAAAGCGGCGGACTGCGGCATCGTCTATTTTGACGGCTCCGATCCCGACAGGATGCACAATTACTACACGCAGCTGTATAACAGGGCGGTCTTTGAGGTGCTGGAAAAGCGGCTCGGAAAGGGGCAGGCGTGCCTGTTTGCACGGTCGGCCACGGCGGGCGGCCAGAAATATCCCGTACACTGGGGCGGCGACTGCCTCTCCAATTACGCCTCGATGGCGCAGTCCCTGCGCGGCGGGCTGTCGCTGTCGCTGTGCGGCTTCGGCTACTGGAGCCACGACATCGGCGGCTTTGAGGAGGGCTGCAATCCCGATATTTTCAACCGCTGGACGCAGTTCGGATTATTGTCGTCGCACAGCCGCTATCACGGCAGCAAGGAATACAAGGTGCCGTGGCTGTATGGGGAGGAGTCCGTGGAGGTCACGCGGAAATTCACGCGTCTCAAGCTGCGCCTGATGCCCTATCTGTACGCCCAGGCGGTGCACACCTCCCGCACCGGCGTGCCGATGATGCGTCCGATGCTGCTGGAATTCCCGGAGGATCCGACGTGCGCGTTCGTAGACACGCAGTATATGCTGGGGGACAGCCTCCTGAGCGCGCCGATTTTCAACGACCGCGGTGAAGCGCGGTTCTATCTTCCGGAGGGGATCTGGACGAATATCCTCACAGGCAGGCAGTATCAGGGCGGCAGATGGTACCAGGAAACGCACGATTATCTGCATTTCCCGCTGCTGGCGCGGGAAAATTCGCTGATCTGCTTCGGCGGCCGGGAGGATCGTCCCGATTATGACTACGGCGATTCGCCCGTCTTTGCGCTGTACGGCCTGTCCGACGGCCAAACGGCCCGCGCGGAGGTATACGCGGACGGCGGCGATCTGCTGTACACGGCCGAGGCGTCCCGGAGCGGGGACACCATTTCCGTGAACGTATCCGGAGACTGCCGCGGTTACACGGTGCTGCTGGCGGGGATCTCCGGGATCCGTGCAGCGGAGGGCGGCGAGATCCGCCAGACGGAGTATGGTACAGCCATCTTCGCATCCTCACCAACCCTCACCCTCCAAGGCTAAGCCTTGACGTAAACCGCGGCAGACTAAGTCTGCACGTAATACGCGCTGCGCTCCCTCCGGTCGCTGAAATGGTGTTTTGCATTGGTACTGTGTCGCGGTGGCAGGCTGGTCGGAGATCTGGTGTAATATCCGCAGAGTGCTATAAACGCGAGCATTACAGCACAATCGACCACTCAGCCGAGCGACCGGAGGGAGCGTGCGCGATCTACGTGCAGGCTTAGCCTGCTTACCATCTGGTTCTGCTCGCCGCGGGTGAGCTGATCCAGAGTGCCGAAGGTGTATCCCATATCCTCCCAGCGGGTGAGAAGCTCGTCGAGGATCTCCGCGTTCGTCCGGGAGGTGCTGTGCAGAAGCACTACCGCCCCCGGATGGATCCGGGAAATCAGTTTGCTGAATGCCTCTTCATGGGTGGGCTGCTGATCTACGTACCAGTCCACGTAGGCAAGGCTCCAGAAAACGGTCTGGTATCCAATATCCTGCGCGTTTTTCAGGTTCTGCTCGCTGTACTTGCCCTGCGGCGGACGGTAGAATTTCTGCATCTCCTGTCCTGTCGCCTGACGGTAGCATTCCTCCAGCGACTCAATCTCTTTCCGAAACGATTCCAGATCGGAGATTTTGGACATATCCGGATGCGAATATGTGTGGTTGCCCACGATGTGTCCCTCGTCCACCATGCGCTTGACGAGCTCCGGACAGCTTTCTATGTAGTTGCCCACGACAAAAAAGGCCGCCTTGACATTGTGCTTTTTGAGCGCGTCGAGAATTGCCGGGGTATAGCCGTTTTCGTACCCGGCGTCAAAGGTGAGATAGATCACCTTTTCGTCGGGCTCCCCGGCGTAATAGGCGTCATACTGCGCCAGAAATTCGCTTGTCGCGTTGCCGACCGGCGTTTTGCCCTCCTCCTGGAAGCTCAGCCCCCAGTTTCCGGCCTGCGCGGAGACCGTTACCGCGTCGCTGCGTCCCGAGCCATAGGCCAGCGGGACTGCCAGGACTAACAGACAGCACATCAGCGCGATTACAAGATGTTTTTTTTCGATAATGAGCATCATAATTCTTCACCGCCGTATCTTGATACAAAAGCGTATGCACTGCGGCGGCGCAATATTCCCGCCCTGCTGCGGCGGGGACATTCGATTGACAAAAAGGCCGCGGATCCCGGTGGATCCGCGGCCTTTCAAAATCAGTCTTTCTTTTTGCGGCGTGTGGTGGTTGTTGTTTCGGATTTTGCGGCAGTTTTGCGCGAGGTTGTCTTTTTGGCGGTCTTTTCTCCGGCAGCCGCGGTTTTTGTTCTGGAAGAAGCCGTCTTTTCCGCTGTCTTTGCCGGCGTTTTTCTGGTTCTGGTGGTACGCGGTTTCTTTGCGGGTGTTTCCTCGGCCTTCTTTACTTCTTCAAACCGCCACTGCTGGTTCTCGCCGTCCATGTCGTCCCAAATCTGAAGCTTGGCGCCGTCCACGGCGGAGAGACCCACAATGTCGATGCAGCGGTTGATGCCGCGCGCCTTGATTTTGAAGCAGCCGTCGCTGCCCTCCTCAAGCTGCCACTGCTGATTCTCGCCGTTCATGTACTCCCACTGCTGGAGCCAGGAGCCGTTCTGCGTCCCGCCGGCGATAATATCGATCGCCTTGCCGGATGCCTGATTGAGAAAATAGACGAACTGATCGTCCGCGGCCTTGATCTGCCAGAGCTGGTTTTCGCTGCCATTTGGCTCCGCAATGCTCAAAAGCGCGCCGTTGTCTCCGGAAGCCGCATCGACCTCCAGAGCCTTGCCGTTTCTCTTGGAGAGGATTGTATAGTATTTATCGGAAACGGATTCCATATCGATTCTCTTTTTTTCTGCCTGCATATCAATTCTCCTTTACACAAAACAGAATTACAGAAATCCCTCCGAACGCGGAACTGTCCCGGTACCAGGGGATTTCCGGCCTTACTGTATTTCATTATAGCATCCTGCCAGCTATTGTCAAACGCAGTGTGCGCAGAAACGCGGAGATCCATTCGTTTCCAGAAATGATTACTCGGAAAAAATCCTTATTTTTTATTTAATTTATCTATTCAATTTGGAATTATCCTCTGTTAAAATTGGAAAAATAGTAGAATTTATCTAAAATTTAACGGTTTTTTTGATCTAATGAAAAACGCGACCGCTTTCGTGCTTTTTCTTTCCTGTGCGGCAAAATCCACAATTTCCATTTTAGAAAAATGAGATTCTCAATCCGGGCGATCTGTTACGGAAGCATGACAAATTATGACAATACGTTTACGGGTATTGTATCCGGAGGGAAAAAGAGGTATAATAAAGAAAACCGGCGGAGGTTTCCTTTTATGGATAGAAATGTGAACATAAAACGGATTGTGATTTACTGCGTAGTGATGGCGCTGATTTTTCTGGTATTCGGCATTGTGACGCGGATCACTTCCAGCCGCAATCTGCCCGCTGGGGCAGAGGCTCCGGCATCGTCCTCCGTCTCCGCCGTGGAATCGGAAATTCCGGAGACCCCGTGAATTCCGTTCCTTATCTGAATTTGCTTACAACTTTCTATGAGAACACAGAAAACATACACAATCAGCCCTGCTCTATGCTCCGGCAGGGCTGATCTTTTTTTGCTTGTTTCAGGCGGATTCCCCTTGCAGGACGGACATGACGTTGGCAACCTCCTGAGCGGTCTGATCGGCGCTGAGGTACTCCCAGGAATAGAAAAAGAATCCGTCCGCGCCAAGCTCCCTCCCGGAAAGGATCTGGCGGGCAAGGATATCCTGAGAGCTTTTCCAGGTGCCGTCGTCGGCGTCGGAGTTTGCCTTATAGAGCGCGAGACCAAAATAAAGCTTCACACTGTCCAGCCTTTGCAGGGAGCACCATTGATCCGCCGCCGTTTCAAACGGCAGGGTGGGGTGATCGGAATTGACATAAAGCTGGGGACAGATATAATCCAGGTACCCCTCCTGAGAGCACCAGGTTTCCACATCGGCGCCCATGCGGAGATCGTTTTGCAGGTTTGCCTGCGGCGATATGCCGAATACCACATCCGTATCAGCCTCCTTTACCGCCGCGTATACCTCGCGGATCAGCAGGTTGATATTTTCCCGCCGCCAGTCGGCAAGCGGCATGGCATTGTCCCCCTGTTCCGCCTTGTAGGCGTCGTAGGCGGCCTTGTCGAAATCTTCCTTTTCGGTGGGATAGAAGTAATCGTCGAAGTGGATCCCGTCGACGTCGTATTTTTCCACGATTTCACGCGCGCCGCCGGCAATCAGCCTGCGCACCTCCGGGTAGGCGGGATTGTAGTATTTCCCGTTTCCATAATCGACGGTCCAGCCGGATTTTGCGGGATCGCGCTTCCATTCCTGATAGGGATTGCTTTGGGCAAGCTCGGGTGGGTTTGTCTCCAGCTGGATTCGCAGAGGATTGAGCCACGCATGGATTTCCAGCCCCTCGCGATGGGCGGCCTCCACCATGTATGCGAGCGGATCGTACCCGGGATGGATCCCCTGCCGCCCTGTCAGCAGATGCGACCACGGGAAGTAATCCGATTCATACAGAGCATCCCCAAACGGGCGCACCTGAACAATCAGCGTATTCATGCCGCGTTCCTTGGAGGTGCGGACTATTTCATCGAATTTTTCCTGAAACGACACGGCGCTGCCGTCCCCGCCGCGCATATCCAGACTCAGGTACGGAACCCATACGGCGCGCATCTCGTCCACATTTTCCGTGAGGGGAACTGTCAGCGGAGCAAGGGTCTGCTCCGACGGCCCGGAAGCTTCCTCAGCCGGAGTGCCGGAGACGGCAGAGGCTTCCTCGGCCTCCCAGCGGGCAAAGGCGGGGCTTTCCCCCTGGAGCGTCATGGTGAGAAATACGGCGGCAGCAAGCATCATGATGGAAAGTATGGCCGGGTGCCGGCCCCAGAATCCCTGCATGTTTTTCATCCTTCCTTCCCTGTTTCCAAAATGGGCAGTTGACTTTTCCAATGCGATCCGGTATGATAAGCCGGATCCTTTTCCATATATAGGATAAGAAACCGGAAAAAAGAACCTTTCGGCAAAAATGGAGGGGCTTTATGAAATTTTTTCTCGTGTACCTGGTGCTGATCAATCTGGCCGCCGTGTGGATTACCGTTCTGGACAAGCGCAGGGCGCAGCGCCGCGGACGCCGCATCCCGGAGCGCACGCTGCTGCTCCTTTCCGTTTTGGGCGGATCGCCGGGGATGTACCTGACGATGCGGAAAATCCGCCACAAGACGCTCCACCGCAAATTCATGATCGGGATCCCGTGTATCTTTGCCGCGCAGCTTCTGATCGCCCTGGCAATCTGGTATTTCCTGCCTCAAATGGGCGGTGTTCTGTTTTAATTTTGTGCGCAAAACGCGGCTGTTATTTTTTTCGCGTTGGGATATACTAGGGTGTATCAGAAAAGTCCTCAATCCTGTTAAATTCACCTGACAAACGTCGTCTGCTGCGCCCGTCACCCTTGCAATACGAAAGTATTGCGGCGGATTCGCGCCTTGTATCCGCCATTTTTCAGCGAATTTTCCAGCACTTTTGACTTTTCAGATACACCCTGAAAATCAGGAATAAAAATTTTTTGAAAGGCTGTCACCTTTTTCCTTTTTTTCCGTCTATTCTATTGGAAGAAAAAATTTCCTGTTTCCTTTTGACAAGGGCAATACCGCGCAGAATAAAAAAGCAGGCTGCGCGGTACTGCCCGGGACTTTAAATTTGGAGGTTTTCTGTTATGAAAAAAATAATTGCTCTTTTTCTGGCGGCAGCGATGGCTGTCAGCGCATTGACGGCGTGTTCGTCCGGGGAGGAAGGTTCCCCGTCGGGATCCTCGTCCTCCGCTGCGGAGTCGTCCGCGCCGTATGAATTTACGCTCGACGGCGCGTATCAGGCCGTCGTAAACGCCTACGGCGAGGACTTTTTACCCTCGATGGATATCACGGAGGAGCAGCTTCAGGATATGGGCATCGATACCCAATACTTTGAGGAATTCAAGGCGCAGGGGCCGATGATCTCCACGCATGTAGATACGCTGATCGCTGTCAAAGCGCAGCCGGAGCACGCGGAGGATGTGGAAGATGAGCTCAATAAATACCGCGACTCCCTGCTGGAGGGTATGAACTATCCGATGAATATGCCGAAGATCCAGGCGAGCGAGGTCGCTGTGTACGACGATTATGTGTTCTTTGTGATGCTCGGCAAGTACAACGACACCGACGAGACCGACGAAGCGGCCCTGCTGGATTACTATGTGGAACAGAACGACCGCGGACTGGAAGCCCTGCACGCTTACTTCAACTATCAGGATCCTGTCCTGCCCGAACCGTCTGAAAGCAGCGCGGAAAGCCCGGATTCTTCCGAAGAACCGGCGGCGTCCGAAAGCTCCGCGGAATCCTCTGCGGCGGCACAATAATTCTACAGACAGAGGAAAATAAAAAGAGAAAGCATCCGCCCGCCTTTTTGAAAAGGGTAATCCTCTATCACGGAATACCGTGAAGCGGTGAGGGAGACGGCCCCGTAAGGACAGGGAGCGAGAAAGAACACGCTCCCTGCCGTTTCCCGGGGCGGCTGCTTTTTTGGAGGGATCCGACGTGGTTTTCAGCAGCATTTTATTCCTGTTCCGGTTCCTGCCCATCGTCTTATTGATATATTATCTTTGCCCGTTCCGGCTGAAAAACGCGGTTATCCTGATCGCCAGCCTGATTTTTTACGCCTGGGGGGAACCCCGCTTTATCCTGCTGATGTTTGCGTCTATCCTGGCGGATTACTGCGCCGGGCTTGGGATAGAATTCTGCCGGGAACGCGGCGTCCGATGGGGGACAAGGGCATTTTTGGGGCTGTCGCTGGTATTCAATCTGGGCAGTCTCGGCTTTTTCAAATACGCCGGGTTTTTCCTGGATAATCTCCGCGCGCTCGGCTTTGCCGCGCCGGTGTTCAGTGTGGCGCTCCCGCTGGGGATCAGCTTTTATACGTTCCAGACCATGTCGTACAGCATCGACGTCTACCGGGGAGCGGTAAAGGCGGAACGCAATCTGCTCAATTTTGCGACGTTCGTCTGCCTGTTTCCGCAGCTGATCGCGGGGCCTATCGTCAAATATTCCGATATCAACGAGGAACTCCACCGCCGCCGCATTACATCGGAGGATCTCGAGCAGGGAGCAAGAATATTCCTGCTCGGACTGGGGAGCAAGGTCCTGCTGGCGAACCAGATCGGCCAGCTTTGGGACGAGATGGCGGCGATCGGCTATGAAAGGCTGTCCATGCCGCTTGCGTGGCTCGGGATCCTTGCCTATGCCCTGCAAATCTATTTTGATTTCAGCGGCTATTCCCTGATGGCGATCGGGCTTGGGAGGCTGCTTGGCTTCAAATTCCCGGAAAATTTCCGGTTCCCCTACGCGTCGCGCAGTATTACGGAGTTCTGGCGGCGCTGGCATATCACGCTGGGAAGCTGGTTCCGCGAATATCTGTATATTCCGCTGGGCGGCAACCGCAAGGGAAAATACCGCACCATTTTTAACCTGTTTGTCGTGTGGGCGGCCACGGGCTTCTGGCACGGCGCCAGCTGGAACTTTGTACTGTGGGGCCTGTTCTTTTTTGTGTTCCTTGTGCTGGAAAAAAGCTTCCTGCTCCCGTTTTTGGAAAAGCATCGGATTTTCTCGCACTGCTATCTGTCCATCCTGATCCTGATAAGCTGGGTGCTGTTTGCCGTGACGGATTTTTCCTCCATCGGCGTCTATTTTTCGCGGATGTTTTCTTTCCAGTTCTCGGATGATATCCTGTATTATCTGCGCAATTACGGGCTGATTCTGGTGCTTGCAATTTTCTTTGCGGTTCCGGCGTGCAAAAGGATCGGCGCGCGGCTTGGAAAATACCCGGTGCTCCGGTTTGCGGGAATGGCGGCCATCCTGCTCTTTTCCACCGCTTATCTGGTGGACGCAACCTACAACCCGTTTTTATATTTCCGGTTTTAGGTCTGATTTGAAAAAGCATATTCCCCATTTTCAAACAAGGCCCGGGAGGATGAATGATGAAAAAAATTCCTGTTTTCCTGCTCTTTGCAGTGTTTATCGCCGTTTTTGCGGCTGCCGGGCCGCTGATCCCTTCGCGGACGTATTCGGATCTGGAAAACCGCTATCTCGCGCAGAAACCGGATTTTACGCTGGAGAGCTTCCTGAAAAACGAATTTTCCCAGGAATACGAGGAATACTGCAACGATCAGTTTCCGGCGCGCGATCAGTGGGTGACGCTCAAATCCGTCACAGAGACGGCGCTCGGCAAGACGGAAAATAACGGCGTCGTGCTCGGCAGGGACGGACAGCTTTTCAATAAGGTGATCCGCCTCGACACGGAAACCTGGGAGAGCCACACGGACGCGCTGCTCCAATTTGCACAGAAGCACAGCGGGAATGTCACGGTGACGATTGTGCCGAACTCCTATTCCGTGCTTTCGGATAAGCTTCCGGCTGGCCTGCATCTGCTGGATCAGCAGAGCGTGATCGGGTCCTTCTATGAGGAGCTGGCCCCGTATGCGCAGACGGTGGATCTGTTCCCGGCTCTGTCCGATCATGCCGGGGAATACATCTACTACCGCACGGATCATCACTGGACGACGCTCGGCGCATGGTACGGCTATGAATCCCTCTGCGGCGCTTTGGGTCTCACGCCCGTTCCGCTTTCCTCGTTTGAGGGACATGAAGTGCCCGGATTCTACGGCACATATTATTCGCGTTCCCGGCTTTCCGGCGCGCAGGAGGACACAATCACATGGTACGATATCCCTGTGGAAAGCGTTTTCTGTGACGGCACGCAGATGGACGGACTGTACGATCTTTCCCGGTTTGAGATCCGCGATAAATATTCGGCTTTCCTGCACGGGAACCACGGCATTACGGTGATCCGCGGCAAAAACCCGGAAACGCAAAAGCGGCTCCTGATTTTGCAGGATTCCTTTGGGAACAGCATCGCGCCGTATTTTTCGCAGAATTACGCCGAGGTGACGATCATCGATCTGCGTCATTTTGCCCCGAGTATCAGCCAGTTTATTGCGGAAAACGGCTTTGACGATATTTTGGTGCTGTACAGCTTTGATGGATTCCTTGACGAGCGCAGTGTCCTGCGCTTTAAGTACTAAAGGTTTTGGAAAAAATTAAAGTTTTCGCCCGCCTTTTACAAAAGGCGGCGATGGGGTGTGGGGGCGAGAAGCCCCCACAAGAAAAGAAGGACGCGAAGCGTCCCCCGGAAAGGTGAGCAAACAGAGCAGGGGAACCATCCGGTGGATGGTTCCCCGAAACGCCTTTGCGGATCGAGAGACGCGGGGCAAGACTTTCTTACTGCCGCTGAACGGCGCGGCAGATCAATCGTTCTGACAGTTTTAAGGGACACGCCAAACGGTGTGTCCCTCAACTATACTTTTCAGGGCCGGTGTGCGGTCCTTTTTATTTTGCGGCCACGCCATGCACGGCTTGTCCTCTTATGGACGGGTTATCTGCATGGCGGGCCGCCTTTTTTCTCTCTTTGCGGCATTTCTGCCGTTCTGCCGGATAAGGTCTGTCCGATGGATTTACACGTTGTCGGGACGGAAAACCATCGTGACGCCGCCGCGTTTGGCGATCATTGCCTCGCCCTCCTTGAGCGGCTCGAATGCGGAACCAACGCCATACTGGAACGGCGTCATCTCCAGCGGCTTTCCGGCCATAATATCGCGGCACAGGGCGATAATATCGTCGATTGTGCGGCGCGTGACAGGATTATAATTCGGCGATCCCGGCTCTCCGGCCTGCATATAGTGCCCGCCCAGGTAGGTGAGCTCGCCCTCCTGATCCAGCCTGCGGCAGAGAACCTCAAGATTCTCCACATACTTATGCAGCGGCAGCGCGTAGGGGACCTGCATCCACAGCTGGCCCCCGGAGCTGATGGCGTCGCCGGTGAACAGGGCGCGGTGGGTGCGATCGAGGAACATGACCGATCCAGGCGTATGACCGAAGGCTTCGATCACCTCAAAGGACAGACCGCCGATGTCGATCACGTCGCCGCCGCGGATCGGCTGGAAAGTGTCGGCAGACGGGATCCCCGGCCAGCGGTTTCCGGTGGTATCTTCCATTTCTTTCTGGACGGCGATATCATTGGGGTGCATGAAACGCGGTGAAAATTGCCCCGCGTGCAGGCAGTGATCGCCGTGATTATGCGTTGTGACGAGAATTACGGGCAGTGAAGTGAGGGAATCCACAATCTTTTTGAGATCGCCGCGGCCGTATCCGGCGTCGATCAGCAAAGCTTTATCCCTGCCGGGGATAAGATAGCTTGAGGATCCGCGCTCATCCTGAATAAGCCAGATCCCGTCGATGGGCTGCCAAATTGTGCATTGTTCCATTTGTCTTTTTTCCATCAGAGAAACTCCCCCTTGTGAGGCGAACCAATTTGGATGTCCGCAGCAGCTGCTGTGGGCGCGTGTTCAACCTTTTTTGAAATTATAGCACAAAACAGGAAAAAAGGAAAGAGAAGGAGAACAGCGTCTGTATACAATGATAATGCGTTTATACTGCGCAGAAATGGTGTTTCTGCAATATTTTTGCGGTAAACCGTCTTTGGAAAACGCTGTTAAAAATCCGATTCATACGGGGTGATTTGTGAAATGTAATCTGGAATTGCAGTCAAAAAATTTTTTGAAAAAAGCAAAGGGGCTTTCTGTTTTTTAAGGTTGAATTAAGGTTTTTATTGTATGATAAATGCAGGCAAAGGATATGAGAAAAAATAATTTAAAAGATAAAATGTTAATTTTATCAAAAAAATCTTGATATTCTTTCAAAAATGTCTTATTATAGAATTGGTATGGGAAACAGACAAATTTCTGCATATCAGACGAATTTGGGTCTTGATTTTTTAGATTGCGCCTGCCTGTGGAAAGGTTCCCCTCTCTCTTTCCCCTTTCCTCTAGGCTTTGGGCCTCTCTCTGGGCGCCGGCTCCCGACGGCGTCCAGGGTTGGCTATATTATTATGTTGATGATTAGGCTCCGGCTTTGCCGGGGCTTATTTTTTGCAGGTTTAGCCTGGACCTGCGGTCAGCAGACCGCGCACCTGCGGTGGGCAGATCGCGCTACGCGTCGTACCTCCGCGGAAATGACGATAAGATTGGGTACTGTGTCGTGGTGGGAGGCTGGTCGGAGATATGACATAATTCGCAGGGGGAGCATATCATTGAATCGTTCATAGCGGGCGCTGAAATTGTATCAATAACTGGTTCAAAATTTCCTGCTGTCTTTTCGTAAGTCCCCGAAAAGAACGGGACTTCCTATCGTGAAATCCTTCTAAAATACTTTTTAGAATCTCCTTTTGTTCCTCCGTCAGATCCTCAATCGTAACGGATTCCTTTTTATCTATGCCTGCCAGATAATCAAGCGATACATGATATAAAACGGCCAGTTGGATCATGGTATCTGCCGATGGAATTTTGATATTGTTTTCATAATGGCTTATCGTGGATTTGCTCTTATTTATTTTTTGTGCA
>DVHF01000083.1 GCA_018712265.1 Candidatus Gallacutalibacter pullicola
TTCCAGCGTGAACGATCCGTCCTGGAAAAAGACGGAAACAACAGTGTTGATATTGGGAATCACAAGGCACGCCAGGATGAACCACAGGAAAAAGACAAACAGAACTATCTTATAGATAGTGGTTGATGTGAGTCGTGTACAGCAGCACTGTATTCAGCTTGCCATGCCATACCGCTCCCATCACCTTGCCCGTTTTTCGGATAGCCAGCGAGTTAAGCACCGCGGCTGTGATTTCTTTCACCGTCAGGATCACCAGAGGCACAAGCATGAGGGGGAATCTTGACACCAGACAAAACAGCATCGCGATCTGGGTCAGCTTGTCGGCAACCGGATCGAGCGCCTTTCCAAAGCTGCTGACCATGTGGAACCTGCGCGCAATCCTGCCGTCCACAACATCGGTCAATCCTGAGAGAGCAAGCACCGCCGCTGTGCCCAGGGAGTCCTCCCTCACGCAGTACAGCCATATGATCACAGGGATCAGGCACAGCCTGAAAAAAGACAGGAGATTTGGGATAGTAAGCACCCTGTTTTCATAGCTTTCCATGTTTTGCTCCTCCATAGGATCACCTCCTTCCGACCCGGCGTTCCGGGGCTATTCTTCTACAAATTCCATATTGGCATATATTTTTTCCATCCGCTCGTCAGGGAATCTCTCGTCAATCAGCTTCCAGAAAGCGTTTGAGGGCGCTATTCCCTCGTCCCGCTGCGACCATCTGTAAATGCAGGCGCACGACAGCAGCGCATTCAGGATAAAAAAGGCCGTCAGCGCCCATACCGCAGGTTTCCCGATCCGGTTGGGAATTTTCAGAATCAGCTGCGCCGTTCTGGGATAAAGATTCTTAATCCAAAGGACGCCCAGGATCCCCCAAAACACAGAATACAGCAGGCAGATGCGTCCGTTGATATTGAAGGGCAGATGGCTGTAATCCCAGGAGCGGGATCCGAACAGCAGCTCCTGCGCCCAGGAACAGACATATTCCACCGCGCTGCCCACTACCATACCGCCTAAAAAGGAGAGCCAGCTGCCCCTGTTGCGGAATCTGTAAAGGCAGGCTGTCAGCGCGGCCGCCCCGGCCCCGTACAGCAGGTTGAACGGACCGTATACCAGCCCGGAACGGCTTTCCAGATAGCCGTTTGTGATCAGGCACCACAACAGCTCGATGACAACGCCGACAAAGCTGCCGGTAAAGCAGATCAGCAGCAGCTTGTAGAGGTTCAGGCCGCGCGCAAAATGATCGGAACGCGTTTCACTCAAATCGATCGCGGCATTGGCCGGGGGCGCGGCGATAAATCTGCGTTTTTTCTTTTGGTTTTGGAGATCGCTCCAGCGGGCGTTGAGCTCATCGCTGGCGGAATGGATCTGCGTCCACGCCTTGAACAGGTTATTCGCTGTCCGTCTGAGCGACCCCACCTTTCCCTGAATTTCCTCGCCGGAGCATCCGCCCTCCACCATTTTCCGGTAGACGGCCGAGAGATCGTCCTCAGTTTTTTGTGTTGTCTCCAACAGCCTGCGGCTTTCCTCCTCGATTTCCAATACTTCTGCGCCGGCTGCCGCCTCCTCTGTTTCTGTGGCAAATGGTTTTGTCGTGTTCTTCATACGGAATCCCCTCCCAAAATTCAAATTTTGTTTTTCCCTATTCCGATTATGCCTCCCGTATCAGCTGTGAATCAAAGGCAGCTCTCCTGTACCCGGTTGCTTTTTTCCTGCTCATCCAGGCTCATTTGCAGATCCATCGCTTCCAAAGCGGCGAGCAGCGCATAGCGTATTGACTGCACAGCAAAATCAATCGCATACTCGCCGTAAAGGGCAGCGGCCTCTGTCCGTCCCTCCAGCTGGGATCCGGCTCCCAGATATTCCGGGAGCTTCTGCTCCAGAATTTCCCGGATCTTTTGGAGATATTCCAGCTGGACTCCCGCCAGCGCCGCTACCGCCGGGGAACGGCTTTCCTCCGCGTTTTCCTGAAGGGAGGATTCGGTTTCCCTGTACTCATCGGCAGCGCGCAGCATCTCCTGATGGATTTTTGTGCGATCCCCCCGCTGGCACAGACGCAGGCGGTTTTCCAGCCGGCCGTACTGCTCCTCCAGTTCACGCAGCTTTGCCGCAAACATTCCTTGCTCCATCGTCAAAGCCTCCTTTTCCGATAAACGCAGTTTTCACTTTCTGTTATACCAGACCAATCGCAGATCCGCCACTTGCAGTTTTCGGTTTCTGTCCTTACAAAATGGCAGAAGTGTCAATATTTTTTACACTTCCGCCGATTTGACTATACAGATTTTGGAAACTGCCAGTGTTATTTTTCCGGTATATCTGGTATTCTGGATACAAAGCCTAACTCCCGGCTGCCTCTGCTCTGTGACAGGCTTCTGTGCAGCATGGCTTTTGACAGTTCTGGTATGAGGGATCTGAAAAAGTCAGGCAGGTTCTTATCAATATTTGTAAGGAGGAATTTTTATGAAAAGAAGATCGGCTTTGGGCTGGGGCGAGCTGGTTATCGGCATCGCCCTGATTCTGCTGGGGATCCTGACCTTTGCCCGTCCGGCCGGCGCATTGACCGGGATTGTATTCGTCTATGGCATTTTTGCGGTGATCACCGGCATTGTGGATATCGCGTTCTATATCAAAATGGAACGGCATACCGGATTTGGTCCGGCAATATCTTTAGTAACAGGGATACTGAGCGTCCTTGCCGGCATTTTGCTGCTGCTGAATCCCGGCGCAGGCGGCTGGGCATTGGTTTTCCTGTTCCCGATCTGGTTCATCGCCCACTGCATTTCGCGTCTGTCCCATCTCACCATCGTCCGGCTGACGGCCGGAACGGGATACTACTATTTCACCATGATCGCCAATATTCTGGGACTGGTGCTGGGTTTTATGATGCTGTTCCGCCCTCTGCTTTCCTTCTTCTCTGTGACGTATCTCATCGGCTTCTACCTTATTCTGATGGGGATCGATCACATTGTAGTGGCAGTGAGCGGCACTGGACTGCGCCGGTAACGGGGGGTTAATGCCAGCCGTCTGAATTATGAGAATCAGGGCTGCGGGATCGTCTGCTGTTCGCACAGCCGGCCCGCCGCTGATCTGACGGACAGGGGAATCCCTGTCCGTCGCGGAGGTGATTGACATACATAAAACAACACAGGAACGGATCGATTTTCTGGTAAAGATCCTCTATGCGGCCGTTGTGCTCCTGCTCTGCTGCATCGGCCTGCGCATCGCTGGGCTGGTCTGGCCTTTCCTTCTGGCGCTGGTGCTGGTAGGCTGTATCAACCCTCTGGTGCGCTTTATCCATCAAAAGCTCCGGATCAATCAGAAGCTGGCGTCTGTAGCCCTTCTCGCCGCGCTTTACACGGGGATCGGCTTCGCGCTGTTTTCCATCTGCGCCAGGGTTATTTTTCTGCTGCAGGATATATTCCGCCAGATGCCGGAATATTATGATGCCACTCTCCGGCCTGCTCTGGAACACGCAGCACAGCAGGTGGAGGGCTGGCTTTCAAATCTGCCGGACGGTTATCTGGAAAATCTCAACGCCGTGGCAGAGAGCCTCTCCTCCTCCCTGACCGGTCTGATAGAGAGCGTTTCCGACTGGGGGATCGGACTGGCCGCGGATTTAATCGGCGGGATTCCCAATCTTCTCATTTCCATTGTCTTTGCCATTCTGCTCTCTTTCTTTATCAGCCTTCAATATGACGAAATAAAAGCCTTTCTGAAAGTACAGCTTCCGGACAAAGTTTCCGACACAATAAACAATTTGAAGGTGCTCTGCCGGGATACGGTTTTAAAATATCTCAAGGCCCTTTTTATCCTCATGCTGTGCACCTTTGCGGAGCTGAGCGTCGGATTTTTCCTGCTGGATGTCGCGAATCCTCTGGGAAAGGCCGCTGTCATCGCCATTTTCGATGCGCTGCCCATCTTTGGAACCGGCGGAATCATGATCCCGTGGATCCTTTTGGAACTTCTTCAGGGGAATCTCCCCCTCTCTTTTGGGCTTGCGGTACTGTACGCCATTGTAACCGTGATCCGGAACCTTCTCGAGCCAAAGGTGGTAGGCGATCAGCTTGGCCTGAACCCGGTCGTTTCGCTGATTTCCATTTATCTGGGATACCGTCTGCTGGGCGTAGCCGGGATGATCCTGTTCCCCATCCTTGCCCAGATCCTGCTGACACTGCATCAGAACGGGACCATACGGCTGTACCGCGAACAGAAGGATTCCCAAACAAAAAATGATGCGCCGTGATATCCGGAGCATCATTTGGGATTGTTTTCTATTTTCCCGGGAAGCAGCTGGTAAATCTGACAGGCCAGCGCTTTCGCGTCTATGTGATCCTGCTCGCTGTATTTCAGGAGCAGGCCGGATATTCCAAAAGCCCAGAAGTCCAGAGCGACCTCCATATCGGAATAATTCAGGGAAAGCTTTTGCGGTCTGTTGCGGATAAATTCCTGCAGGAACGTTCTGGACGCCTGCACAAACAACTTCTCAATCTGCGCTCTCTTTTGGGAATCCAGAAGCCTGCGGATCAGCGTCCCGTTCTCTGTTGCCGAGGTGATCAGGACGCTCAGCGCATCCTCAGGCGTTTCCGCCTCCAAACCGCGTGCAAGCGTGCTTTTCGTTGCCTGTTCCACCGCCCACTCTATTACCTCCATGATATCCTGGAAATGGTAATAAAAGGTCTGCCGGGAAATATTGCACGCATCGATCAGCGACTTTACCGTGATTTTATCGATCCCTTTTTCCCTGGTCATATCCACAAAAGCACTGGCAATGATATGCTTCATATCCGCCGGCATAACTGCACATCCCCCTATTCCACACAGCCCCGTTCCCGAACTCATCTTCGGACGGGGCTTTTTATCCGCTGGCGCGGCCCCGATAAAAATCCGCCCCACGTTTTTCCGGGTTTTACTTAGTATAGCAAAGAACGCTTTCCGCTGTCAAGCGTGCGCCTTTTTGTACTGTTTTTCTGTTGTAAAAGAATTTTTTCACAATCCCATTGTGGTTTTTACCTCAAAAAGCTATAATAAAAGGGTAAATCATAGCGGGAGGATACAAGTCCTCCCCTGCCGCCGTGTGTGCGGCCGAAAGGAGTTGTATTGTCATGGAAGGAAAAATGAGGGGAGCTATCCTCCCGGGAAACAGCACCGTGGAGCTGCGGGAATTCGAGATCCCGAAGCCCGGTCCGGGCGAAGTGCTCATTCAGACGAAAGCGTCCACCATCTGCGGCAGCGATATCCGCTGCATTTACCGCGAGCATTCCGGCAAGGGCGCGGAGGGATACATTCCCGGTACTATCGCGGGCCACGAGCCGTGCGGCATCATCGTAGAGGAGGGCACCGGCCTGCGGCGCTTCCACAAGGGCGATCGGGTAATTGTGTATCATATTTCCGGGTGCGGCGTGTGCAACGACTGCCGCCGCGGCTATTATATTTCCTGCAAAAGCAGCTTCCGGCGCGCCTACGGCTGGCAGCGGGACGGCGGCATGGCTGAATACATCCTTGCGGAGGAAAAGGATCTGATCGCACTGCCTGACGAACTGACCTATAAGGACGGCGCGCAGGTGGCGTGCGGCTTCGGGACAGTATATGAGGCGATTGAAAAGATCGGTGTTTCCGGAAACGACGCCGTACTGGTGACGGGGCTGGGACCTGTTGGTCTGGCCGCGCTGATGCTTGCCAAAGCGATGGGCGCGAACATGCTCATCGGTGTGGAAATGAGCGAATACCGTCTTGGGCTGGCAAAGGATCTCGGCCTTGCGGACTACCTGTTTACGCCTGACAAAGCGATGGATGGGATCATGAAGGCAACGAACGGACACGGCGTAGAACGCGCCATTGATGCCAGCGCCAGCGATCCGGGCCGTCAGCTTGCCATCCGCGCCACACGCGAGTGGGGCAAGATCGCATTTGTGGGCGAGGGCGGAACCTGTACCTTCCAGCCGAGCCCTGATATTATCCACGGCCAGAAAACCATCTATGGTTCCTGGGTAACCTCCCTCTGGAAGATGGAGGAGCTGGTGGAGCGCCTGGTGCGCTGGGGGATCCATCCGGAAAAGCTCATCACGCACGAATTCCCGCTCGAAAAAGCCGCGGACGCCTACGCGCTGATGGCCGCCGGAAACTGCGGCAAAGTCGCCGTGGTCTTTGACTGAACGGGGCTCCGCCCCATACCCCGCCGGGCTCTGCCCGGACCCGCGATTTTTTGAAAAAAATCGAGTAAAACTTTTAAGTGTTTTTTACGGCAAGCGTCTGTAAGCTACCCATCGCGACACAGTACCCGTGGCAACGGTATTCCCGCGAAGCGTCAGCGGAGCGCGACGCGGTTTACGTCCAGGCTTAGCCTGGCCCGCGAAGTGTCAGCGGAGCGTGACACGGTTTACGTTCAGGCTTAGCCTGGTCTGGCTTTGTTAAAGGGGGATACGGAGGAAAATGGAGGTGTTTCAGTTTGGCAGATATCAGGTGGAGCTGTTTCTGCCGGAAATCGGCAACTGTGAACAGGCGATCTGGCTGCTCGCTTCTTCCGGTGAGGGAGACTGCGTCTGGGATCTGCTGGAGGAGAAGTTTCCGCTGTTTGTCCTGTCCGGGCTCGACTGGAACCGCGATCTCTCCCCTTGGGCGGCGGATCGGCTCTATGCTTCGTCGGAACCCTTTTCCGGCGGCGCGGACGATTTCCTGCGGCAGCTTGTCGGAAAAATTGTGCCGGAATGTGAGCAGGCGCTGCCTTCCTCGCCAAAGGAACGCGCGATCGCCGGGTATTCGATGGCGGGACTGTTCTCTCTTTATGCGATTTACCGGTGTACGGAATTTGTGCGGGTGGCCTCGGTATCTGGTTCCCTGTGGTTCGACGGCTGGGAGGAATACGCCCTGACAAACAGGACGGCTGTTCCGTGCCCAAAGCTTTACCTTTCGCTTGGGAACAAAGAGCACCGGGTGCGCAATCCTCGGATGGCATCGGTGCGCGGATGTACAGAGCGTCTTGCCGCCGAATGGAAGCGCCGGGGATTCCCGACCCTTTTTGAGATCAATCCCGGCGGCCATTTTCAGGATCCCGAACTGAGGACCGCCCGCGCGCTTACCCGTCTGCTGTCTTTGTAGATTGGTAATTTTTGATGACGTTTTAGAAAATCATGGAAGCACAAAAAAGCTGGTACAGTTCTGTACCAGCTTTTTTCAGGCCAAGCCTATATGTGATTCAGGATATCATACGGCTGACGCCGTGCAGCAATACCTTATTGGGGTACTGCCTGCGGTTTAGTGGCAGCAATCGCAGCCGTCGTCACAGTCGCAGTCGTCCAGATCAAACTCGAGCTTTTCACCGCAGTTGGGGCATTCCATCTCGCCGTCCGCAATGGTGGCCTCGCTCAGGCAGATCGTTTCATGACAGGTCGGGCACGTCACCTCATAATAGGTTTCTTCTTCGTCCTCGTCATCCTCATGGCAGTGATCATGGTCGTAGCCATAGAATTCTTCTTCCAGATCCGCGAGATCCTCGTCAACGGAATCAAGCTGATCCGCCATATCGGCGCAGCTTTCCTCCACCTCTGCCAGAGACGATGCCATGCTGTCCAGCAGATCGAGTATCGCGTTGATAACCTTCACTTCTTTTTTGCTCTCATCCAGCTCCAGGCCCTCGGCCAGACCGCGGATGTATGCAACCTTTTCTGTGTTCGTCATAGGTGTGTACCTCCCTTTTGGTGAAAGATTGACCGTATCACGGGGCGTTATGCGCGCTCCATGTACTCACCGGTTCTGGTGTCGATGCGGATCATTTCGCCCTCATCGATGAACAGCGGGACCTTGATCTCCGCGCCGGTTTCGAGCGTAGCGGGCTTGGTCGCATTGGTAGCGGTATCGCCCTTGAAGCCGGGATCGGTCTTGGTGACCTGAAGCTCCACAAAGGTGGGCGGCTCCACGCCGAAAACATTGCCCTTGTAGGAAAGGACCTTGCACTCCATGTTCTCCTTGACAAATTTGAAGTTGTCGCCGAGCACCTTCGCGCTGATCGGGATCTGCTCGTAAGTCTCGTTGTCCATGAAGTAATAGAGATCGCCGTCCTGATAGAGGTACTGCATGTCCTTGCGCTCAATGTAGGCGGTCGGGTACTTGTCGTTCGGGTTAAAGGTTTTTTCTGTCACGGCGCCGGTGATCACATTGCGGATCTTGGTGCGCACAAAGGCCGCGCCCTTGCCGGGCTTTACGTGCTGGAACTCGATGATGGAAACGACGTTGCCGTCCATCTCAAAGGTTACGCCATTTCTAAAATCGCCTGCAGAAATCATAAAAAATCCTCCAAAATTGTAGTTTTCCTGTCTTTTAGTTTATCGTATTTTCTTCTGTTTTTCAAGTATTCCCGAAAAGTTTTCCTTTCACACGAAAATTCCCGCAAAAGCGGTGGGAGTTTCCGGCATATTTCCGGTGAAATGGAAGTGTTTTCCAAAAGCTTACAAAATAATAAGCTCTTTGGGGGAATGCGTGAGGTTTTCGGTGCCGGATTCCGTCACCGCTATCATGTCCTCAATGCGCACGCCGAACCGGCCCGCCAGATAGATCCCCGGCTCCACCGTGACCACCATGCCCGGGAGCAGTGTGGTGGAATCGGACGCGGCAAAGCGCGGCCATTCGTGGATCTCCACGCCCACGCCGTGACCGGTGCTGTGGCCGAACGTGCCCGGGTAGTCCTTTTCGATGATGTCGCGGGCCGCCTTGTCAACCGACGAGCAGACAGCTCCCGGCTTGGCCGCAGCAAGGGCGGCAAGCTGTGCGTCGAGTACGGTCTGATATACGCGGCGCTGATCCTCCGTGACCTCCCCCACCGCGACGGTGCGGGTCATATCGGAATGGTAGCCGTCAAGCAGCGCGCCGATGTCCATCGTTACGAAATCGCCGGACTCGATCTTTTTCTCTGAGGGCACGCCGTGACACTGCGATCCGTTTGCACCGGACACGACGATCAGTTCAAAGGCCACGCCCTCGGCGCCGTTGCGGCGCATGAAGAATTCCAGATCGAGCGCGATCTCGCGTTCCGTGACGCCGGGGTGAATTTTGCCGAGGATATATTCAAACGACGCGTCCGTGATCGCCTGCGCATCGCGGATTTTCTGGATCTCCTGCGGCGTCTTGACGATGCGCAGCGTGCGCAGGATCGTGTCGAGCGTGCCGTCCTTGACAGCCTGGACGCCCGCTGATTTGCAGGTGTTTTCCAGGTCGTCGGCCTCCGCAAGCGTGAGCGCAGAGTATTCCAGATATACTGTGGTGATGTTCTGCTCGCGGAAAAGCTGCTGGAGCGTCTCCGCGGCGCGGGTGTACATCAGGACATTGCAGTCTTTGATTTTCAGCTGGGCCGCTTCAAAATACCGGAAATCCGTCATGAACCACGCGCCCTGCTTCGTGACAAGGACCATCCCCGCGCTCGACGGGAAGCCCGTCAGATAGCGGCGGTTTTTGCCGGAGGTGATCAGCGCGGCGCAGCCGTCCTGCTCCGGCAGGAGATCCATCAGCCGTTCAACTGCTGTTTTCATAATCGTTCCGCCTCCTTTTCCCTTTTACATCAGGCTTTCCAGCGCCGACAGCGCCAGAAAATAGCTCTGCTTGCCAAATCCCGCGATCTGCCCGGCGCATACCGGCGCGATCACCGAGGTGTGCCGGAATTCCTCGCGCGCGTGGATGTTCGACATATGCACCTCCACGAACGGGATCCGCACGCAGGCGATCGCGTCGCGCAGGGCATAGCTGTAATGCGTGAGCGCCCCGGCGTTGATCACCACACCGTCGTAAACGCCCTTTGCGCCATGGATTTTATCAATGAGAGCGCCCTCCCAGTTCGACTGGAAGATCTCACATTCATAGTTGTGCTTTTTGGCCTCCTCCATGATTTGCAGGTTGATGCTTTCCGCCGTTTCATCGCCGTAGACGCCTTTCTCCCGCACACCGACCATGTTTAGGTTTGGGCCAAGCAGGACAAGCACTTTTTTGTTTCCCATTGTCAAGACCTCGCTGCTTCTGTTATTTTTCCGGGCCAAGGCCCTTCTGCCGGATGCGCCTGCGGATGCCCTTTTCCAGCCGCCGCCGGATCCGGAACGACAGGGATTTTTCCTCGCTGACAGGGGTGAGCAGGATGGAGCGCATCCGGGAAAGGTTCGCGCCGAGCACGTCGGTGAAGATCTGATCGCCCACCACCGCCGTCTCGCGGCATTTCGTCCCAAGGCGCCTCGCGCCCCGCCAATAGGCAAACGGGAGCGGCTTCATGCACATGCTCAGGAACGGGATCCGATACCGCCCGGCGAACGGCGCCACCCTTTCATGCGTATTATTCGACAGGATGATCAGCCCGAACCCTGCGTCCGCCATCCGGCGCGACCATTCGATCGTCCCGGCAAAAGGCTGCGGTGAGCCATGCTCCGCCAATGTGTTGTCCACATCCAGGATCAGCCCGCGCACCCCCAGCTCCCGGAGGAGCTCCGGCGTAATGTCAATCACCCGTTCGACTGCTGCCGACGGCAAAAAAAGCCCCATATTTCACCTCGCACCCAGCGGATCCTCCGCCGTTTTTCGGGATCAAAAAAGCGGGCAGAACGCCCGCTTTTCCTTCCTTGATTTTGCTGCACCGCACAGGTTATCTGAACTTGCGCTTACGGGCTGCCTCAGACTTTTTCTTGCGCTTTACAGAGGGCTTTTCATAAGCCTCTCTCTTGCGAACTTCGGCAATAACGCCCGCTCTGGCACACTGCTTCTTGAATCTTCTCAGAGCACTGTCCAGGGACTCATTGTCCTTGATTCTAATCTCAGCCATTTATTTCCCTCCCATCCGCCGAAAGGCAGGGGTATTCGTCGTATAACATAAGTAATTATAACGGTTTCGGTACGGATTGTCAAGGGATTCCGGAAAACTTTCTCCAAAAGCTGGATATTTTTTCCAAAACCGCCGGAATTAGATCCGGTTCCCGGTTGTAATCTCCTGTAAAATCCATTATAATGATATCAAATTTGACGGTTCAAAATCAGGAGGTGCTTATGGAAACGCTTCTTACCCAGGAAATCATCGATCAGCTGGATGCCTGTGAGGATAATTTCAGCTCCTACGCTTACCGGCAGCTGCAAATTCTGTTTGATTTTATCAGCGGCAGCGTGGATGCCGGACGCTTCTCGGAGGAGGACGCGCACCACGATTTGGAGATCGCGCTGCGCATTGCCTATTCGTGCAACAACATCGACGATTATGAGCACTACTATATGGCGGCCGAGTGGCTGGCCCCTGTGGAGGATCTGGCGCACGGCTGCGGCGTGTGGTACTACCGCTACGCAAACGCGCTGATGTACTGCGGCGAACCGGAAAAGGCGCGGGATTATCTGGAAAGAGGTGTGCAGGAGGACCCGGAATATCCGTGGGCCTGGCTGACGCTGGCGCGGCTGCGCAGCCATTTCGGGGACAAGGCCGGCGCTCTGGAAGCCAATGCGCGCGGGCTTGCGCTCGTGCCCGGCGATTATGAGTTCACGCGCCAGCAGACCGAGCTGGAGCAGGGCAAAACGCTCGAGGAGATGGAAAACCACTATATCAACGAGGAGGCCGACCGCAAGCTGATGGAGGGCCTTTTGACAGAGGAACGCGACGAAAAGCTGTTTGCCATTTCCGGCATTGTATGCAACCGTCCACAGCTTTCTGAAAATCTCGCCGCGCTTGAGATCAGCGGCTGGGTTCCCAACACTCCCTATTGCTTTGGGACAATCCCTCATGGCACGGAGGGGACCCAATTCACAGCGATGATGAATGAGGCCGCATTCTCCAAGGTCTCTCCTGTATGGCTTGCAGAGCTTCGCAGCCGCATTCCGGATCTGGACAGGCAGGCGCTGGAATGGCTGGAACACCGGTTCCCGGATCTGCCGGAGGATATCCGGCTGGGGGAAATCCGGCTGTACCGGGCGCATGAGCTCCAGCTTTCGTACAGCCCGGCCTCCGGCGGCGACGGGCTCTCCCTCCCTGTCTCCAAGGACTGGTCCATTTCCGATCCCGGTTTTTGGGGAGACACCTGGAAGCTTGCCGTTTCAGCGGAGAGCCGTTCTCTGTTTACTGCGATCCTCCTGCTGGAAAATCCTGACTGGGATTGGGAGCAGCTCTGCCGCGATCTCAAAAGCGACTGGGGGATTTCCTGCAAGCTTTCGGAAAAGCAGCCCAACCGGCTGATGTTTGAATCGGACAGTCTGCTGGGAACGTTGACCCTCGGCAATTTTCCCATACCGAACGGTGAGGCGGAGCAGATCGCCGCCAATAACTACCTCTGGTCTGAGGCTGTGGAGACAGTCGGACGCCATCAGGCGAATATCGTTGCGGCGGTATTTGGGAAAGGCGCTGCGCCGATTGACAGCGGAAAACTGCTTGTCAAGCTGTGCGCGTCCTGCTGCCGTCAGGAAAACGTCCTTGGGGTTTATACTTCCGGCACGGTGTTCCAGCCGTCGTTCTATCTGCGTTCCGCCCTTGTTATGCGCGACGGCGATCTTCCTGTGCTCGACTGGATTTACTTCGGACTGTACCGCTCTGACAACGGCATCTCCGGCTATACCTATGGGTTGGAGAATTTTGGAAAGCGGGAAATCGAAGTTCTTGATTCCAATACAAAGCCCGTTGAACTCCGGGATTTCCTGTTCAATATTGCCTACTACATCCTTGACAACGATATGGAATTCCATGACGGTGAAACCATCGGTTTTTCGGAGCATCAAAAGCTGCCTATCACGCTCAGCGCAGGCGTCGCTGTTGATGGAATGAGTTTCAAAATTTCCTATCGCAAAAAGCCCGTCACAAAAAGCAAATAAAAATCCAGGCTGAGAAAAGGATCGCGCTGTTCTGGCGCGATCCTTTTTCATAGTAGTTACGTCCCCAGCGCAGAGCTACGGAGCTGTCCGGGAGCCGGACTGATAGAGCAGTGCGTTGCAGATAGCGGCGGCGACGTTGCTGCCGCCCTTGCGGCCGCGCGCTATGATATAGGGAACGTCGCGGCGGGAGAGGAATCTTTCCTTAGATTCCTCCGCATTGACAAAGCCGACCGGCACGCCAATAACCAGATCCGGATGGATTGCTCCGACGTCGAGAAGCTTTTCAAGCTCGAGCAGGGCAGTCGGCGCGTTGCCAATCGCGACAATCAGCGGCCCGCCCGACAGTTCGCGGGCTGCTTTCTGCATCGCCGCCGCCGAGCGCGTCGTGCCGTTCCGTTTAGCCTCCTCCGCAACGCCGCTGTCCGCCACAAAGCAATAGGCCGTACCGCCCAGCCGTCCCAGAACGCGCTTGTTGATCCCGGCGCGCGCCATCTCCGTATCCGTCACAATTGACGCACCGCGGCACAGCGCATCCACACCGCGCCGCACCGCCTCCGGACTGAACACCAGGCGATCCGCGTACTCAAAGTCCGCCGTTGTGTGGATGACGCGCTTGATCACCGTCTCATTCTCCGGATCCAGAACGCGGTCCCCGAGTTCTTCTGTAATGATTTCCATACTGCGCCGTTCGATGTCCTCCGGCAAAACGTCCTGCAATTTCATGCGATCCCCTCCTCCAAAATCCGATAAATCAGCTTCATGTCGAGGTTTTCCCGGAGCGTATCCGCAAGCAGATCATACTGCTGTTCTTTATAGGTATGCAGATCGAGCGGCCGTGCCGTCTCCGGGAGTCCTTTCCGGCGCAGCAACGCGTTGATCAGGGCCGCAGTGACCTCGCCGGTATCGAAGATGCCGTGAAGATACGTTCCGCCGCAGTTTCCGCACAGGATGCCATCCGGATGCGCCGCGCCGTCCTGCGTGCGCAGTGTGCAGAATGGACGCGCGTTCCCCTCCGGATTAGTGACCCCCATATGGATTTCGTATCCGGAAACCTTTTTCCCGGAAAGCGGTGCAAAGAAGCCGTCCAGAGGCGCGACGCTCCCCTCGGCCTGCGTGCGTGTTTTCTGCGCGGAGAACACAGTTTCCGCCGGGAGCAGGCCCATACCCCGGACGGTTCCGCCGTGCTCCACTGACAACGGATCCGAGAGTGTCCGGCCCATCATCTGGAACCCGCCGCAGATTCCAAAGACAATCCCGCCCGCGGCGGCGTATTTCAGGATTTCCGCTTCCAGCCCGCTTTCACGCAGCCAGATCAGATCCCCCATCGTATTTTTGGTTCCCGGCAGCAGCAGGAGATCAGGGGATCCCAATTCCGCGCGGGTCCCGACATACCGAAGGGAGACAAGCGGGTTTGATTCCAGCACAGCAAAATCCGTGAAATTGGAAATATGCGGCAGACGGATCACCGCAATCTCCACAGGTCCGGAGGCCCCGCGGCGTTCAAAGCGATCGGAAAGGCTGTCCTCGTCGTCGATGTCAAGCTTTGTATACGGCACAACGCCCGCCGTCGGGATATGGATCCTGTCCTCAAGCATTTGCAGGCCCGGTTCCAGCAGCTTTTTATCCCCCCGGAACTTGTTGATGATGGTAGCCTTAACCATCGCACGCTCCTCCGGCTCAAGCAGGATCATAGTCCCCACCAGCGACGCGAACACGCCGCCGCGATCGATGTCCCCCACCAGAAGGACCGGAGCTTTCGCGATTTTTGCCATGCCCATATTGACGATGTCGTTCTGCTTGAGGTTGATTTCCGCGGGACTCCCTGCGCCCTCCAGCACGATGACGTCGAACTGGCTTTCCAGTTTATGGTACGCTTCTTCAATCACGGGGATAAATTCCCGTTTCCGGCGAAAATATTCTGATGCGCGCATATTGCCCAGCACCTCGCCGCTGACAATCACCTGAGAGCCGACGTCGCTGGTTGGTTTGAGCAGGATCGGGTTCATCAACACGGACGGTTCGATCCCGGCAGCCTCGGCCTGCATCACCTGGGCGCGGCCCATTTCGAGTCCGTCCCGGGTAATGAAGGAATTGAGCGCCATATTCTGGGATTTAAAGGGAGCGGTCCGCAGTCCGTCCTGCCGGAATATCCTGCACAGCCCGGCCGCCAGCAGGCTCTTTCCCGCATTGGACATCGTCCCCTGCACCATGATTGCCTTCGCCATCTCTGCTCCTTTCCTGCTGTTGGGGCTCCGCCCCAAGCCCTGCCAGGGGGCTTCTCGCCCCCTGGACCCCGAGCTGGGGAGCAAGCTCCCCAGACCCCAGCACATTTCCGATATGCGTCGGAAATGAAGTTTTGGATTGTTTGTTGTTTTTTACAAGTCTGACGTTCCGCGCGGGTCGCGCGTTAGTTGGGGCTCTGCCCCAAACCCCCGCACCGTGGAAAATTTGCCCCACAGTTCTAAAATTCGCGGCAGGCGGCAAGGAAACGGGAATTTTCCTTCGGCAGGCGCACCACGGCGCGAAAATCATACTCGTCAAGACCGGGATAATTCGCGCAGGAACGGATCAAGATTCCCCGATCAAGCAGGAATTCCCGAAGTCCCGGACGCGGCGCGCGGAAAAAGACGTAGTTCGCTTCGCTGTCCACCGCGTCCATGCCAAAGAGGCGGAGCTCCTGGATCATCCGTTCCCGCTGCGACCGGATCAGATTCCGCGTACGTTCCAGGTATTTCGTTTCCCGCAGAGCCGCCACCCCCGCCGCCTGCGCAGGAATAGAAACGGCCCACGGCTGACCGCATTGTTCCAATCTCTGGACGAGCGCAGGATCCGAACACAGTGCATACCCCAGGCGCAAGCCCGGGATGGCGTAAATTTTCGTGAATGCCTTGAGAATGACGACGTGCGGGAATTCTTTCAGGAGCGGGATCAGCGTATGCGCGTTGGGATCGTCCAGAAAATCCTGAAAGCACTCGTCCAGCACAATGCGGATTCCCAATTCGGCGCAGCGATGCACGACGGCAAGGAGAAGCGCGGGCTCGATCGTCCGGCCTGTGGGATTATTGGGATTGCAGAGGAACAGCAGATCCGTCCCCGGCGTGAGATCGTCGAGCAGCCGCCGGGTAACGGCAAAGCCCTCCTCGCGGCGCAGGCGGTGGGAAACGATGTGACAGCCCGATGATTCCAGCGCAAAGCCGTATTCCAGAAAGGTGGGTTCAGCAATCACGGCGCGTTTGGGGCGTACAGCCCAGACGAGACGGAAAATCAGATCCGCCGCGCCGTTGCCGAATACGAGCCAGTCCGGCGGGATGCTTTCGTGCTCCGACAGCGCGCGCCGCAGCTCACGGCAAAGCGGATCCGGATAGTGGACGCATCCCTCCACCGACGATACCACGGCCTGTTTCACACCCTCCGGGATCCCCAGAGAATTGATATTCGCAGAAAAATCAAGCACCGGGCCAGGGATCGAGTAAATATCCCCACCGTGCGGAAGTTCTTTCATAAAATTCCCTCACAGAAAAAACAGGATAGCCGCGCGGACGCATATCGATAACGCCAATAGCAGCCAAGACGTTCCGTAAAGCAGGCGGTTCGCCGCGGGAATTTCATCCGGCACAACGGGACGGAGCGGATCTCCTATCGTCTTTTTATGGACAATTTTCCCAAAATAGGAGGCATCTCCCGCAAGCTGCACACCGAGTGCGCCCGCACATACGGCCTCGGTCTGCGCGCTGTTCGGACTGGAATGGTTCCGGCGGTCGCGCAGATAGATCCGCTTCGCACCCGCCGCGTCCATCCCCAGCAGACGCGCTGCGAGGATCATCAGACGCGCCGTCAGCCGTGACGGGAGGTAGTTGAACACATCGTCCACCTTAGCGGACGCGCATCCGAACCAGAGATATTTATCGTTTTTGTACCCTACCATGGAATCCAGCGTATTGACGGCTTTATAGAAAAATCCCAGCGGCGCGCCGCCCAGCGCCAGATAAAAAAGCGGCGCGCCCACGCCGTCACTCGTGTTTTCCGCCACGGTTTCCACCGCCGCTTTCGTCACCTGCTCCGCCGTCAGGTTTTCTGTATCGCGCCCCACAATCATGGAGACGGCCCGACGCGCTGCCGCAAGATCGCCCTTTTTCAGTTCCTGATAGACCTTCATGCTCTCCGTTTTCAGCGATTTTACCGCCAAAATCTGGTAGCACATGACAGCCTCCACGGCAAACGCCAGCAGCGGATGGATCTGTGCGCAGACCCACAGAAGTAGAAGCGGCACCGCGCACGATACCGCGGGGACGAACACCGCAAGCACCGCGCCTGCCCAAAATTCTCCGCGCGCCGTCTTGGGGGCTATGGCGCGGAGGAACCGTTCCGTCTTGGTGATCAGCCAGCCGATCAGCCGAACGGGATGCGGCAGCCAATGCGGATCACCAAACAGCAGATCGAGTGCAAAGCCCGTCAAAAGGGCTAGGACTGGAAGCATGGCCTTCCCCCCTCTTTCAGACGGATCCCGATTCCGCAGACGATCCGATCCACACGCTCCGACCGTTCCGCCAGAATACAGCAGGCACGGCCGCCAGTCTCGCGCCAGTCCCGCTCCGATTTTTCAAGCGGGACGATCCCACAGCCTATCTCGTCGCTGATCACGATCAGATATGGATTTTTATCGCAAAGAGATTCTGTCCACGACAGGATCTCGGCGGAAGGCTTTCCTTCCTCCAGAAGCCGTCTCACCAGCAGATGGAAGTGATCCAGCACCACGCACGATTCCGCCTCCTGCATCGAGCAGACTGCGCCGTCCGCGATTTTTCCGTGAATCTCCTCCCGCTTCCGGAGCCAGGAAAGCTTTCCCTGGCCGCATCCGCCGACAATCAGATACATCCTGATACCTCCATACCTTTTTGCAGGATCACCGCGGCCGCCAGCATCGACAGCTCGCAGATCTGCACGAAAAACCCCGATAAATCCCCGGTGACGCCCCCGAACTGCCGGTACGACATCACCCTGTAATACAGGAACGCCAGCCCAGCCGCCACAGACAGGCACAGCGCGGCCGGAACCGACTGCACGGCCCAGCAGACGATCGCCGCGGCCGTCCAGAGCGCAAGCATCGCGCGGGCCGTCCTTTTCTCTGCCGCGCCGGAAAAGAGCGCGAGCAGTCCCGTTTTTTTCGCGCCGCGGAACGTCACCGCCGCCAGCCCAGCCAGCGATCGGGATGCCACAAATCCGACGCACAGCGGCGCGGCGTACAGGGAACCCGCTCCCAACTCCGCCCACAGCGCGAACGTGAGAAGCAGGTACAAGCCGCATCCCATGACGGCAAACGCGCCCACATGGGAGTCCTTGAGAATTTCCAGCTTTCGCTCCTTTTCCGCGTGGGAGGACAGCGCGTCCACAGTATCGCAGAAGCCGTCAAGATGGAATCCGCCCGACACCACGAGCGGCAACGCCGTCGCGACCGCTCCGAACAGTACCGGCATCACGCCCACAAGCCCCGCAAGGAGGGACCACCCCCACATCAGCGCGCCAATCACCGCGCCCACCGCAGGGAGCCACGCGATCGCATACTTCATATTTTCCTGTTTCCATTCCACGATCGGGACCGGGATCCGCGAATACATGGAAAATGCTATCAACAGCGATCGCAGCAAAAACATCCCTCTTTTCCGCGTTTTCTGAAACATCCTTGCAGGCGTTCAAATTCCCGGACCGTCCTCTTTCACCTGGCCCAGAAGCTCATATTCCTGCTGTTCGTCCGCAAAAACGTGCAGATACCGGCAGACCTCCGCCGCAAAATCCACAAACGCATATCCCTGCGCCGTGATGACGTTCCGATCCACCACCGTGCGGCGCGGCACATAATTCTCCCAGAAAAACGGGTCCTCACAGCCCTGCTCCCGGATCTTTTCCGGCGAACAGGACGTCGTAAATTTATATTGCCGCAACAGTCCGGCACGTCCCAGAAACTGCGGTGCAAAGCAGATCGCCGCCACCAGAACGCCGCGCCCGGCCAGCTCCGATACCAGCGGGCAAATCTCATTCTGCTCATTATTGATCGGTCCGCCCGGAAGGATCAGCGCCTCTACATCCTCCAAAGAATCAATCTCCCGAATCCTCCGATCAGGGAGAAACTGCAATCCAGACTGCGCCGTGATCGACCCGGTATCCTCCGAAATGGACACTATTTCCCTCCCGCCCGCGCCCCGCAGTCGGTGGAGCAGCAGGGTGATTTCAAAATCTGCCATTTCCTCATAAACGTAGCAAAGTATTTTTCCCACAGAACATCTCTCCTCTCTCACAGGACTTGTGCGGCCTCTCCCACGTGTACGCACCGGGGAACGCGGGGGTATGGGGGCGGGCAGCCCCCGTTCCGCGGACGACCCGTCCGCAAGACAGCGTTCTTCCCCCTAAAAATATAACCTTCATTTCCAACGCACGTTGGAAATGTGTCGGGTCCGGGACTGCGTCCCGGCGCGGGGGAGGATGAGGGGGACGCGGAGTCCCCCTCATGGGGTTTGGGGCGGAGCCCCAACCAGACCGCAGACGATTTCGCGGATCTCCGCTCGGGCGGCGAGCCAGGTGTGGAGGCGCGCCATGAGACGCCGGTAAGCCTCTGTTTCGGGGGAGTAGACGGCGCCGTCTGAGAACAGATCGCCGGACACCACAATCAGGTGGCGGCTCTGCTCCGCTAAATGCACAAGGCCGGCACAGATCCGCTCAAAGGCAAGATCGGGATTGCTGTCCGGGGCGAACATCTCGTTCGCCGCCAGATTCATCAGACATTCCAGCAGTACGACGCTTTGCCCGGGAACCTGTACGCCCGAGAGATCCCGGCACCGCTCCAGCGTTCGGAACCCTTTTCCTGCGCGCAGAGCCTGGTGCCGCCGGATCCGGGCGGCTGTTTCCGGATCTCCGGCGGGCTGCATGGTTGCCAGATAGATCAGCGGTCCGCCGTCAATTGCAGAAAGACGGCAGGCGAGCTTTTCCGCATACTCCGATTTGCCGCTTGCCGCTCCGCCCGTCACCAGAAAAATCATGGGAAGCCTCCTCTGTTTCCGAAATAAAAAGAATGGTCAGTCCAATGGGCGGTAAGGATCCATTTGGATCTGCGAAAAGGTCGATGTCCCGAAATATACCGTGTACGCCATCTTGAGCACCGGGAGAGCCGCTATTGCGCCGGTCCCCTCGCCGAGACGCATTCCCGCCGTCAGGAACGCCCTCAGCCCGAGCGCATCCAGCAGCATTGCGCCCGCCGGTTCCCCGGATACGTGGGAAGCCACCATATACTCCCGGCACGCCGGGCACAGATGTGCTGCCAGCAACGCCGCCGCCGCGGAGATCACGCCGTCCAGCATGACAGGCAGCTTCAGCGCCGCGCCGCCCAGATACAGTCCCGCCATCGCCGCAAGATCGAAGCCGCCTACCTTGGAGACCACATCAATCGGATCCGATGGGTTCGGACGGTTGATCAGGATCGCCTGGCGGATCGCCGATATCTTGCGCGCAAGCCCCTCCCGGGAAAGTCCCGCGCCGCGGCCCGTCACGCGCTCCGGCGGCTGATCCAGCAGGACGGCTGTGACGGCGCTGCCTGTTGTGGTGTTGCCGATTCCCATCTCTCCGGCCGCCAGCAGGCGGTATCCCTGAGCGGCGAGAAGCCGCGCCGTTTCAATTCCGGCCTCGATCGCCTGCACTGCCTGCTGCCGCGTCATGGCCGGACCTACTGTTATGTCGCGCGTCCCGTATGTGACCTTTTTCCGCCAAAGCCCATCCGCCGGAACATCCTGCGCCATACCCACATCGATCGGAAATACATCTGCACCGGCCTGCTTGGCCATCACGTTCACAACCGATTTCCCGCACGCCAGATTTTCCGCCACCAGCGCCGTGACGCTGCTGTCCGTCTGCGTCACGCCCTGCGCCACAACGCCGTTATCTGCACACATTACGGCAAGCGCGCATTTTTCCGGGAAATAGTCCGGATCATCCGTCATTGCAGCAATCCGGATCACCGCCTCCTCCAGAAGTCCCAGACTGCCCAGCGGCTTTGCGAGGCTGTCCCACCGCTCCTTGGCCCGCGCCGCGGCATCACCGCCGGGCGGAACGATCCTGTTCAGCGTATCCTCTAAAAGCATATGTATTCCTCCGTTCCGTTACCCGCGCCCATATTCGTGCGCTTTCCGCAGAAACCGCCGGGCGGCCTGCGGACACGCACAGAAATGGAAATGCGGATATCCGGCATAAAGCGTGCCGGACGAAAAACAGCAGTCCCAGGATTTTCCTGACGGCTTGCCGGCTGTAAAGGTATTCCCATTTTCTGTGCTGTCCCAATAATGGAATTCATGCGCCGGGAATCCCTCTCCCCTGCCGCAAAGAAGATTATCCTGCCGGGCTCGCAGGTTCACATAACCAAACCGCACCAGACGCGGCGTCCGGCGGGCACGGCCCGGGAGCACTCCGGCCATCGGGTATTCTTTTCCATCCACTCCCTCTAAGGATTCCTGAAGATACTGAAAGCCGCCGCATTCCGCGACACACGGCATCCCGGCACGGATTTCCCGGGAAATCTCCTCCAGCATCCGCTTATTTCCCGAAAGCTCCTGTGTGTGCAGTTCAGGGTACCCGCCGCCCAGCAGAAGCCCTTGCAGATTCTCCGGGAGCGAGGGATCTGCCAGCGGGCTGAACGGTACTAAATCAGCGCCGAGAGAACGGAGCAGATCGAGCGCGTCCTCATAATAAAACTGGAACGCCGCGTCCCGCGCGATCCCGATCCGCACAGGCTCCGCAAAGAGATACTGCGGGGCGGGCGGAGCAGGTTCCATCTCCGGTGCGGTGCGCGCAAACCGGATCAGCGCGTCCAGATCGATCGATTTCTCCGCCTGACAGGCGAGCCTGTCCAGCTTTTCCCGAAGATCGTGCACCTCGCCCGCTGTCACAAGACCGAGATGGCGGCTTTCAAGCGAGCATTCCGGCATCGGCGGCAGATATCCCAGCACAGGGATTCCCGTCTCGCGTTCCAGCAGTTCCTTATAATAGGAATACCCCATCGGTTTCAGACGGTTCAGGATCAGTCCGCGGATCTGATTCTTACGGAAGCTCAGAAAACCGCGCGCCACCGCGGCGGCGGACAGGCCCATCCCGGCGCAGTCCATCACAAGGACGGCCGGGGCGTCCAGCTGATTCGCGAGATCCGAGGTGCTGGCGCGATCAGTGGAGCCGATCCCGTCGTAAAATCCCATGACGCCCTCGATGACGGAAATATCCCTGCCTGCCGCGTTTTTTGCAAACAGCGCGCGCGCCGTCTCCCGGGAAAAGAAGAACAGATCCAGATTCCGGGAGGGGACGCCCAGCACTTCTGTGTGGAACATCGGATCGATATAATCCGGTCCGCATTTGAACGATGCCGGGCGCAGGCCCCTGTTTTGCAGGGCGCGCAGGATGGCGCACACCACGGTCGTTTTGCCCGCGCCGCTGCCCGCCGCTCCAATCACGACGCGCGGGAATGATCTCGCCGTATCCATCACACTATTTGCAGAAATGCTCAATGTAGTTGTCGATCGCCTCGGCGATTACCTTGACCGCATCGTCCGGGCCGCTGACCTCGTTGACGACCGTCTCCTTATTTTCCAGCGATTTGTACACCGAGAAAAAGTGCGACATCTCATCGAAAATATGCTTCGGGAGCTGGGAGATGTCCGTGTACTGGTTGTAAGTGGGATCGCTGAACGGGATGGCGATGATCTTCTCGTCGCGGCGGCCGCCGTCGAGCATGGAGATCATGCCGATCGGATAGCAGCGCACGAGCGTGAGCGGATCGAGCGCCTCCGAGCACAGCACCAGCACGTCGAGCGGATCCAGATCGTCGCCGTAGGTACGCGGAATCAGTCCGTAATTGGCCGGGTAATGCGTGGAGGTGTGCAGGATCCGGTCGAGGATAATCAGGCCGGTTTCCTTGTCCAGCTCAAATTTTTTCTTGCTCCCCTGCGGAATTTCAATCACAGCGATAAAATCCATAGGGGTGATGCGTTTGGGATTGATGTCGTGCCAGATATTCAAAAATACAGGCCCCTTTCTTTTTCGGGCAGAAATGCCCGTATCATTCCGGCTTATACTCCTGCTCGCAGTAAATACAGCGGTAGCGGTGGTTCTTCTCGTCGCAGAGGCGGAAAATCTGGTCGATGCCCTCCTCAATCGTCGTGATGCACCGCGGGTTCTTGCATTTGATGACGTTCTTTACCGTTTCCGGGAGCACGAGTTTCTTCTTCTCGATGATTTTGCCGTCGTCGATAATATCGATCGTGATGTTGTGATCGATAAATCCGAGGATCTCCAGATCCAGCTTTACGTCCCCTTCGATCTTGATGATATCCTTGCGGCCGTACTTGCTGCTGCGCGCATTTTTGATCACGGCCACACAGCAGTCCATTTCCTCCAGGCCGAGCAGATCATAGATCTGCATACTCGTTCCCGCCTGGATATGATCGATTACGATTCCCTTCTGCAAGCTGTCGATATTCAGCATACTTTCACCCCCAACAGACGGATCATCAGAGCCATCCTTACATACACACCGTTCTGCACCTGCTCAAAGTAGGCCGCACGCGGATCGTTGTCCACATCGAGCGCAATCTCATTGACGCGCGGCAGCGGATGCAGGATTGCCATATCCGGCTTTGCATCGCGCAGCTTGGACATGGTCAGAATGTAGCTGTCCTTCAAACGTACATAGTCTGCCTCATTGAAAAAGCGTTCGCGCTGGACACGCGTCATGTACAGGATATCGAGCTCCGGCATCACCTGCTCGAGATCCACCACCTCTTTATACGGAATGCCCTTGCGCTTGAGCGTCTCTTCGATGATATAGCCCGGGACGCGAAGCTCGTCCGGAGAAATCAGCACGAAGCGGATGTTCTCATACCGCGACAGCGATTTGATGAGCGAATGAACGGTGCGCCCGAATTTGAGGTCCCCGCACAGGCCGATCGTCAGATCGTGCAGGCGGCCCTTGCGGCGGCGGATCGTCATCAGGTCGGTGAGCGTCTGGGTGGGATGCTGGTGGCCGCCGTCGCCCGCGTTGATTACCGGGATCCCGGAATAGTGCGAGGCGCGCAGCGGTGCGCCCTCCTTGGGATGACGCATGGCGCAGATATCGGCATAGCAGGAGATCACGCGGATTGTATCCGCTACGCTTTCGCCCTTGGACGCGGAGCTGCTGTCCGCAGAAGCAAAGCCCAGCACGCTGCCGCCCATGTTGAGCATGGCGGCTTCAAAGCTCAGCCTCGTGCGGGTGCTCGGCTCATAAAAGAGCGTGGCGAGCTTCTTCCCGTCACAGACATGCGCGTACTTCTCGCGGTTGGCGGCGATATCACTTGCCAAATCCAACAGGTCGTCAATTTCTTCTACGGACAAATCAAGAGGATCAATCAGATGCTTCATAGCTACCTCCGTGTTCTGAATTTCAGGGACCGGCCTCTGCCGGAAGGCTTCCGCCCGGCCCCCTCGCTGATTCTAACAGATTAGTATACACGATTCCGGGGCGCTTGTCCAGACTTTATGCGCAGCGTTTTCCTTATTAATAATTCATTTTGCAAATACAAACTTCTAACGGAAAATTTCTTCCTGTGTCTGCTCCGGCAAGAGAGCAAGGGCGGCAGTACTCCTTGCTGTCGCCCTCTATCGCCTATCAGCAAAGGTGGGCGCGGCTGTCAACGGCTGCCTCAACACAACCTTCTTCCTGTAAAATCACTTTTTCTCCTTCGCCGCAGGGTTCTTGAAAATCGTTATAATGATGCTCTAGTATCTCATTTGTTATTATAAATGGAGAATTAGCATTCAAAGACTGATTCCTTTTATACAGTCTTTTTCGTAAGGTTTCTTTACTAGCCTTCATATAAACAAGTTCTGGTGTGCCACCAGCTTTTTCTATAAGCTTTTTGTAATATGCCCTATTTGCTTTATTCCAAAAGCTGAAATCAAGGACTACATTTTTTCCTTGTTGAATGAGAGATAGGAGTTTCTTCTGAAGCGCCATTTCCACTATTTCTGAAAGTTTCTCATATTGTTCGTTTGGATAATCAACTCCCTTTCTGCCATAAGTTTTCCACATTTCCTCGTCAATTGATAATCGAACATAGCCTTCCTTTTCTTTCTGCTTTGCATAAGTTGTTTTCCCGGAACCGCATATTCCACACATCATAATAACTTTAATCATGGAAACCTCCCTTGGTATACTAAGCAATAACATTACATCAAATCAAGTATAACACGCTCTTTGTGTAATGTCAGCATTACATATTATGCTAATTATGTTAGGAATAGTGGTAACTGCTGTCACTCGTGGTTTTTGTTACTTTATGGCACATGAGCATTATGTGCAGGTTTAACCTGCTTGGGCATAGCGGCAGAAGCTTTCCATGCAGCACTTAGCGCACTGCGGCCGCCGCGCTACGCATACCGCCCTGCCGTGCAGCACCAATCTATGGCAAAAATTATTGCTTTCCTCCGGCGGCAGGATCTCCCTGAGATCCTTTTCCACCTTTTCCGGGGCTTTGTTGTCGGTCAGTCCCAGCAGGCCCGTGATGCGGATACAGTGCGTATCCGTTACAACGGCGGGTTTATGGAAAATATCCCCCACCACCAGATTCGCCGTCTTTCTTCCCACGCCCGGCAGCTTTGTCAGCTTCTCCACAGTATCGGGGACAACGCCGCCAAATTCATCGCGCAGCATCCTGCACATGGCGTAAATGTCGCGCGCCTTTGTTTTGTACAGGCCGCAGGAGCGGATCAGCTCCTCGATTTCTTCGACGCTTCCCTCGCAGAAAGCGTCGAGCGTTGGGAACCGCCGGAATAAATCCGGTGTCACGAGGTTCACCCTCGCGTCGGTACACTGCGCCGCCAGCCGCGTCGCGATCAGAAGCTGAAGCGGATCTTTATAGGTCAGGGAGCACAAGGCATCCGGATATTCTTTTTTCAGCGCCTCCACAGCAAGGAGCGCGCGTTCTTTCCTCGTCATAAGCAGTCCTCCGTGAATTATTTTCTATCCGTGCGGGAATCAGCCCGGCATTGCGCTGCCGCGGTAATCGATGAAGGGGATATCAAGGTGCGGATCGATTTTCCCCTCGGCAATGTCCAGGATCCCGGCAGCGGCCTCCTGCGGCTCGATCTGCGCGTTTTCCACACCCATTTTCGTATTCATCCGTCCCGGATGTACCATAAAAATGCGAACATTCTCCCTGCCCGGCGTGTTCGCCAGATAGTTGCGAATTTTCTGCGTATACATATTTTCTGCGTGCTTCGACATGGAGTATGCGATATAATTCCATCCGTTCGGTTCCAGATGTCCGGCCTCGGACGAAATATTCAGGATACACGGCTGTTTTGAGCGGTACACCAGCGGCGCGAAGTATTTGAGCACCACGGCGGGTCCCACAGCGTTGCATTCCAGCGTGGTTCGCAGCATCTGCAAATCCATGCCTGTGATGACGTCCCCCTGCGGGAATTTCGGTTCCAGCAGCACGCCCGCGTTATTGATAAGCACATCGATCGATATGCTGTCCAAGCTTGATGCCAGCTGCGCCGCCTGTTCCTCCGAGGTGACGTCCAGTTCCACGATCCGCAGCCTGTCCGGGAACTCCTGACGGAGCTTTTCCAGATCGCCCTGCGGCTTTCTCTGCGTTGCGATCACCTCATGTCCCCGGTGCAGCGCGTCCTCCGTGAGACACAGCCCCAGTCCGCGCGACGCCCCTGTGATAAAGAAAACCATAGATTCCTTCCTTTCCCCGTTCCTGCTTTCCGGAAACGGAACCGTTATTTGTGAAATTTATTGTAAAATTAAATTTTATATTGCGATAATTTTGCTGTTTTCACACAGAAAAAAGTGTGATATAATAGAAGTAACAGCTATAAACGCGGGCAAGGCTGAGCCTTGACGCAAAACGCGTCGCGGCAGGCTGAGCCTGCACCCAGATCGCGCAACGCTCCCTCCGGTCGCCCCGGCAGGGTGCGCGATTAAACTATAACGCCCGCGTTTATAGCACGCCACAATCAGCTCCCCACCGCGACAGAGTGCCAATGCTTATTGACATTCCCGCGGAGCGTCAGCGGAGCGCGACGCGATCTACGTGCAGGCTTAGCCTGCGGCAGCAGGAGGTTTTTTCTATGAAAAACATTTTATTTGTCGCTTCGGAATGTGTCCCGTTCATCAAGACGGGCGGACTTGCCGACGTTGTCGGCGCACTGCCAAAATCCCTTGACCGCACGGAATTTGACGTGCGCGTCATCCTTCCCGATTACACCTGCATTCCCGAAAAGTATCGGAGCCAGTTCCATTATATCACAAATTTCTACATGGATCTCGGTTCTCTCGGAAATATTTATGTCGGCATCCTCTCCTTTGAGCTTGACGGCGTCACTTACTACTTTATCGACAATGAGCACTACTTCAGCGGCGATAAGCCCTACGGCGATATGCGCTTCGATATTGAGAAATTCTGCTTCTTCTCCAAAGCCGCCCTTTCCATCCTGCCGGTGATTGGATTCCATCCCGACATTATCCATTGCCACGACTGGCAGGCTGGGCTTGTCCCCGTCTATCTGCATACCCTCTTTAAGCCCAATCCCTTCTATCACGGCATCCGCACCATCATCACCATCCACAACCTGCGGTTCCAGGGAATTTGGGACATCAAAACTATCCAGTCTATTACGGGCCTGCCCCTCGACATCTTCACCCCGGACCGCCTTGAATTCCAGAAGGACGCCAATATGCTCAAGGGCGGCATGGTTTACGCAGACCGCATCACCACTGTCAGCGGCACCTATGCAGGGGAAATCCAGATGCCCTATTACGGCGAGGGCCTCGACGGCCTGCTCCGCGCCAGACACGACAGTCTCTCCGGCATTCTCAACGGCATCGATTACGATATCTACAATCCCCAGACCGATCCCAAAATCGAAAAGAATTACAGCGTCAAGGATTTCCGCAAGGGCAAGGCCGCCAACAAGACAAAGCTTCAGGAGGAGCTTGGACTGCCTGTCAATCCTGATGTTATGATGATCAGCATGATCACCCGCCTTACCGACCAGAAAGGGCTTGATCTCGTAGCGTGGGTGATGGAGCGGATGCTCGACACGGAGATTCAGTTCGTTGTGCTCGGCACGGGCGACGCCAACTATGAGAATATGTTCCGCCACTATGAGTGGACGCGCAAGGATAAGGTTTCCGCGAGCATCTATTTCAACGACGAACGCGCACATAAAATTTATGCTTCCTCCGACGCGGTGCTGATGCCTTCCAGCTTCGAGCCGTGCGGATTGACGCAGCTGATTGCCCTGCGGTACGGCTCTGTCCCGATCGTGCGCGAGACGGGCGGACTGCGCGACACCGTGGAACCCTACAACCGCTTTGCCGGGACAGGGACCGGATTCTCGTTCACCAATTATAACGCGGATGAGATGCTGAATATCATTTTCTATGCGGAACAGGTGTATTACGACAACCGCAAAGAATGGGATAAGATGGTGGAACGCGGAATGAAGGCTGATTTTTCGTGGAAAAATTCTGCTAAGGAATACGAAGCACTGTATCGTTCCCTGATCGGATAAGGCGAAAACAGCGGAGTGATCCCGCGGTTTTGGCCGCGGCACAAAAATAGCTGCCGGCGCGTCTGCACGCCGGTTGACGGGAGATCCCCAGACAAACGGGGATCTCCATTTTTATTTTTCTCTCCGCCGAATATCTCTCGCACGTCTCGCCTTTCTTCCGGGATCTGTGGTTGATGGAAAAGCAGATTTTTTCGTTTTATTCGCACTTCCCGAATTGCTCTTTATCGTAATTTACAAATTATTCATCTTGTTTTCAGACAAAATTAAGCAAATAATGCTATGGTAAGCGTCAAGGAGGTGGAAAACTATCAAATATAAACTGTTATCATTATTTTTATCCGTTTTGCTTCTGCTTTCGTCCGCAGGATGCAGTTCCGTTCAGGAGCCATCCTCTGCGGCGGAACCGGAATCATCCAGTATGGAATCCTCCGGTGCAATCCCCGTCATGGAGGAAATTTCTATCCAGCTTTCCGACGACGGGGTTTCTGTCGACAACGAGCCTGCCTCTGAGGATCCGGAAAGCGCCGTCTATGTTGGCGCACCGATCGTCTATTACGAGGCCGGACACGACGAATCTTACGGAGAAGGCACCGCGGAGGATGAGCATACCGCCGAGGAAGCAGACGCCCATACGGTGATCACCATCACCCAGCCGGGCACCTACCGCGTTTCCGGACGAATTTCCGCCGGACAAATCGCTGTGGATCTGGGCGAGGACGCCAAGGACGATCCCAACGCGATTGTCAACCTGATCCTCGACGGCGCCGACATCACCTGCACAGTCGCTCCGGCGATCATCTTTTATAACGTGTACGAATGTGAGGAGGAGGATTCCAGCGCCACATGGGAAGTCAACACCGCAGATGCGGGTGCAAATCTCATTTTGGAGGACGATTCGGAGAACACCGTGCGCGGATCCTATGTAGCCAGGATCTACGAGGAAGGCACAACCGATAAGCTCCACAAATACGACGGCGCCGTTTACTCCAAAATGAGCATGAATGTGAGCGGCAGGAGCAGCGGGACAGGCCGGCTTTCCATTACCGCCGATAACGAAGGGCTGGACAGCGAGCTTCATCTCACCATCAACAGCGGGATCATCAGCATCACTTCGCAGAATGACGGCATCAATACGAACGAGGATAATATTTCCGTCACAACAATCAATGGCGGAAATGTCACTATCAACGCCGGGCTTGGCGCAGAGGGTGACGGGATCGATTCCAACGGCTATCTGGTACTCAACGGCGGCACCGTATTCGCGATCGCCAACGGCCGCAGCGGGGACAGCGGACTCGATTCCTCCTCCGGCACCTATCTCAACGGCGGTACGGTATTCGCTCTTGGCAGCCGCAACGATCCGATCGCGGAGGATTCCCGGCAGGCCTATCTGGACTTCACCTTCAACGGCGTTCAGGAAGCAGAGAGCGTGATCTCTATTGCAGACGATACCGGGATCGAACTGATGAATTATACGTCCGGCAGGGAATACGCCAGCCTCGTCTATTCTGCGCCGGAAATGGATGACAGCATTTCCTATACCGTATCGGTAGACGGCGTGCAGATGGAGAATTCACCGGGCGGCGGACCAGGCGGAAACCCTCCCGGCGGAGAACCTCCGGAAACACCCGATGGAGACACACCGCCGCCTGATGGAAGCGCCCCTCCCGAAGGAGATAATTCCCGTCAGGGCGGCGGACGCGGTGCCCCGCCTGACGCAAGCGCGCCGTCCGGCGAGTCCCCGCCGGAACCTCCCGGAGAGAACTCCGAACCTCCTCCGGCAGAACCCTCTGAATAAATTGTCTTTCTCATCCTTTTTCAAATAAACAGGCGCGTCTCCCCCATCTTTCATTTGGGAGGACGCGCCTATCCAGAAGCCCAACGCCGTCCGCTGCGCGGGACGCCCTTCTTTTCTCACGGAAATCTCCAATCCCACGGATTCCCGCTTCCAAACGTCTCCATATGCAGCGCGGTTTTAATATATCCCCCGGAGATATTCCTCCGGGGGAATTTTGCGTGCCCGGCCCCCTATGCTTTGGCCGGCTCAAGATCCAGACGGCGCTTCCAGCTTCCGCGGAAGTACCGGAATACCAGCAGGATGCACCTGGTCACATTATCGCCCACCATGCACAGCCATACCGACGCCAACCCCAGATGGAACACATTTACCACCAGGAATGTGAACAGGATCCGGATCCCCCACATGGTCATCAGAGAGATAACGAACGGCGCTTTGGTGTCGCCCACGCCGTTGAATACCCCCTCCATAATGATCGCCGCCGCGAAAAACGGCTCCGAAAACGCCACGATTTTCAGCAGCTGCGTCCCCAGCGCAATAACGGCCGCATCGCGCGTGAAGATCCCCAGAATCAGCTCCGGGATGAAAAACATCAGCGTACTCAGAGAGCCCATCAGCACAACCGCCATCACGCAGATCGCGGAGGAATACTGCATCAGCTTTTTTTCGTCCTTCTCGCCCGCGGAAAAGCCGCACAGCGTCGCGGCCGCCGTCTGCATCCCGTAGCCGGGGATATAGAACGCCTGCTCTGCCGTAATACCGATGGAATGTGCCGCTACCGACACTGTACCGAGGCGCGCGATCAGAGCTGTGAACAGCACCTGACCCAGACACGCGGTGATCCTCTCCCCCGCGATCGGCAGACCGATCGACAGGCACCGCTTGAGGATAGCCCAGTCGAGGCGCACCGGCATGGTACGCAGATCCAGAACCGGACTGCGCAGCACAGAAACGAACATCAGCGTCCCGCCGACGGCATACCCGATCGCCGTAGCAATCGCCGCGCCCGCCACGCCAAGTCCCGCGGGGCCGATCAGGATCGCATTGAGCGTGATATTGATCACATTCATAATCGTATTGAAAATCATCGGTGTGCGGGTATTTTTCGTTGCGCGCAGCACAGAAGCCAGAATAATTGTGCTGCACCGGAACAGCATCGGGAGCGATACAATTCCAAAATAGATTGCGGCATCCCTCTGGATCTCCTGCTCCGCACCGAGCCATACCGGCAGCACCGGCGAGACAGCTACCGCGATCACGCCCTCAACCAGGCCGAGAACCACTGTCATCCAGATTGCCTGCATCGCCGCACGGCGCGCTGTCTGGCGATCGTCCGCGCCAAGAGCTCGCGAGATCACCGACAAAAAGCCCATCCCAATCGCAAACATTGGCGCGTTTACCAGCCACATCACCGAGGTTGTCAGTCCAACCGACGCCGAAGCATTGGCGCCAATCGCACCCACCTGTGCCGTATCCGCATAAGAAACCACCGTTTGCAGTGCCTGCTCCACAATAGTCGGCCATGCCAGATGGAAAATAGTACCCATCAATTCACGATTGCGGAACGTCTCCTTTAAGCTGCCCCATAACTTCATAACGCCCTTTCCGGACTTTCCGGATGCTCTCTGTACGCTTCCTCCGGAACCGGAAAGACCTCCTTTCTCTCATTCAGCTTTTCCCAATAGGGTGTATCAGAAAAGTCAAAAGTGCTGAAAAATTCGCAACGTTTTTTGCGGTATTACACAAGAGATTCGGCCGAAAAAAGAAACCTTCCCGCACAAAATCAGCGCAAAGGTTTCCAGCCATCCTACCCGGCCGCCTTTTTATCTTATCATATCTGTTTTTCTGCCACTTGTCAATGCCAAGAACCAAGGTCGGCAAAACATAAAAGTTTTACTCGATTTTTTTCAAAAAATCGCGGGGCGCGGGGCTGGCCCCGCAAAAAATGGAACGCGAAGCGTTCCCCGAAAGAGGTGAGCAAACAGAGAAGGAGAACCATCCGGTGGATGGTTCTCCGGAACGCCTTTGCGTGCCCCCAAGCGGCGTGTGTATGATCAGACAATTCTCGTTTTTGATATACGCACCGCGCGATCCACTCGCAGAATTATCCTGCCGTTCACCGCAGATGCTCTGCTGTAAAATCAACGGATAAAGTTGGTAAAGCTTACCCGCTCCGTCTGCGGCAGAGCGATCCCGTTCTCCGAGGCAAGATGGAAGCTTTTCAGCATCCACGCCATGCTCCGCCCAATATTACGCATGGTCTGAAGTCCCTCCACGTCCTGAAGAACTTCCTCCGGCGTGTTGCCGTGCACCATGTTCCAGTAAGTCGAGCCAACTGTGGGCATCTGGGAAATTCCAAAATACTTGTTGAGCACATCCAAAGAAGCCGTTGTGCCGGCACGTCTGGCCGAAGCCACAGCCGCGGCGGGCTTGAAGTAGAACGCCCTGCCGGAGCAGCAATAGAACGCTCTGTCCAGGAAAGAAAGGATCCGGCCGCTCGGATGCGCATAGTAAACAGGCGTGCCGAACACGAACCCGTCAGCCTCTTTGGCTTTGCGCACAAACTCGTTCACCGCGTCATCCTGGAACACGCAGGAATCATTTTTGCACTGCCTGCATCCAATACAGTCGCGGATTGGCTGTCCGCCAAGCTGGAAAATCTCATAAGAAATGCCCTCTTTTTCGAGTTCACGGCCGATCTCTGTCAGCGCAGTGTAAGTACAGCCCTTTTGATGGGCGCTGCCGTTCAGCATTAAAACCTTCATTTCAAAACCTCCTGTAAACAGCTTTTTCTGTTTTGATTTTACCGCAAATTTGGAAAAATGTACAGAGGAAAGCTGTACGGCTTATGGAAATCAATTGCTGCGAAACGTCGTTCTTTTGGAGGTCACGACGTACAGCCGCATCCTGCGTGCGGACTTTAAGCTGTCTTGGTTTTGTCTGGCCGTACACACGCCGCTTGGGGGCCCGCAAAAGCGTTCAGGGGAACCATCCACTGGATGGTTCCCCCTCTCTGTTTGCTCACCTTTTTCGGGGAACGCTTCGCGTTCCTTTAGGCTTCTGGGGCTCTGCCCCAGTCCCCGCCGGGCTCTGCCCGGACCCGCGATTTTTTGAAAAAAATCGAGTAAAACTTTTATGTTTTGCTCACCTTTGGCTGCTGCTATTGCTGGCGATAGGTACTCCAATATTCCACAAAAGTCTCCTCCTGCGCACCAATCTCCTTGAGATCACCTATATATCCCGTAGCGCTCTCGCCAAAAGACTCTGAATAACGCCCATCCTCCACGACGATCTCCACTCGCTCCACATCCTCCAGCAAGGAAATCAACATACCGGCAAGCGGCATAAATTGCTGGCTATCGATACGGCTCACACGCACGTCAGAGTAGTAGAACAGCCACAGCACTCCGGACGGGGAATCTCCTTCCCCCGTACCGCTGTTGAGCAGAGTCATATCCGCATAGGAAAGATCGTCGAAAGCTGGGAACAGGGAAAGCAGGTTCTCCACCGCCTGCGCATCGCTGGAATCCTCCGGCGCGTTACGATAAATCTCCCGCAGGAGCGACGGATCCCTCCAGGGATCCGCTTTCAGCGGCGCAGCAGGCGGATCTCCCCCACCCCAGTACGCCGCGAAGCTGTCAAAGGACTCCCACGCCTGTTTTGCCCCCGCCGGGTAGCTGTTCGCGGTAAAGGTATATTCCGGAGCCGTCTCCTGATCCGGATCGTTGATCTGGATCTCCACGCGGTCCAGGTTCTGGATCAAGGACAGCAGAATCCCCGAATTGACATAGAAAGCCGAATATGCTTCGTTTTCCAATGCCGCGCCCATATCCTCCGCGATGTAGAAAAGCGTCAGCCGGTAAGGCTGGTTCTCTGTGGAGAGCTCCATGCCGTCATAGGACGCCGCGCTGATCTCCGGGAGCAGAGAAACCAGCTTTCCGACAGCAGACGCACTTCCAAGATATTCTGTCCTGGCCTCATACAGCGGTTCCAACTGCGATTCCGGCAGTCCAGTCGTACCCAGAGCCAGAAGCAGTGCTGTAAAATTCTCCGGCGAAGAAGACGCCGCGTCTAAATCCACCGGGTACATATCCCGCGTATAGGAAAAGGTGTACGTCACCGTACCGCCCTGCCCCAGCTTGTCATCTTCCTCATAGGAGATGGTGATTTTTTCAAGGCTTTCCACCAGAGAGAACAGGATCCCGGCGTTGCGGTAATAGACGTCCGCGGTCAATGTATTGTCCACAAATATTTTTCCCGGATCGGTAATGCGGTACAGAATGGACAGGTTCCTCCCGCCCTCCTGGGAGTAGTCGATTTCCTGAACCGCCAGCCCGTCCGCCGGAAGTTCGGAAATAAGCGATACAATCGGGATGCTGCTCTCCTGCGGTTCCGTCTCCATTGACGCCATTTTATAGCGGTATAACCCGGAAAGCCGAACGATGTTTTCCTCGGCAGACACGCCGGAATCCCCGGTTCCCGGCACGGTCCGCACCGTACAGCCGGTCCATGCGCCGCATAGGATCGACGCCGCAAGGATGATCGCGACTATCGCGCGGCCCCCCTGTTTCGGCGCGGCAGCCAGCAAATTGGCAAGTCTGAGCTTCCATTCCCTTTTCCCGTGATGGAACTGCGTCGACACAGGGATCCCTCCCTTCTTCTGCATCCGCACCGCATCCAGCAGCGCCATACTGTACTGCCTGCGCGCTTCCAGATCCCCGTTCCGGACAGCTTCCTCATCGCAGGAAAGTTCCAGATCCCGATCCGATACGCGCACCATCCACCACACAAGCGGGTGGTACCAATGCACCGCGCGCACCGCCGTCATCAGCAGCTTGTACCAGAGATCGCCGCGCCGGAAATGTACCAGTTCATGACGGAAAATGGCTTCCAGCGTCCCGCGGGAGTAGCCCTCCGACGGCAGAATCAGCACCGGGCGCAGCAGTCCCAGAATCATCGGACCGGGAGCAGATTCCCAGATCCGCAGTTCAGGCGCGGTGCGCAGAGCCATCTCGCAGCAAACTTCACGATACGCACCAGCTGTTTCGTCTTGCGGCGGACATCCCCACCGGTCTATCTGCCTGCGGAAACGCAGGTATCGCCATGTCTCCCACAGTGTAAATACCGCCGTACCGGCGATCCAGATTCCCGTCCCGATCGACAGCCAGTCGGGAGTGATGTCTGTATCCTCCGCGCGCGGACTTTCTACCGCCTGCGGGATCTGCCGGTCTGGGAACGCAGGAACCGGCGCATCCTGTATCGGCTGGGACCCGGTCACTGTTACATTCTCCGATATATCCGGGACAACCTGAACGGTTTGGCTGACAGCCGGCAGAACGCTTTCCGGGACGGGAATCTCCGCCTCGATCCGGACCGGGATCAGCAATCGCAGTGCAAGGATTCCCCACACGAGACAGAGCCGCCTTGCGGGAATGCGCCTGTGCAGCCACCGGGACAGCGGCAGAAGTACGGCCAGCAGAATACCGGTTTCCAGCGCAATCTGCACCCATGTCAAAAAAAGCCCTCTCATTTTCCTCCCCCCGTTTTTTCTTCAATAAACGCGGCAAGCTCCTCCAAATCCTCATCCGAAATGGAGCGGCTGTCGTACAGCGACGCCACCAGCCGCGTCACGGAATTCCCGTTGAGCCTCTGCAAAAAGGATTTGTTCTCCTGCGCCAGATAGTCCTTTTGCGGGATGAGCACCTCGTAATATCTGTTTTTGCCGCGCTTTTCGGAGCTTAAAAATCCCCTTGCAATCAGCCGGTTGAGCAGCGTTTGCAGCGCAGAGATGCTCCACGGCCGCGACTGTTCCAGATACTCCTTCACCTGCGACGTGGAAACCGGCGTCTCATGCGCCCAAATCGCTTTCATGACCTCCAGCTCCGCGTCCGGAAGCTTTTTGAATTTTTCCATTTTTCTTCCCCCTGACGGTTCCCGGACATCATTGCGCCCGGGCTCCTGTTTCTTCCGTTTGCTCGCCCCCGCCTTGAACGTGCGGCTGTTTTACAAACTCTTACAGTTGTATGTTTACATTTATATCTTACATCTGTAAGAGTTGTTTGTCAAGCCTTTTTCTGAATTTCCCGCCTTTCGGGAACAAATCTGTAAAAATCATCCGGATAGGTGTTGAAATTCCGGACAAGATCAGGTAAAATAGAAATGCAAAGGAATCGCCTTTCCCAGTGGGATAGGAGTGCGCTTTCTTATATGAAAGCCCTTACATTTCATTTACAGGAGATGTTACCCTTGAAAATTATGGTTGAAACTTCCGCACGTCACGTTCATGTATCCGAGCAGGATCTCAAAACCCTTTTCGGTGAGGGCGCAGAGCTGACCGTCAAAAAGATGCTTTCTCAGCCGGGGCAGTTCGCTTCCAACGAGAAGGTTGAGGTTGTCGGCCCGAAAGGATCCCTGAAGATGTCCATCCTTGGCCCGACCCGTCCGGAAACGCAGGTTGAGGTTGCGCTGACCGATGCCCGCAAGCTCGGCATCAATCCGCCGATCCGTGAATCCGGCTGCCTGGAAGGCACTCCCGGCTGCAAGATCGTCGGCCCGAAGGGCGAGATCGATCTCGATCACGGCGTGATTGTGGCACAGCGCCACATCCATTTCAACGAGGAAGAAGCCAAAGAGGCTGGCGTCACCGACAAGCAGGTGGTATCCGTCAAGGTTGATTACAACAACCGTGCGCTGATCTTCGGCGACGTTGTCTGCCGTGTCAGCAACAAGTACGCCGCCGCCATGCACATCGACACCGATGAATCCAATGCGGCAGCACTTCCCGGCACCGTAGACGGCGAAATCATTCTGTAATCGCGGCCACCAGAGAATCAGACAGTACAAAAGCGGCATCCTGCGCGGGTGCCGCTTTTTTGTATAGATCCTGTAGCATTACGAGCAGCCTGTAAGGTCGTAAAATCCCCCAGCAAAGCCGGGGGATTTTTCTGTCAATCGATTGTCCAGCCCATCTCAGCGAGGGTGTCGATCTCATCCTGCGGAAGATCCTCCGGGCCGCCGTCCTCTAAAAGCTTGCAGCTGTATATGGTCGTACTGGCCGGGTAGCTTTCCAGAATGTAATCGCAGACCACCTCAATTTTATCGCCTGTATCCAGCCCATCAAAGATGGATGTATCATCCGTGCCGTTGTTCATCACGGTCGCGCCGCCGTTTTCCGGGATGATGAGATGGCTTTCTCCGGAGCGCAGGTACCGGCCTGTCATCGGAAAGCTTTCCTCCGGAACCGAGGGATCGCTGCTGCATCCTGCCAGAGCCGCGCACAGCAGAGCCGCTCCCAAAATTGCCGAAAAACCCTTTTTCACAGCCCTATCCCCTTTCAGAAAACTATCTTTCTACTAATATAGACGGATTTTTTCCTCAATAGTTGCAATTCTATTGTAAAATCGAGTTTATTTCATGAAAGAGAATATTCTATCCTGTCCGTACCTGCGGTGAGCAGCAGGTGCAGCCTTACTCTCGGGACAAAACCTCCAGGAAACGATCGGAGAGAATCTGGTATTCGTGATTTTCCAGAATATATTTCTGGCCGCGTTTTCCCATCTCGGCCAGCTTTTCCGGCGGAGTGGATGCGAGCTCTATCGCGGCCTCCGCAATCGCTTTGCTGTCCTCCGGCGGTATGGAAACGCCGCACCCAGCGTCCTTTACCATGTCGTTGCCCGCCTCGATCGCAAAAATCACCGGCTTTGCCGCCATCATGTAATCCATCAGCTTGTTCGGGCTTACTCCAAACCGGAACAGCGGCTGCCGCTGTAAGCCAACGTACAGCGCGTCCATCTCAGACAGGAGCGCCGGGACGTCGCTGCGCTTTACCGCGGACAGAAGCTCCACCGTATTCCTTAGTCCCAGATCCACGACCTTCTGCATCAACCGATCGCGCTCCGGCCCCTGCCCCACAAGAATCAGCTTGATTTTTTTATCCTTGAGCATTCCGCCCGCTTCAATAAAGCTGTCCAGCGCGTTTGCGATGCCGTGCGCGCCCGTATAGCCTATCAGGAAATATCCCTGATTGTGGAACTCCTGAAGCAGCTCCCTGTATGGGGCTTTCTCCGGATCGATCGGCGCCTCCCAGTCCTCCTTGACAATTCCGTTCGGGATGCACACAAACTTTTCCGGAGCCATGCCGTGCTCCACCATGTGTTCCTTGGCGCACGGCAGGATCGAAACGACGGCGTCGCTGTGCTTGTAGCAGTAATTTTCAGCTGCCTGCATCAGCATGATATACGGATGCTTCGCGCTCATGCCGCCGAGCTCCATCGGGCTGAGCGGCCACAGATCGTGCACCTCATAAATGAGCTTTGCACCGTTCTTTTTGGCGATCTGATGCGCCGGATAGATGTCCAGCGGGTATGTGGAGGAGGCTATCACGGCGTCCGGCTTGCCCTGCGCGGTGATTTGCTTCTGGTACCGGTAAAGCCCGGCCAGGAACGTGAGCATATTCCGGATGCGGCCCATGCCGTTGCCCTTGTATTCCGGGCAGCGGATCCAGAAGTAGCGGACGCCGTCGATCATTTCTTCCATCGTGCTCTTTCCCTGCATATCGGGATTCAGGCCGCGCAGATGTGAAAAGGATGCGGCCACAATCGTCACCTGATGTCCCGCCTGCACCCATCTTTTTGCCATGAAATAGGGGCGGTATTCCATGCCGTGCCTGTTCGATCCGGCATAATGATTGATTAAAATAATATTCATTTCCAGCTTACCTCACAAGAACCTCTGCAATTTTTTCGGACGCGTGCCCGTCCCCAAACGGCTTTTTGCCGCGGGCCGCCGGGTCGGGATGCGTATGAAGCGCCTTTTGCAAAATGTCCTCCGTCTCCAGACTGGAAAGCACGTTCCAGCCGCCCTCCAGAGTCTCCACCCATTCCGTCTCGCCGCGCAGCGTGATGCAGGGGACTTCCATGAACCAGCTTTCCTTTTGCAGTCCGCCGGAATCCGTCAGCACCTGGCAGGCGTTTGAGGTCAGCAGCAACATTTCCAGATATCCCACCGGATCGATCAGCTGGATATTTTGGAAGCCCTCCTGCCGCACAGCCTCCTCCGCGAGCTTCCGCGTGCGCGGATGGATCGGGATCACCACTTTTTCGGGAAGCTGCTCGAACGCACGGAAGATTTTGAGCACCGCCGGAAGCCCGCCCTCCGTCGTTTCCGCACGGTGGAGCGTTGCAAGGCGGTATTTCTTCGGAGAAATCCCAAGCGTGTCAAAGATCGCGCATTTTTCCGGATTCTGCCGTGCAATCTCCAGAAAATGCAGCACAGAATCGAGCATCACATCCCCTGTCACGGAAACGCCCTGCGTGATCCCCTCTTTTTTCAGGTTCTCCACTGCGGTCTGCGTGGGACAGAACAGCCACTTCGAGATATGATCCGTCAGCACGCGGTTCTGTTCCTCCGGCATCCGCATATTATAGGAGCGCAGCCCCGCCTCGACATGAGCCACCGGGATATGGATTTTCGATGCAGCCAATGCGCCCGCAAGCGTGGAATTCGTATCGCCGTACACCAGCAGGAGATCCGGCTTTTCCTCAAACAGGACGTCCTCGATTTTAGCGAGCATTTCGCCTGTCTGATGGCCGTGCGTGCCGGATCCTACGCCAAGGTTATATTTTGGATGCGGGATGCGCAGTTCTTCAAAAAACACATCCGACATATTGTGGTCATAGTGCTGGCCGGTATGGACGAGAATCTCCTCCGCTTTTCCGGCAAGCGCGGCGGAAACGACAGCGGCCTTGATGAACTGCGGCCTTGCCCCGACAATCGTAACTATTTTCAAGGGACAGACCTCCCTTACCGGGAATAGCGGACATCCGCGTCGCACATATCGGTGGACGCAAATTCCAGATCGTCGTACCGGACCGGCATCCCTGTTTTCTGGGATTTATAGGCAGCGAGGATGATCTTCATGCCCTTGATGCCCTCCGTTCCGCTGACGAGCGGATCGCGGCCCTCATGGATGGCCGTGATGAAATCACGATAGAGCGGTGTATGGCCGCTGCCGTACACGTTTTTCGGATCGGCTCCGGAAAGTGCGGCGACCTCCTCGTCCTGCGGGGCGCTGTCGGCAAAATTCCAGGTCTGGATGCGGTTGACGGCAAGGCCGCCGATCACGGCGCAGCCCGTCTCGCCAAAGACGGACAGGGCTTCTTCCAGATTTTTCGGATAGACGCACGCCGTTCCTTCCACCATACCGATGGTGCCGTTCTTGAAGCGGATCAGAATAGCGCCGAAGTCCTCCGCTTCGATATCGCGCAGGAAATTCCCGGTCATAGCCATGATGGTATCGGGTTCTCCGCCGAGGCTCCACTGAAGCAGATCGATCCCGTGGATGCACTGATTCATCAGCGTGCCGCCGTCCTGCGCCCAGGTTCCGCGCCACGGGGCCTGCTGATAATACGGCATGGTACGGTTCCAGAGGACGCGCACCGTGCCGTTGACGAGCTTTCCGAACCGGCCGTTGTCGAGCGCCTTGCGGAGCTGCTGTACCGGCGGATTGAAGCGGTTCTGATGGCAGACGCCCAGCGTGACGCCCTTTTCTTTGGCTTCGCGGATCATCTGCTCTGCGTCCTGTGTAGAAAGCGCCATCGGCTTCTCCACCAGAACGTGCTTGCCGTGACGGATGCAGTACAGCGCAATTTCAGCGTGGTAGCCGCTCTCCGTAGCGATCACACAGCAGTCGATCTGCTCTTTTTCGAGCGCGTCGCGGTAGTCGGCATAAACAGCCGGACGGTTCCCCGTCAGCTCCTGATATTCGGCGGCTTTCTGCTCAGCGCGTTCCGTCACCGGATCGCAGACCGCCGCCAGCTCGCAGAGCTCTCTGTTTTCAGCGGACGCCACCACATGGTTCTTGGAAATTCTTCCGCATCCAATTAAAATAAAACGCATCTTTTCATCATTCTCCTTCATTTGGAACTCTTCTCCCGTGACGGGGGCTGCGCGCCCCCGTTGCCCCGCGCTGGGGAGCAAGCTCCCCAGACCCCAACACATTTCCGACGATGTCGGAAATGAAGTTTTGACTGTTTGTATTTTTACCCGGCAGGCGTTCCGCGCGGATCGCGCGGTTAGTTGAGGGGAGATCCCCTCAAACTCCCCCTCAGCAGAGTGCTTGCCGCAAGCGTCTGCAAGCCTCCCACCGCGACAGAGTATCCTCTCCCGTCGGCATTTCAGCGACCGGAGGGAGCGCGGCGCGTTTTACGTGCAGGCTTAGCCTGCCTCAGTCTGCTAAAAGAGACAGAAACAGTCGATCCAATGATTCCCAGCCCGGTTTCGGATCGGGCGGGAGCGCGTCGGACTGCCGCTTGATTTCCGCCATCTGGCTCACGATATATTCGTCTAGCACGCCGATTCCGTGACCTTTCCACGATTCCGGTGCGCTCTTCTTTTCCTCCAGAAGCTGATCCACACAATCCCGCAGGGCAGGATCCAGTTCCGCGTCCGCAAGCTCCGTGAACAGGATGGGTGGCGGGGTGCCGTGATCCAGAATCCATCGGGCGGCTAAAATCGGACGCAGTGCGTAAAAATATTTTTTCAGCGGCACATTGTCGCGACAGATGTGATCCTGATACGTCCGGCGGGCTGTGTTGAGATAGTGGTACAGCCCCGCTTTTTTCTGGAAACAGCGATCCATCTCGCGGCTGATCGTCTCCCATTGCGGCGCGCGGCGGTAGACAATCGGGGAACGCGCCCATTCAAACAGCGTTGGGTTCGACGAATACAGCAGGCGGAACGCCTTTTGGATGTCCCAGCCGTTGATATCGAACACATCGTCAAGCTGCCATTCTATCACATCGCGGGTCTTTTCCAGCTTGAGGTAAAATTCAAGTGGCCGCACATACAGGAAGCGCACGTCGTAGTCGCTGTCCGGGGACGCAAAGCCCCACGCACGGCTCCCGGATTCCGCTGCATACAGGATAGTTACCTGCTCTTTTTCCTCAATGGCGGCAAGCTTTTCGGCAATCGCATCCTGCAAGACGGCTCCTCCTTTTCAAAATAAACGGGAAAAGCCGGCAATCAGGAACGGAACCGGATTGCCGGCTGTCTTTCTGTTTTACAGCAGTTCAATATTGGAACGATCCTTCACGTCCTTCATGGCGTTGCGGGTATCGAAGATTTCCTTCGAGAGACGCTGAATTCTGTCGTAGTCAAAGCAGGAATGAGCCGTGCAGATGATTACGATATCGGCGTTCTTCAGGAGATCGTCTGTGAGCTCCTTCTCGCCGGTGTGCACCGCGCCCTTGTGCTTGTATTCCGGGATAAAGGGATCGTAGAATACCGTGTTGGCACCCTCGTCAATCAGGTGATCGATCACGTTGAGAGCCGGACTTTCGCGGTAATCGTCGATGTCATTCTTATAGGCCACGCCAAGGACAAGGACATTCGCGCCGTTCATGGCTTTCTTGTTGCGGTTGAGGATCTTCATGGCGCGATCGACAACGTATTCCGGCATCGCGGTGTTGATCTCGCCGGAGGTTTCGATCAGGCGCGTGTGGTAATCAAACTCGCGCGCTTTCCATGTCAGATAGAACGGATCGAGCGGGATGCAGTGGCCGCCGAGGCCCGGTCCCGGATAGAACGCCTGGAACCCGTAGGGCTTCGTCTTAGCCGCGTCGATGACCTCCCACACGTTGATGCCCATGCGGTTGCAGATAATCGCCATCTCGTTGGCGAGGCCGATGTTGATATTGCGGTAGGTGTTTTCGAGCAGCTTCTCCATCTCCGCAACAGCCGGGGACGACACTTCATACACGCCGCCCTCGAGAACATTGCGGTACAGAGCAGCGGCAACCTCTGTGGAATCCTTGCCGCAGCCGCCGATTACCTTCGGGGTATTTTTCGTCTTGTACTGCTTGTTGCCGGGATCGACGCGCTCCGGGGAGAAAGCAAGGTAGAAATCCTCTCCGCACACAAGCCCGGTGTTTTCAAAAATCGGCTTGAGCAGTTCTTCGGTCGTGCCCGGATACGTGGTGGATTCCAGCACCACCAGCATCCCCTTGTGGGCGTGCGCGGCGACAGATTCCGCCGAACCCTTGACGTAGCTGATATCCGGCTGCTGGTACTTATCAAGCGGAGTCGGTACGCAGATCGCAACGGCGTCGACATCCTTGATAAATGAGAAATCATTCGTCGCAGAGAGCATCCCGCTCGCTACAACCTCTTTGAACACATCGTCCACGATATCGCCGATATAGTTATGCCCTTCGTTGACGAGAGCAACCTTCTTCTCCTGCACATCAAAGCCGATGGTCTTATAGCCGGACTTGGCAAACTCCGTGGCGAGAGGGAGCCCGACGTATCCAAGCCCAACGATACCAATCACAGCGGACTTGTCCGCAATTTTGGCAAGCATTTCAGATTTCAAATTGGACATTTTGTTACCTGCTTTCTATTATTTCTATATTATCTATTACAATTTATTATAATTTTAAAAGCGCCTCGCATACGGTGCGGATAATATCCTCGGTGAGATAGCCGTGCATGGGCAGGCTGAATACCTGCTGTGCCAGCGCCTCGCTGACCGGAAGATCGCCGGGCTTGTACCCCAGATCAGCATAAACCTGCTGGAAATGGAGCGGCTTCGGATAATATACCATCGTCGGGATGCCCTGCTCCTTCATGCCGGCAAGAATGCGATCGCGGTGCTCGGGGCTGTCCGCCTTGATGGTGTACTGCGCCCAGCTGGACAAATATCCATCCGGAACCGTCGGCGTATCGAACTTGCTGCCCAGAAGCTCCGTATACATAGCGGCCGCGCGGTTGCGGGTTGCATTCTCTGTATCGAATGCGTGCAGCTTCGGAAGCAGGATCGCCGCCTGGAGCGTGTCGAGACGCGAGTTCAGGCCGACGCGCACGTTATCATACTTAAAGGATCCCTTGCCGTGTACACGGATGGAAACAAGAAGCTTGTACATCTCCTCGTCATCCGTGAAAATCGCGCCGCCGTCGCCGTAGCAGCCGAGCGGTTTGGCCGGGAAAAAGCTGGTGGCGGAAATATCGCCGAACGAGCACGCTTTTTTCCCGTTGATCTGGCCGCCAAAGCCCTGCGCCGCATCTTCCAGAATCGTCAGATGGTATTCCCTGCAAATCGCTTCGATCTCCGGATAATTTGCCGGAAGCCCGAACAGATCGACCGGGATCACCATGCGCGGACGGAGACGTCCCTCCCGGATCACCCGCTGCACCTGCGCGCGCAGGGAGTCCGGATCCAGATTAAAGGTATCGCGGCATACGTCGCAGAAAATCGGGGTCGCCCCGACAAGGCTTACCACCTCGGACGTGGCCACGAACGTGAAGGCCGGCACGAACACCGCGTCGCCCTTGCCGATTCCCAGCGCCATCAGCGGCATCAGCAGGGCATCAGTCCCGTTGGCAACCGAAACGCAGTAGCGGCGTCCGGTATACTCGCAAAGCTCCTTTTCCAGCTGTTCGGTCTGCGGCCCGGAAATAAAATGACATCCGGAAATGACATCCGCAATCCCGGCGTCAATTTCCTGTTTCAGGTGCTGATACTGCGCACCTAAATCATTAAACGCTATCTTTTGCATCTGTTACCTCCTCAAGGCCGTGATCGCCTTGCTTGTAATTTCTCTGGCATTTCGGGCAGTGGAGCCGCTCGTCAAGCTTTTCGCCGCATTCGCAGGCCCATCCCTTCTGCCGCGCCGGATTCCCCATCATAATCGCGTGATCCGGCACATCCTTTGTCACAACGCTGCCTGCCGCGATAAAGCTGTTTTTGCCGATGCGGTGGCCGCAGACAATCGTCGCGTTTGCGCCGATGCTTGCGCCCTCTCCAACCGGCGTGTGTGCATAATATTGAGAACCGCGCTGCGGATATTTGCAGCGTGGGCGCTGTACATTCGTAAATACCATTGAGGGGCCGCAGAACACATAGTCCCCCAGCTCCACGCCCTCATACACAGAGACGTTATTCTGGATTTTGCAGTGATTCCCCACCACAGCGCCGTCCGCGATAAATACGTTCTGGCCGATGGTACAGCCCTCTCCGATTTTCGCTTTGCCGCTGATGTGGCAGAAATGCCAGATTTTCGTTCCATCTCCAATCTGCGCACCCTCATCGGCATACGCGCTTGGATGGACAAAATACTTCTTTCCCGGTTCCATGTCTGATAAAACCACCCATCTCCGGCGGGAAGTGAAAATTCACGGCGCGCCGCCGGATCGCACCTTGTCCCGCCGCTTCCGGAAAAACGGCTGGAATCGGGATCCAATCTTTGATTATTATATCCCTAATATCCGCCTTAGTCAATAATCGCGGCGGATTAAATATTGACATTGGAAATCAATCGTATTATGATGGATACACTGGGCGGTATGCCTGTAAAATTCAGCAAACACCGCCGTTCCTGTCAGCATTTATCTTCCCTGACACAGGGGCAAAATATCATCCGAAAAGAGGAAATCGTTTATGAGTGCTTTTGTCAGACGTGAGAAATTTATTCCGTACAACCTGCCCGATATTTCGGAACAGGAAATCAACGAGGTAGTGGACACACTGAAATCCGGCTGGCTCGCGAAAGGCCCGCGTACAGTGGAATTTGAAAAAGAATTTGCAGCATATGTCGGCGCGAAGCACGCCGTGGCGGTAAACTCCTGCACGGCCGCCCTGCACGTGGCGCTGCTCTCACAGGATATCGGTGCGGGCGACGAGGTCATCACCACGCCCATGACCTTTGCCTCCACCGCAAGCACCATCATCCACACGGGCGCCACCCCGGTGTTCGCGGATATCGATTATTCCACCGGCTGCATCGACCCGGATGAGATCGAAAAGAAAATCACTCCCCGGACAAAAGCGATCGTCCCTGTGCATTACAGCGGGCAGGTCTGCGATCTGGATCGCATTTACGAGATCGCCGACAAGCACGGCCTGTTCGTCTCTGAGGATGCCGCGCACGCCCTGTGGAGCCGCTACAAGGGCCGCCTGATCGGCAGCCATCTTCGCGGAACGGCGTCGTACAGCTTCTACGCGACCAAAAACCTGTGCACCGGCGAGGGCGGGATGCTCGCAACCGACAGCGACGAAATTGCGGCGCGCGCCCGTGTGCTGACAAGCCACGGCATGAGCAAAAACGCATGGAACCGCTACGCCAAGGGCGGCACGTGGAAATACGATATTATTGAGCCGGGCTTCAAATATAATATGTTCGATATTCAGGCGGCTCTGGGCCTCAAGCAGCTTTCGCGCCTCGAGGATATGCAGAAGCGCCGTCTGCGGATTGCCGCGCGGTATCAGGAGGAATTCGGCAAAATGGACGCCGTGGAGACTCCCTTTGTCCCGGATTACGCCACGCACAGCTGGCACCTTTACGTAATCCGCATCGTTCCGGAGCTTCTGACGATCGACCGCGATCAGTTCATTGTCGAACTCAACGAACGCAACATTGGGACAAGTGTGCATTTCATCCCGGTGCATCTGATGACGGCGTACCGCACACGCTTCGGCTATAAAGAGGGAGATTTCCCGAATACCGAAAAGCATTTTGATCGGATTATTTCCCTGCCGCTCTACCCCACCATGACGGACGAGGAAACGGAGTATATTATCGCTGCTGTCCGTGACATCATCGCGCAGTACCACAAGTGAGCAAAAATTAAAGTTTTCGCCAGCCTTTTTCAAAAGGCTGCGGGGGCGCGGGGGCTGGCCCCCGTGAAACAGGAACGCGAAGCGTTCCCCCAGAAAGGTGAGCAAACAGAGAGGGCGTTCCATCCAGTGGATGAAACGCCCGAACGCTTTTGCGGGCCTGCATACGGAAAGGAAACGGCATCGGAGTTCCCAAAGCCTGCTGTTCCCAGCAAGCTGAGATAAAACTATTATAAGTGCTGTGGGCGGGGTTGCATCAAGTGCCGTTCCCAGCAAGCCGGGATAAAATCATCGGGTGTATCTGAAAAATTCTCAGCACTATTACATTCACCTGAAAAACAGCGTCTACTGCGCCTGCCACTCTTACAACATAAAAATATTACGGCGGATTCGCGCCAGATATCCGCTATTTTTCAGCGAATTTTAAAAAATATTCTTGCCACTGTATATATACGGGATAAAGCGCCAAGTCCGATAGAGCCCTCCCCGTCGGGGACTTGCCACTATACACATACGGGATAAATTTCGATCTGAAAGAATTTTTTCAACTGGCTGCTTGTCCCTGCATACATACGAGGATAACGTCACGACAGAAAGGGAACCGCTATGAACCCACAACGGAAACCACGCACGATGCTGCTGATCAGGA
>DVHF01000008.1 GCA_018712265.1 Candidatus Gallacutalibacter pullicola
GTACCAGCCTGCGCAGACTCGGACGCGAGGCGCGTACCTGATATAACGCTGAGATCGGAAGGATCCGCCGGGGGTCTTTAGGGGGAGTCCACAGACTCCCCCTGAATGGTCTTTTGCATCCTTTTCTTCCAGAAGAAAAGGATGAGCCGGGGGGCGGGGGCGGCCTGAGCGCCCCGCACTCAGTGAAGCTGTAAGCTTCAAAATTGTACGTCCCGCCCGGGCTGGGCGAAAAATCCCTAGCGCCGGGACCGCTCAGGTTCGATAGATCATATCGGTGAAGCCTGCGGCTTCAAATATTCCCCCTCGCCCGGACAGGGCGAAAAATCTCAGCCCGCCTGGGGTGATGTGCGGATGGCCGCAATATATTGATTCCCGGACGAATCCGCTTTCAGGAGGTACTCCATATACTTGATGGGCTCCGGGCGCTCCGCCTGCGACGAGGACGATCCGTCGCCGCGCCACTCGTCAGTGGCGGAAACATACCCCACCCGCAGGAGGATCCCCTCGTTGGTGGTGCGGCTGCTCTCCACATACGGCGCAAAGCTGCTCTCTGAACTGAACGGCGCAACGTGGAAGCTTGTCTCCTCCTCGTCGTATTCAAAGAAGGTTTCCTCGCTCGTCGTCAGAGTGCTTAGCTCGCATTCCTCGCCAAACAGCACGTGACAGGAATCTATCACGTCTGCAAGCGGAACCATCGTGCGCCCCAGTTCATCGTATTCCGTATAGTTTTCGGCATTGACCGTCACCGTGCGCCAGATCGACGCGCGCAGCAGCATCTCGGGATCCGCGTCGGCTGCCGACTCAAACGGTTCGGGATCCTGCATCACGACAGGGGCCAGGAATTCGTCCCATGCGCGCAGCTGGCTGTCATCCGTCACAACGCGGTAAATCCCCTGCCCGGCCATCGTCACCAGGAATCCCACGCCTACCAGAGCAAACAGCAGGACAAGCGCACCCATGAAAATCCCGTACCGGCGGCGGTAACGCGGCCGTGACGCCGGGGTTTTCGGCTGATCCGGGACAGGCTCGTCTGTTGGTTCGGACTCTGCGCTGTCCGAATCCTCGTCCTTTTCCAGCAGATCTTCTTCCTGATCCTGCGGATCGGTGACAAAATCATCCTGCTCCGGGAGATCTTCCTCCGCCGGAGCGGCGGGCTTCTCCGGCTCCTCCTGTGCGGCAAACTCCCGCGCGTGCTTCGCTTCCTCCTCCTCGCGGTAGGCGCTGCGGTAGTCCGTGGACACCACGCGCCCGCCGGGAACAGGCTTCTTTTTTTCGTTCATGGGCGTCCCTCCCTGATCACCGGATCTGTCCGCCGCCGCGGATGATAAATTTCGTGGAGGTCAGCTCATTGACACCCATCGGACCGCGCGCGTGAAGCTTCTGCGTGGAGATCCCGATCTCCGCGCCAAGCCCGAACTCCCCGCCGTCCGTGAACCGCGTGGAGGCGTTGACGTATACGGCGGCGGCGTCCACCTCCGCGAGGAACCGTTCCGCGTTGCGGTAGTTCTCCGTGACGATGGCCTCGCTGTGCCCGGAGGAATACTGCGCGATGTGCGCCAATGCGTCGTCGAGCGAATCGACAACCTTTATTGCGAGGATATAGTCGAGATATTCCTCAGACCAGTCGGATTCCACCGCGGGGATCACGCAGTCCCCCAAGATTTCCCGCGTGCGTTCACAGCCACGAAGCTCCACGTTTTTCTCGTCGAGCTTCGCCTTGACGGCAGGCAGAGCGCGCGCCGCGATATTTTTATGGACAAGGATTGTCTCGATCGCGTTGCAGACGGACGGACGGGACGTTTTCGCGTTGAAAATAATCGAAGCGGCCATATCGACATCGGCGGTTTCATCCACAAAGACATGGCAGTTCCCTACCCCGGTTTCGATCACCGGTACGTGGGAGTTTTCCACAACGGAGCGGATCAGCCCCGCCCCGCCGCGCGGAATGAGCACGTCCAGATATCCGGTGAGGTTCATCAGCGCGATGGAGGATTCCCGCGTCGTATCGCGGATCAGCTGGATTGAATCCTCCGGAAGCCCCTCCCCTGCGACGGCTTCACGCAGGATTTCCGCGATCGCCGTGTTGGATTGGATCGCCTCCTTGCCGCCGCGCAGGATGACGGCATTGCCCGCTTTGAGGCAGAGCGCGGCCGCGTCAGCCGTGACGTTCGGGCGCGCCTCGTAGATCATGCCGATCACGCCGAGCGGCACGCGCACCTTCTCGATTTTCAGGCCGTTGGCGTTCGTGTGGCCCTCCAGCACGCTCCCGATGGGATCCGCCTGCGCGGCGATCTGCCGGACGCCCTCGGCCATGCTGTGGATTCGGGCCTCGGTGAGTGTCAGCCTGTCGAGCATGGACGGTCTCATGCCGGACGCGCGCGCGGCGTCGGTGTCCTCACGGTTGGCCGCCAGAATTTTCCCGGCGTGCTTTTCCAGCGCGGCGGCGGCGGCAAGCAGAGCCGCGTCCTTTTTTGCTCCGGCGGACGCCAGAATACGGGCTGCGGCTTTCGCCTTTTGCCCCATATGTTCCAATTCAGTCATAAGAATTCCTCCGTTCGCCAGATGCTTCTGGCCGTAATAGTCTGCCAGCCAAGGAAAGACGCCGCGGGGCGGTTCCCAAAATCCGGGCTGTACAGGGAAATCGGTTTATTTATTCAGAAAGCAGGAAATGCTCCAGCCAGAGGGCGATGCCGTCCTCGTCGTTTGTGCCGCACACGAAGTCCGCGGCAGCTTTCACCTCGGGGATCGCGTTGCCCATAGCGACGCCTGTCCTGCATTGGCGGATCATGCTGAGATCGTTGTGATCGTCCCCGAATGCCGCCGTTTCCGCCAGTGTAAAGCCCAGATGCTCCGCGGCCTTTTTCAGCGCGATGGATTTTTCGGCGTCCGCGCGGGCGAACTGGTACGCGTTTTCCCCGGTATATTCCAGCACACGGCACGTGGGATGCGCCGCCGCGATCCGTTCCATTTCCTCCCGCACGGGGGCGGAAAAATACGCCGTGAGTTTATAGGCGGGCCGGGAGAGCGGCGCGGAAAAATCATAGAAAACAGCATGTGCGTAGTCCGGATGGGACGGCCCGTCCCAGTTGGAATAGTAGCCGTTGTCCGCTTCTATATTGACTGACATATTTCCCGGGATGGACATGATCTGCATGGTAAGCTGATCAACCTCCTCCGCCGGGAGCAGGCATCTCGAAAGGATCTCCCCGCGGCACCGGACACACGATCCGCCGGAGGACACAATCACATCCGGGCGGAACTGCTCGGTATACCGCTGGCACGCCTTTTCCGACCGGGAGGTTGCCGCCGCGAGATACAGTCCCTTTTGGCGGCACCGCTCCAATACGGACAGCGTTCTGCCGGAAATCGTCTTGTCACTGCGGAGAAGCGTCCCATCGAGGTCAAAGGCGAGCATTTTCACGTCCATCGCGAGTCTCCTTTCCATATCGGATACACTTTCATTATAGCGGGAAGTTATGAAAAAATCATGACGAAAAGCGGACAGTCCCGGAAAAACAGCTTATTTGGACGGTGCGGCGAAGGTTGTGCCGATCTGTTCGCCGTCAAAGAGGCGGTACAGGATGTGCGGATCCGTCCCGCTGACGATGCAGCAGGGGATCCCGGCTGCTACGGAGATCTCCGCCGCGGCGATTTTCGTGCGCATTCCGCCGGTGCCGCGGCTGGATCCGGCTCCCCCGGCAAGGCCGCGGATGGTATCGTCGATTTCTTTCACGTAGGGGATGCGCTTTGCGTCGGGATTCTCGCGGGGATTGCTGTCGTAAAGGCCGTCGATATCGGTCAGGATGACGAGCAGATCCGCGTCGCACAGGCCCGCGACGGTCGCGGACAGCGTATCGTTATCGCCGAAGTGGCGCCCAGCCAGCTCGTTGATCGCGACGGTGTCGTTCTCATTGACGATCGGGATGATATTCATATTCACGAGTTCCCGGAACGTATTTTCAACATTGAGACGGCTGTGCGGGCTTTCGATGACGTCGGCGGTGAGCAGCACCTGCGCGACCGTCTGGTTATATTCCCCGAACAGCTTGTCGTACATGAACATCAGCTCGCACTGGCCGACCGCAGCGATCGCCTGCCGCTTTTCGGTTTCCTCCGGGCGCGACGGCAGGCCCAGCTTGCCGACCCCGACGCCCATCGCGCCGGACGTGACAAGGATGATCTCCCTGCCGCCGTTCTGCAAATCGGAAATGACCTTGCAGAGCGTCTCCATGCGGCGCAGGTTCATGCGTCCGTTTTCGTAGGTGAGGGTGGAAGTCCCCACCTTGATGACAATTCGTTTTGCCTGTGTAACAGCAGACATAAATACAATTCTCCTCCCAATCCCCGCCGGGAGTTTTTGTCCTGCCCGGACGGGGTGTGTATTTTTGAATCTTTCAGCTTCACCGAGCCGGGACTTTTTTGGCCTTGCTCAGGCGGAGCGGAGTATTTTGAAGTATAGTGCTTTGCCAAGCCGGGATTTTATGCTCAGCCCGAACGGGGCGGATATTTTTGAAGCTTACAGCTTCACCAAGATAAAAGCTTTTCGCCTTGCTCAGGCGGAGCGGAGTGTTTTGAAGTATAGTGCTTCGCCAAGCCGGGATTTTATGCTCAGCCCGAGCGGGGCGGATATTTTTTGAAGCTTACAGCTTCACCGTTTTATATTTTATCAGACCTCGCAGGTCCCGGCGTTGGGGGCGGCTCAGGCCACCTGCACGCAGGCCGTCCCCCTTTGTCGCTTCGCGACATTTCCCCCGCCCCGCGGGGGAATCGTCCCCCGAACCCCCAGGGGCCTTCCTTTTCTTGTTGGAAGAAAAGGAAGCAAAAGACCATTTAGGGGGATACCCCTGACGGGGGCCGTCCCCCTTTGTCACTTCGTGACATTTCCCCCACACAGTGGGGGAATCGTCCCTAAAGACCCCCAGGGGGAGCGCTCTGGCCGCCCCGCACGCGGGCCGTCCCCTTTTGTCGCTACGCGACATTTCCCCCGCACTGCGGGGGAATCGTCCCCTCCCCCCACGGCCGGGATCCTTGGTGGTAACAGTAGGCGTATTGAGAGCCAACAAGTGCGCTCCTTTACGGGGAAATTCTGCACCTTAATTAGGATTTCCCAGAATCGGGCAACTGCCCGGCAAGCTGTTTCGCTTATTTTGGGCGCGAGTGGTTTGGAATCCTCAAAGTGTAACCTCGCCCCATTTCGCACTGGCTAGGCAGGGAGATAGCCACGCTAGGGGCCTAACGGCCCAACGCTTACCATAGTGGATCCCTGAGAGGGCCGTGCTCTGCGCGTTTATGGTGCTCTGTGGAGATATTATGCCACGCCTGCGGCGGGCAGATCGCGCACACGGCAGGCCGGGCCTGCACCCAGATCGCGCCCGCGTCGTACCTCCGCCCGGCTGAGTGCGCGATTGGGCTATAATGCCCGCGTTGAAGCCTGTCTGCTGATATTATAGCATATCCCCGACCAGCTTTCCACCGCGACAGAGTATTTTTTCTTATCGGAAATTCAGCGACCGGAGAGAGCGATTCGCGGTTTGCTCACCGCAGGTGCGTCAAGGCTTAGCCTTGAAATTGGGGAAAATAGGGCGGATTCCCTCTTGTGCAAATGGCAGAGGATGTATTACAATAGATAGAAACGGCTTTTACGGAAAAGAAAATCATCCCCTGCGGCAAACGCCCGGACAGCGTATCCCCTGCCGCGGGAAAATCAGGCGCGCCATCAGCGGGCCAGAGGAAAATTGGAGGGAATATCATGCAGGAAAAAATACGGGGCTGCGGTACTTGGAAGGAGATCCTGCCGCAGTATCCTTTCTATCAGGAAGCGGAGGAAATAGAGGCCGCGCCGCACGGGGACGGTCATATTAACGATACCCTGCTTGTCACCTGTAATCTGAAATCAGGCGGCACAAAGCGGTACATCCTTCAGCGCATCAATACAAGCGTGTTCCGCGATCCAGACGGCCTGATGGAAAACATCCATAACGTCACGTCTTTTCTGCGCAAAAAAATCGCCGCGATGGGCGGCGATCCGGATAGGGAAACGGTCACGATTGTCCCAAATGAAACAGGCGGCCTGTACTGCCGCGATCAAACCGGCGGATGCTGGCGCGTTTACCGGAACATCGAAGGCGCCGTCACATATCAGACGGCCCAGAGTGCGGAAGATTTCCGGCAGTCCGCGATGGCGTTCGGACGGTTCCGCCGTCTGCTGGAGGATTATCCGGCGCACACGCTCCACGAGACGATCCCGCATTTCCACGATACGCCGGATCGCTTCCGCCAGTTCACCGAGGCGCTGGACCGCGACGTGAAGAACCGCGCCCACGAGGTGCAGAAAGAGATCGATTTCGTCCTGCGGCACGAGCAGGACACCCACATTCTGGTGGATCTGCTTGCGGCAGGAGAACTGCCGCTGTGCGTGACGCACAATGACACAAAGCTGAACAACGTGATGCTCGACGAAAAAACAAAGCGCGGACTGTGCGTCGTGGATCTGGATACCGTGATGCCAGGACTTTCGCTGTATGATTACGGCGATTCGATCCGGTTCGGCGCGAGCACCGCCGAGGAGGACGAGCGGGATCTCTCCAAGGTGGAGCTGGATCTCGACCTGTACAATGCCTATACGGAGGGATATCTGGAAGCCGCGGGGGATTCCATGACCGCCAAGGAGATAGAGATGATGCCGATGGGCGCGAAAATCATGACGCTGGAATGCGGGATGCGGTTCCTGACGGACTATCTGTCCGGCGATACCTATTTCAAGATCCACCGCGAGGGACATAATCTGGATCGCGCCCGCACGCAGTTCAAGCTTGTGGAGGACATGGAGCGCAAACTGAACGTCTGATTACCGCGTGATTACCGCGCAGTGATAGATTCCACCGGATAAAAATTCCTCACCCAGTCCGGACACGGTCCGCTCAAGGTTCTGCACCAGTGATCATTTCCAAGGAAACTATCCACTGGACAGTTTCCCGGGCTGCTAAGACCTGGCCGTAAGGTCATGCCGTGATTATCTCCCCGCCCAGTTAACGCAGAGCGCGGCCCTGCAGAGCGTATCCCCTTTGTGCGCGCCGAAGGCGCGCACACTTTCGGAAATGCGAAGGCATTTCCGAACCGGAGGATCCCCATAGACCAAGCATTGGGCCGCAGGCCCACGCGGGATGACATCTCTGCCCAGTTAGCGCGAAATAGGGCGAGGTTATGCTGCGAGGATTCCGTACATCCCGCGCCCGAAATAAGCGAAACAGCCTGCTGGGCAGTTGTGCGACTCTGGGAAAGCCCAATAAAGTTCGGTGTTTTCCGGTAAAGGAACGCGCTTGTTGGCTCTCAATAAGCTTGTTCCTACCATCAAGGATCCCGGCCGTGGGGTCTGGGGACGCGGCCAGAGCGCTCCCCAGCAGGGGATTTTCAAGGGGACAGCAGTCCCCTTGAACGATCTTTTGCTTCCTTTTCTGGCGTTCAGAAAAGGAAGGCCCCTGGGGGTTCGGGGGCATGGGCCGTATGGCCCC
>DVHF01000084.1 GCA_018712265.1 Candidatus Gallacutalibacter pullicola
GGCGCGATCTGGGTGCAGGCTCAGCCTGCCGCGTGCGCGTGTTGCTCACCGCAGGTGCAGGCGCGGTGGGAGGTTTATGGATTACAGCAATAAAAAGCACTGAAAAAATTTCACTTGATTTTTTCAAAAAAGCCTTGACAATCCGTTTTGATTGTGATAGAATACTAGGAAGTTGATACAGAATGGACAAGCGAGGTCCGCGCGATATATTTGAATTAGCGCCATGCGAAAGCATACTAGAGATACATTTTTAGTCAGGTCTGTAAAAACTTCAAAGGGAAAGGGAGTTTCTTCCTTTCCCTTTTTCTTTTGCAAAGGCAGCGCCGCACCGTTCCGCAAAACTGCGTGCAGTTCAGTGCGGACGGCGCGGCCCAACATACAAAGGACAGGGGAGTCGGTTTTTTATGGCGGATATCCGGTATTTGCAGGAATATTTGAAGGAAAAGGATCACAGTGCGCAGGTCAAGGATTACTTTCTGAAGCTGACCGAGGAGGTCGGGGAGCTGGGACGCGCGATCCGCATGGATCTGCCGCACAGCGTCGGCGAGGACATCAAGGGCACCATCGACGAGGAAATCTGGGACGTCATCTACTACGCGCTCGTGATCGCCAACTGCTACGGCATCGACATGGAGCAGGCCATCCGGCTCAAGGAAGCATATAACAAGCAGAGGTTCCATTCCTCTGTCGCCTACGATCCCCCCGAACGCTGACTGCGCCGGGGGCTCTTTTTGTGTGGCGAAAAATCACAGAACAAATTTTTGGTTTTCCGCTTGCTTTTTGGCGGAAAATCTGATATCATAAAAGCAGAAAAAGAACATATGATCGTGAAACAAAGTTTCTTAAAATTTGTCCGGTGATGGAGGGGTACGCATGAATCTGGCGGCAGGCATCGCAATGATTCTTTTATCCGGGGCAATGCTCGTGAAATACAGGCCCCGGAGCATACAGGGGAAGCGGCTGTGCGGGCTTACTCTGCTCGCAGGGATTGTCTGCTGCCTGATCTCCGACGGCGGTCCGGCCCTGCTGCTGGTTTTCCGGCTCGGCGCGCTCGTTCTTTTGGCATCAAGCAGTCTCGTCTGGCTGCACAGGGAGCACCGGCGGCGCGTCCGGCTGGCGCGCAGGCTCCGTCACTGCCGCCGCTGCGGCAGAATGCCCTGGAAAAACGGGCAGGAATGTCCAAAAGGAGGACATCAGCGCCGCGTCTGTGCTTGACATCCGTCCCGACCGGCCTTATACTTAAAAGGATCGCTTATAAACTGATGCAGGTCTGGGCGGGATCCGCCGGGCCGGAGGGATGGCAAAATGGATTTTGTTTACGCAATTATGTGGCTGCTTGCCGGGGCAATCCTGATTTTCCGCATGGGCCGGGAAAACAAGATATTTTATATCGCCGGGGGCTTTTTCCTGTTTCTGGGCTGCTGGTGGCTCGCCGACGCTTTGATGCCGCAGCTTCTGCTGTTTGAGGGGATCCCGGGAGTTATCCTGCGGGTCGTCACGGTGGTGGTGCTGATTCTGCTGTGCCGCGTCATGCTTCAGGAACGTCAGAAATCCAAGGAGATCGACCGGCAGAAAAAGCAGCAGTCTTCCAAAAACGGCGGGAAAGGTGAGAAATCCTGATGCTCAGCTCGATGCTTCTCGTCATGGAAAAGGTAGCCATCCTTTTCCTGATGATTGGTGCGGGCTACGTCTGTTCCCGCACGCGGATAGTCACCTCGCGCGGCGCGTCCCAGATGACGAACGTGCTGCTGTATGTGGTGGGACCGTGCCTGATTATTTCCTCGTTCCAGATAGATTCCAGCGAGGTGGGGATGAAGGAAGTCGGCACGGCGTTTCTTGTCGCCCTTTTGGGGCAGGGACTGAGTATCCTGCTGAGCCTGTTTGTGTTCCGGCGCAGGGAAGAAATGCGGCGGCGGCTGTTCCAGTTCGCCGTGGCGTACTCCAACTGCGGATTCATGGGGCTGCCGCTGGCGCAGGCTCTGATGGGGGATAAGGGCGTCATTTACGCCTCTGTATTTGTGGTGGTGTTCAACGTATTCGTATGGACGCAGGGCTATATGAAGATGAGCGGCGGCGCGCGCGGCAATTTTGTGCGCAAGCTGCTGCTGAATCCCGGGATCATCGGGATGGCGATCGGACTGCCGCTGTTCGCGCTGAACATCCGGCTGCCGGAGATTCTCGGCACGACGCTGTCCTCGTTTGCGAATTTGAACACGCCGCTGTCGATGGTGATCATCGGGACATATGTGGCAAAGGTTGCGCCGCGTGATTTCTTCTCTGATCTGGACGTATATCTGACGGCTGGGCTGCGGCTGATTGTCGCGCCGCTGATTTTTGTGGGAGTGCTGGCCATTCTCACGCTGGTTGTCCCGATCGATGCGACGATCCTGGTGACGTGCGTGATTCTGGCATCGGCGCCGGCCGCCGGGAACACTGTGCTGTTCTCCGCGATGTTTGGCGGGGACGCCCGCACCGGGTCCAAGGTAGTCGCTGTCACGACGCTGCTTTCCATCCTGACTATGCCGGTATTCACCGCGCTTGCCCAAAGGATAGCCGGGTGAGCGGGAGGAGAATGGTGTCACGCAAACGGGACGGTGCGCATAAGATGGAAAAGCGGTCAGGCAGCGCGCTGCACCGCTTGATATAGATTGGCCCGCCGTGGTTTTTGCCGCGGCGGGTTTTTTCGTTGAAAAATTCACATAAATCATGTACAATCTAAACAGAGGGATGATTCCCCCCGTGCGGAGTGCTTAGAGCTTACAGCTTCACCAAGCTAAAAGTTTTTCGCCCAGCCCGGGCGGGGCACGCAATTTTGAAGCTTACAGCTTCACTGAGTGCGGGGCGCTCGAGCCGCCCCCGCCCCCCGGCTCATCCTTTTCTTCTGGAAGAAAAGGATGCAAAAGACCATTCAGGGGGAGTCTGTGGACTCCCCCTAAAGACCCCCGGCTGATCCTTCCGATCTCAGCGTTATATCAGGTACGCGCCTCGCGTCCGAGTCTCCGCAGGCTGGCACGCGCTAACTATGCCCGGAGCAGCGCAACGCGGTGGGCCTGCGGCCCAATGCTTGGGTTTGTTGGATCCACCGGTTCGGAAATGCCTTCGCATTTCAGAAAGTGTGCGCGCCTACGGCGCGCACTCTTTCGGAAATGCGTAGGCATTTCCGAACCGGTGGATCCACCAAACCCAAGCATTGGGCCGCAGGCCCACCGCGTTGCGCT
>DVHF01000085.1 GCA_018712265.1 Candidatus Gallacutalibacter pullicola
GCAGAAATGGATTGCATCCATTATCTGGTGATTGGAATCGGTATCAATGCCAACAATGAAAGCTTCCCGGAAGAACTATCTGTAAAGGCAACATCTTTACAGATAGAAACAGGAACATCCATCTCCCGCGTAAAGCTCCTGCAAGCCGTCCTTCAGGAGTTCGAAACCCTTTACAGCTGCTTTCCGACCGCAAAAGAGCCGGAATTTCTGGATCTTTACCGCGCCGTCTGCGCTTCTTTGAACCGCCGGGTGAGCACCGTCCGTCAAGGGAAAACGATAACTGGCAAGGCGATTAACATTACACCAGATGGAGAGCTTTTGATAGAACTAGACACAGGAGAAAACCTTGCCGTCAATGCAGGGGAAGTTACTGTACAGGGGATTTATGGACAATAATTCTCATCCATAACCTGAAATCAGGATCGGAGGGATTCCCTTTTATGCAGAAATCCATATTCCAATTTACACTCAAGCCCCCGGAACAATGCGCCTTCCCCGGCGGGAATCCCTTCAGGATAAGCTGGTTCTATGCTGGTACTTTCTTGATTGGAAGGGACACAAGACGTAAGGATTTCTTTATATATACGCTTGCGGCCGCCCAATCCGGAAAAGCCTCCTCCGTTTCCTGGGAACAGGTACGGAACGCACTGGAAAGAGCGGAAATTACTCTTTAATGTATGATATAAAAAATCTCCGATCACAGCACTGCGTGACCGGAGATTTTTTATCGGGAAATTTTTATTTTCCTTTTTTAAAGCCGTCCTTGAGGGAAACGGAACGGTTAAACACCAGATGATCGGGGCGGCTGTCCACGTTATCGACGCAGAAATAGCCCTGTCTCATAAACTGGTACGACGCAGGCGCTTTGGCGTCCGCGAGGGCCGCTTCCACCTTGCAGTCCGTCAGGACCTTGAGGGAATCCGGGTTGAGGACCTCCATGAAGTCTCCCGCTTCCGGATCCGGTACGGTGAACAGACTGTCGTACAGGCGGATCTCAGCGTCCAGCGCATTGGCGGCGTCCACCCAGTGGATCGTGCTCTTGACCTTGCGGCCGTCCGGCGTATTGCCGCCGCGCGTCTGCGGATCGTACTCCGCGTAAACCTCGGTGACAACGCCGTTTTCGTCCTTTTTGCAGCCTGTGCATTTCACGACGTACGCCGTCTTGAGGCGGACCTCATTTCCCGGGAAAAGCCGGAAATACCCTTTCACCGGCGTCTCCAGGAAGTCCTCCCGCTCGATCCACAGCTCGCGCGAGAACGTAACGGTCCGGTTACCATCCTCGGGACGGTTCGGGTTGTTCTCCACCTCGAAGGACTCGCTCTGCCCCTCCGGATAGTTGGTGATGATCAGCTTTATCGGATCCAGCACAGCCATCACACGCCGCGCGTTAATGTTGAGATCCTCGCGCAGGCAGTGTTCCAGAAAACTGTATTCCACGGTGCTGTTGACCTTCGCCACGCCGATCCGGTCGCAGAAATTGCGGATCGACGCAGGCGTATACCCGCGGCGGCGCAGGCCGCAGAGCGTCGGCATCCGGGGATCGTCCCAGCCGCTGACGCGTCCGCCCTCCACCAGTGCGCGCAGCTTGCGCTTGCTCATCACGGTGTTGTTGATGCCGAGACGCGCAAATTCGATCTGGCGCGGCTTCGACGGGAGATCGACGTGCTGGATCACCCAGTCGTACAGCGGGCGGTGATCCTCAAATTCGAGGGAGCACAGCGAATGGGTGATGCCCTCGATCGCGTCCTCAATCGGGTGCGCGTAGTCGTACATCGGATAGATGCACCACTCGTTCCCCGTGCGGTGATGCGCCATGTGGTTGATGCGGTAAATTACCGGGTCGCGCATATTGAAATTGCCCGAGTTGAGGTCGATTTTCGCACGGAGCGTCATTTTCCCGTCCTCAAATTCACCGTTTTTCATGCGCTCGAACAGATCGAGGCTTTCCTCGATAGGACGATCGCGGTACGGGCTGACTGCCGGGTGGGTCAGATCGCCGCGGTTTTCGCGCATCTGCTCCGGCGTCAGCTCACAGACATAGGCACAGCCGTCCTTGATCAGCTTGACCGCCAGCTCGTACATCTGCGGGAAATAATCGGAGGCATAGTAAAACCGGTCGTCCCAGGTGAAGCCCAGCCAGCGGATATCCTCCTGGATGGCGTCAACGTATTCGGTATCCTCCTTGGTGGGGTTCGTATCGTCCATACGCAGGTTGCTGATGCCCCCGAACCGCTCCGCCGTGCCGAAATCGATGCAGATGGCCTTGGCGTGGCCGATGTGCAGATAGCCGTTCGGTTCCGGCGGGAAACGCGTGTGCACCGTCATGCCGGCGAACCGCCCGCCCGGGGCGATGTCCTCACGGATAAAGTCGTCTATAAAATTGCTGGGGGCAGCTTCCGCCTCCGGCTTTTTTACTTCTTCGCTCATTCTCGTCCCTCCATTTATGCAGTCAGCTTGTCCAGGCCGATCCTCAGCCGCCGCAGGGATTCTTCTTTGCCGAGGATTGCCAGAATTTCCATCGCGCCGCCCGGCGTCACCGTCATGCCAGCCGCCGCAATACGCACGGGCCACAGCAGCGTGCCGTTTTTGACGCCAAGCTCCTGCGCCAGTGCAAGGAGATCGTCGTGGAGCCTGTCCATTTTCCAATCCGCAACCTGTTCCAGGCAGCTGATCGCCGCGCGGAGCATCTCCACGGAGTTCTCCAGATTCGTCTTGCTTTTTTTATTGATAAAGAAATCTGCCGGATAATCGGGAAGATCGCGGAAAAAGGCGATCATTTCCGGAATCTGGGTCAGCTTCGTCACGCGCGGCTGGAGGATTTCCGCGAGGATCGTCCAATCGGGATCCGTATCCGGGAACACTTCGCGGAAGTACGGCATTGCCAGCTCGATGAATTTTTCCTGCGGCAGCGCGCGGATATATTCCCCGTTGAACCATGTCAGCTTATCGTAATCGAACACCGCCGGGGATTTGCTGATCCCGTCGATGGAGAAATTCTGCACCAGTCCGTCGAGCGTGAATATCTCCTCGTTCCCTTTTGGACACCAGCCGAGCAGGGCAATATAGTTGACGATCGTCTCGGGCAGATAGCCCTCCCTGATCAGATCGGCAAAGCCGGTAGATCCGTGACGCTTGGAAAGCTTCGAGACGCTCCCGTCCTCGTTTTTGCCCATAATCAGCGGCAGATGCACGTAAGTGGGGATCTCCCAGCCAAACGCCTCATACAGAAGATTGTACTTGGGGGTGGAGGTAAGGTACTCGCATCCGCGCACCACGTGCGTGATCCCCATGAGGTGATCGTCGACAACGTTGGCAAAATTATAGGTCGGGTAGCCGTCGGATTTGATCAGGATCTGATCCTCAAGCTCCTTATTCTCGATAGTAATATCGCCGTAGACAGCGTCATGGAAGGTCGTGGAGCCTTCCAGCGGCATCTTCTGCCGGATCACATAAGGCGTACCGGCCGCAAGCAGGCGCTCCACCTCCTCTTTGGGAAGATCGCGGCAATGCCTGTCGTAGCCGCCGAACTCATCTCCCTCCTTGTGCAGGGAGTCGAGCCGCTCCTTGGTGCAGAAACAGTAGTAGGCATGGCCGGTCTCGATCAGCTTCTGCGCGTAGGGCAGGTAAATATCGCGGCGTTCGCTCTGGATATATGGGCCGCAGCTGCCGCCGACGTCGGGGCCCTCGTCGTGCTTGAGGCCCACCTGCTCCAGCGTGCGGTAAATGACATCCACAGCGCCCTCTACCAGACGCTCCTGATCGGTATCCTCAATGCGCAGGATAAAATCCCCGCCCATCGATTTGGCAATCAGGTATTCATACAGCGCCGTACGCAGGTTCCCGACGTGCATGAAGCCGGTCGGGCTGGGCGCAAATCTTGTTCTGACTCGTTTGGTCTGCATCAGATACGTTCCTTTCTGTCACTTAATACTGCGTATTGATTTTAATGGCGCGCAGGACATCCACAACGGACTGGATCGATTCTGCTCTCTGCTCCACCTCGTCGAGAACGGCGAGCTTTTCCGCCATTTTTTTCTGGGTATCCAGAATCGGCTGGACCCGTTCCGCCGCCAGCGCAGTGACGGCCTCGCCCAGACGTTCCACCTTTCTGTCGGTGAGATCGAGCACATCGGCGTGCTTGGCGGCCGCCTGCTCCACCGACGCCAGGGTGCGCGAGATTTCCTCCGCTATCTGGGCTGTGGAATCTCCGCCCTGCTTGAGCACTATCTGGCCCTGCTTGAGCAGGTTCAGCTCCTGCTTGAAGGAGGCGACATCCTGCTGGACAACAGTCTGTCCCTTTTCCAGCGCGGCGGAATCCTGTTTGAGGTTCGCCAAAAGCTGTTTGATATCCGTCTGCGCCTGTGCCAAACCGGACAGATCCTGCTTCATACCAACCTGTGCTTGATGTATGGTGCCCAATTCCTGTTTTTGATCCGTCCCTGCCTGTTTGAGCACGGACAGATCCTGCCGGTGTGCCAGAAGGTCCTGCTGCAATCCCACTACCGCCTGTGCGAGATTGGCCAGTTCTTTCTGGGATACCGTATGTTCCTGTCTGAGGCTTGCGATACCGTTTTTCAATTCCTGGACAGACTGCTTGATTTCGTTAATATTCTGGCTTTCGGAAACCTGATCGCGGCGGATCAAGGCGATCTCCTGCTTGGCTGCCGCCAAATCCTGACGGGAACGGGCCAAATCCTGGCGGATCGGCTCAAATTTCCGATCGATCATGGTTTCGATTGCCTGCAACAATGAACTTTCGCTCATGTCTACACCTCCTCTGCTTATTATAAACGCTTCCCCTCCACATTTCAACCCAGGCTAAGCCTGGACGTAATACGCGCACGCTCCCTCCGGTCGCCCGGCTGGGTGTGCGATTAAGCTGATATGCCCGCGTTTATAGCTTCACGTAAACATTACGCTAGCGTTCCTGCGGTGGGGCAGATCGCGCACGCTACTTCCGGTCGCCCGGCTGGGCACGCGATTAAGCTGAAATGCCCGCGTTTGCAGCTTTGCATAAACATTACACTGCGTTCCTGCGGTGGGGCAGATCGCGCCCGCGTCGTACCTCCGCGGGAATATCGGTGGGATTGGCGCTGTGTCGCGGTGATGGGCTTGCTAAAAATAGGAATATATCATCGCAAATGCGGGCACAACGGCCCGATCACACCGTCCGGTCGGCAATCGGAAAGGATGGGCGCGTTCTGCTGTTCCCCGAAATATGTCCAAGTGCATCCGGCTTTAGCGCGGTTATCAGACGATGTCGAGATAGGTCTTGCGGGTGGGGGCCGGGAAATCCTTGGACAGCAGCGCGATATCCTCGGCCGTCAGCGTCACACGGAGGCTGTCAACCAGCTCCCTGACGTGCGCTGCACTCCCGGAGCGCGGGATCGCGATGGTATTATCCTGATACAGCACAAATGCCAGCAGGATCTGAATCGGCGTGGCCTGATATTTTCCCGCTGTCTTTTTCACCGCGGAACTGCCAAGCAGGCCACGGCGGAGACGTCCGCCCTGTGCGAGCGGGCAGTACGTCATCACGGGCATTCCCCGCTGCTGCGTCCACGGCAGGAGATCATACTCGATTCCGCGCGAGCCCAGATGGTACAGCACCTGATCCAGCGCGCAGTTCCCGCCGTTCCGGACAGCTTCCAGCTCGTCCATATCGTCGGTATCGAGGTTGGAGACACCCCACGCGCGGATTTTCCCCTGCGCCTTGAGTTCTTCCATGCAGTCGACAGTTTCCGCAAGCGGGACGCTCCCGCGCCAGTGGAGCAGATAAACGTCGAGATAATCGGTACCCAGACGGCGCAGGCTGTTCTCGCAGCTTTGGAAGATGTGATTTCTGCCAGCGTTATGCGGGTAAACCTTGGAGACGATTTGCAGCTTTGAGCGGTCATACGGCTTGATTGCCTTTCCGAGCAGCCGCTCTGCGCCGCCGTCGCCGTACATTTCGGCTGTGTCGAACAGCGTGATCCCAAGCTCGATCCCTGTACGCAGGGCTTCCAATTCGGCGTTTTCCTTGCGGACGCTTTCACCCAGGTACCATGTTCCCAGTCCCATTCTGGGCAGCTTCAATCCTGCCGTTTGCAGCATTTCCATGTTTCATACCTCTCTTTCCCCTTACGGGAGTCCGGCGGAGATCCCGTCTATCCCTGCCGATCCTCTGCCCAAACTCACAGGCAGGCTAAGCCTGCACATAACTCGCGCTGCGCTGACGCTTTGCGGGAACATCGTTTGGGCTGCTGCGACGGCACACAGGATTTCCCGACCCCCCGGCATACATTTCGGAGTTTTATTTTTTTAGTATAGCACGCCTTCCAAAATTGCGCAATGAAAATCTCGGGATTTTCCGGGCTTTCCTTTGACGGCAGAATTACATGACAACGGCCTTCTGGCCACCTCCTGCCGCAGGCGTAAGAAAAAGCCTCCGGAAATCCGAAGGCTTTTGCTAAGGAAATAATCAAAGTGTCAGGGTGTGTTTTACGCGATCGCGTTCCTCCGCACGCTTGGCGTTATTGAAGCGGTCGGTTGTGCCGACCAGATAGCCGGTGATGCGGCGGATACGGTCAAACGGCTGCGGCTCCAGCTTGTAGCTGAGATTGACATAATCGCCATCCACCTCGATCTGAAGGGATTCGATCTGCCGGTTGTCATTCTTCTCACGGACGTATTTGATATATTCATCAATTTCTTTTCTATCCAAGGTTCCGCCGAGCACAGTCACATTCTCCATTGTAAGACATCTCCTCACATAAGTTTGATTGGGTTTCTTTTTAAAGAATACCATATGTTGTTGGATATGTCAACACAAAGTCCTAAATATAGTAAATTGTTTTAAAACATCATACGGACAGAGCTGTTCAGCAGGAAAGCTCCCGGCAGAGCTTTTCCGCGAAAGCAGGAAGATCTTCGGAGTTTTCGTCTCCGATAAAACGGATTTTGTCTCCCTTTTGGACACCTAATGTCAAAACACCAAGAAGGCTCCGGGCTTCGCACGCTCTTTTTTCGTCCGGTTTCTCGATGGAGAGAATCTTTCCGGAACGGGAAAGGCAGCTTACCCGCCAGGCATTGTGGCCATAAAAGTCACAGGGGGCTTTGATTTCAAATTTGGTAAAAGAATTCATAACATACCTCACTTAATTCCAGTACGGCTGACAGGGCTTCTCCCAACCGGGAAAACGCCCCCGGGCACGCAGTATTCCTTATTTTAAAGGAAAATCCACGCACCAGGCATATTATTTCCTCAGATTTCCAGTATCATACATAAGTATAATGGAAATGTCAATTCCTTTTCCAGAATTTTGTAGGAATATCAAATTGTTTTTTGAGCCTGACAAAAAAATTGGAAAAGAAAACAACCATTTATTTCCAAAACCTGTATCAGTTTAAAAATAACTTCCAGTATGTTATTCATAACATCTAAAACGGCGCATAAAAATAGGAACGTCATTGATTCCACAGAAAAA
>DVHF01000086.1 GCA_018712265.1 Candidatus Gallacutalibacter pullicola
CAGGGGGATCTTTAAGGGGGACAGGAGTCCCCCTTAAATGGTCTTTTGCTTCCTTTTCTTCCAACAAGAAAAGGAAGGGCCGGCAGGGGTTTGGGGGCGCGGCCTGAGCCGCCCCCAACGCCGGGACCTGCAAGGTTCGATAGATCATATTTAAGTGAAGCCTGCGGCTTCAAATATTCCCGTCCCGCTCGGGCAGAGCAAAAAATCCCAACTCGGTGAAGTTGAAAGCTTCAAGCTGTGCGCGCGTCCGGGCAGGGCGAAAAATCCCGCCGCAGGGGATTGTCATTTAATGATGGTTCCGATCCAGTCCGCGAGAGCTTCGGGAGTCATCGCCGCTACATGAGCGCCCATCCCCGCAAGCTGCTTCGCGGCCTGCTTGTCATAGGCGGGTTCTGCGCCTTCGTCCAAGGCCGGGAGGATCACAAATTTCACGCCGCTTTCCAAAATCCCGCGGCTGACCGCATACATATTCTGGTATCCGCCGCCCTCGTACAGATCCGTAACAAGCACTAGAATTGTGCGGTGCGGATTTTCTACTAGCTGTTCGCAATAGCGGAGCGCCCCTGCAATATCCGTGCCGCCGCCCAGTTGGACGCTCATCAGCAGCTCCACTGGATCCGCCGCAATACCGGACAGATCCACAATGTCCGTGGAGAAAATCACGAATTTGGTGCGGAGCATCGGCAGCTTGGCGAAAATCCCCGCCATCACTGCGCTGTGGATAATGCTGTCCATCATGGAACCGCTTTCATCTACGCACAGAATCACGTTCCACGTGTTATACTTCTTGACCCGGCTGTTAAAATAAACGTTTTCCAGCACAAGACGGTGCTTTTCAGTGTCGTAATTCTTCAAATTGCGCCGGATCGTTTTCTTGAAATCCAGATTTGCCGCGCACTTGATCCGCGAACTTCGGCTGCGATCCACCTTGCCGACAATGCTCTGCCGCACCTCCGATTCCAGCTTCTTCATCAGATCCTCCGCGACCTGCCGCACGATCCGCTTCGCCGTATCCAGCACGTCGCCTTTCATCATGTGCTTGAGACTGAGGATCGTTTTCAGCAGCTCCTGATTCGGTTCCAGCCGCTGAAGCACCTCTTTATCCGTGACAAGCTCGTTCATGCCGTAGCGGTCGAGCGCGTGGCGTTCGAGGATCTCCACCGTCTGCTTCGGGAACAGCTTGCGGATTTTGTTCAGCCACGTCACAACGCCGGGATTGCTCCGTTCCCGGCCGCCGCGCTTGTCAGCGCCGTCTCCGTCGCCGTCCCCGCGTCCGCGCACGCCGGATCCCTCGCCGTATTCACGCCGGTACAGGAAATCGAGCGCGTCGTCCATCTGCTGATACAGCTGCCCGGCATCCTGCTGGTAGGGGAGCTGATCCTTTGCGTAATTGCCCAGCACCAGCCGCCAGCGGTTCCACATCGCCGCGTCGCTGACAGGGCTATCCTTTTTGAATTCTTCCATTTATCCAGCCTCCCCCGTTTCCTGACGGAGGCTTTCCTCCGCCCACGCTTCTATCCGTTCCCCCAGCGCGAACAGGTACGGATCTGCCGCCTGCTCCGCCAAAAGCTCGCCGTCCTTTTTCCCGTACAGGGACGCGATCCTCCCTCCCAGGGAATCAATTTCTGACGGCGTGAAATAACAGAACGCCAGCCGCAGGTTCGGGATCATCTCCAAAAATTCCGGCTCCCCGATCTGGCGGAGCATCCCGTCCATCGCCTCCAGAAACGCCGGATTGACGAACACCAGATCCTTTGCCGTGTCGAACAGGCCGCGGAAAAACGACGCTGCCGCCAACATCTTTTCGTGTGTGCCGCGCAGATATCCGCCCAGCGTGAACAGGATTTCCTGCTCGGCATCTCTGTCGAAGCCATAGAGGATCCCGAGGCCCGCGCCGTGGATTGCCGGATTGAGATCCGGCTGCTGGAGCATCAGGCGCACGCCCTCATACAACATCTGGCTGTCCAGCCCATGATCCGTTTTCTGCGCGATGCGGTACAGGCTGCGCAGCGATTTCAGCCGCTTTTCCTGCTCCTCCTCCCGGCACGACGCGATTCCCGGCAGCATCAGGATCAGCTTTTCATACGCCCCGCGCACCATATCCGAAACTGCCGTATTCTCCGGGATGCGGTACATTTCCTGCCGCTCCTCCACCTGCGAAAGGTTGAACAGGCACGCCGCCATCGCGTCAAAGGAGGTTTCTTCGCTGATCCATTCGCGCAGTTTTGCTAAAATCTGGAAGAACAGATCGGGCATTCCCATTTCCATGGAATGGATGCACAGCCGCGAGCCTTCCTCGCTTCCAGCGTTCTCCTCCATCCGCCGCTTCAGCCACGATTTGGCCGCTTCCTCGACGGTTCCGCCGTAGACGGATTTATCGATCAGCTCCGCCGTCACCGCGGGCAGGTACTGCCACTGCCACGTCTCACGGATGAGGTTTTTCCCCGTCCCCTTGGCAAGCTGCGGTCCCTTGAGCATCACCGCGAAGCCTGTTTCCAAGAAAATCAGCTGATGCAGAAAACAGCTGATTTCCCGGTGGCGCTTTGTAGTGAAAATATCGAGCGTGCGCTCCGATTTGACCGTCGTATTGATTTTGATTTGATAGTCCTTGCATTTCTGCTGGAAATCCTGCAAAATCGGCGGGATGGGCGCGCCGCTCCACAGGGAGCCCGTCCGCCGCCCGGAAAGCTGACGCTTCAGCAGAAGCAGCGGGATCTCGCTCGAGATGTCCCGCTCTCCCTTGACGAAGCACGACAGCACCCCGTCCGACAGCTCGAACACGCCGCACTCCGGCTTACCGCGCAGCGCCGACAGTCCCTCCATCATCTGCACGCCGCAGATCTCGTCGAACGTCGAGATCCCGGCGTCCTTCTGGCGCGCGGCTTTCCCGCACCGGATCAGGAAATCGATCGACGATTCCGTGAACGGCGTTTCCGATCCGGCCTGCGCCGCCTCCCACACCCTGTGGTAATACGCCGGATGCGGCATTCCGCTGGCGTAGCCGTTGAGCTGATCCGCCTGTTCCTCAGAATACGGCATCACATAGACGGCGCAGTCCTTTTCCGGCAGGCTTTTCCGCAGGGCAGGCAGCTTCGTTTCCTCCGGCTCATATTCTCCCAGGAACGCCAGCACGCCCCGCACATGGAACCCGCCCATCACGGCAAGCACGCGCTTTCCCTGCTTTCTCTGCTCCGCGATCCGACCCGCCATGAATCGCTCCCGCAGCAGACAGCCGTCCCGGAGAAGCTCCTCTCGGCTCGTATTCTTCCGCGACAGCAGGCAGTAGAACAGCAGGTCCCGCATAAAATCCTTTGTATCGCGGTGCAGGCCGCCGATCTCGAAATATTTCTCCCAGAATTCGTGGAACCCGCGCAGTCCCTTTTTCCGGCAAAGTTCCTGAATAGCGGTATTCTCCGAAAGCAGGTAATCGTCGTTATACGATTCCTTTTCCCCTTTGCGGAGCAATCGCGCGCCCTCCGCCGAGCCGATCAGGATCTGCGCATAGGACAGATCCATAAACCCGGATTCCACCCCCAGCGCGGCCGCTTCGCGCAGGGCCACAAGCTCCGGCGAGTATTCCAGAAACGGATAGTAACAGCGGTACTCGCCCGCTTCCTCCGCGATGTATTTCCCGGAATCATGGTACGAATAGTAAAAGGCCAGCGGCGGCTTTGTTTCCTCGTGCAGCAGCACCGGGATATAAGTATTGGCCTCCTCCGGTCCCTCCACCAGCACAATATCCGGACGGTACTCCCGGATCACCTTTGCCAAATGGATCGAACAGACCGGACTGTGATGGCGGACCGGCCAGCACACAAGGCCGTCCTCCGGGCGGTACGCCTTCTCAAACAGCTCCGCGCTCTCCCGAAGAAGCTCCTGCGCCCCGTCCGCGCCCGCGCTTACCGGATCCATTTGCGCGCCTCGTAATACTTCTCCCATAAGCCGCCCTCCTGCTTGCCTCTGTCCTTCACTACCGTCTGGAAGTATCCCTTTACCTTCACCAGATCGTCGCGGCTCTCCTTTGCCACTGCGCCGATCAGGTTCTGCACGAGGCTGTCGATCATGCCGCCCTCTCCGTAGAAGTACGCGCCCAGCATCGTCTGGAAATATACGCTGACCGCCTCCGCCGTGCTCATCACCGCGGCGGGCTTATCGATGCGGTGCCCCAGCGACGATACGCCCTCCCGCAGCTCGTGGTACGTATAGGCGAGCAGATCCGCCACCTGCTCGTCCGGCTCCATCTCGATCTGGCTCAGTGCGGCGAGCTTTCTCACCTCGGAGAGGATGATCTTCTTTTCCAGCGCGACGTCCTGAATTGGGAAGATCGTCTCGAAATTGAACCGGCGCTTGAGCGCGCTGCTCATCTCATTGACGCCCTTATCCCGGATATTCGCCGTGCCGATCACATTGAATCCCGGTTTCGCGAACAGGAGACCGTCCTCCGCGAGCTCCGGGATGCTCAGCACCTTATCGCTGAGGATACTGATCAGGCTGTCCTGGATTTCCGCCGGGCATCGGGTGATTTCCTCCAGTCTTGTAAGGATCCCCTTTTCCATGCCGATATACAGCGGCGACGGCACCAGCGCCTCCCGCACGGGACCGCGATCCAGCAGCATCGCGTAGTTCCAGGTATACTTTATCATGTCCTCCGTTGTGCCGGCCGTACCCTGCACCGTATTGGTGCTGTTATTGCAGATCGCCGCCGACAAAAGCTCCGACAACATCGTCTTTGCCGTACCCGGTTCGCCGACGAGCATCAGTCCCCGGTTGCCCGCCAGCGTGATGATGCACCGCTCTACCAGCGCATCGTTGCCGAAAAATTTTTTGGAGATCGTGATCTTCTTCCCCTCATACGGCAGAGGCTTCTCCGATCCTAAAATAAAGGTGCGCACCGCTTTGGCGGACATCTGCCAGTTCATCGGCTTACGGCCCTCGTCGTTTGCAATCAGCGCCTGGATTTCCTCCCGATACAATTCTTCCATCGGCGGCTTAATTCTTTTCTGTTCCATCTTTGCTTCCTCCTGTATCTCCGGTCCTGCGCAATTCTTCTCGTTTATCCGCAGGATCCTGCTTTACCTGAAAAATACCTGTTTTCATGATACTAAAAATACCCTTAAATTGCAACTATTTTTAGAAATTATGTTCTGTTAGAACGGCGTTTGTATTTTCTTTCAGATTCTTGACAAGCTCGGGAGCTTCTCTATTCTATTCCCTATATCGGATAAAAACGACAAAAAATTAAACTGCTTCTAATGACTTATGACAATGGATTTTTTCATTTGGCTTCTTTATAATTGATTCGGGTCTCGCTGCACTGGTCAGCAGCGGGCACGAATCTTTCATATTTTTCGGAGGCTTTTATGTATTCCCTTCTGCTTGCCATTATCTACATCGCCTTCATCAGCCTTGGCCTTCCAGATTCCCTGCTGGGATCGGCGTGGCCCACCATGTATGGGCAGCTCGGTGTGCCGGTATCGTTTGCCGGGGGCATCACCATGATCATCTCATTTGGAACGATCGTTTCCAGCCTCCTGTCCGATACCCTCACCCGGAAGCTCGGCGCGGGCCTTGTCACCGCAATCAGCGTGCTGGCGACAGCGGTTGCCCTGTTTGGATTTTCGATCTCCAACTCCTTTTTTGCGCTGTGTCTCTGGGCAATCCCCTACGGGCTTGGCGCCGGCGCTGTGGATGCCGCGCTCAATAATTACGTCGCGCTGCATTACTCCTCCCGCCATATGAGCTGGCTGCACTGCTTCTGGGGCGTCGGGACGGCTGTCAGCCCCTACATCATGAGCTACTGCCTGACGGGCGGCCTTGGCTGGCACCGCGGATATTCCTTCGTCTCCCTGCTTCAGGTGATCCTTGCAGCCGTTCTGTTTCTCAGTCTCCCCCTCTGGAAAAAACGGGACGGCAATCCAGACGGCAGCACGGAAACACAGCCTCCGCGCAGTCTCCCGCAGATCCTCAAAATACGCGGGATCAAATATATGCTTCTCGCCTTTTTCGGATACAGCGCGCTGGAATCCACTGCCGGACTGTGGGCCAGCAGCTACCTTGCAGAATTCCGTGGCATCAGTTCCGACACCGCCGCGCGCTTCGCTTCCCTGTTTTATCTGGGCATCACCTTCGGACGGTTTCTCTGCGGCTTTATTTCTGACCGTATCGGCGATAAAAATATGATCCGCAGTGGGATTCTGGTTTCTGCTTTCGGCGTGATTCTTGTCGCGTTTCCGCTGGATAACGCGTTTGCTCTGATAGGACTTATTGTAATCGGATTCGGCTGTGCGCCGGTTTATCCGTCGATCATCCATTCCACCCCGGCAAATTTCGGGAAAGAAAATTCGCAGGCCGCGATCGGGGTGCAGATGGCGAGCGCCTATACTGGTACAACGCTGATGCCGCCGCTGTTTGGATTATTGGGAGAACATATCAGTATGGGATTATATCCGTTTTATTTGTTGTTTTTCGCGCTGTTGATGCTGGTGGTATCGGAGGGAATGAATAGGCTTTTGGCAAAGCCAAAGGTGAGCAAAAATTAAAGTTTTCGCCAGCCTTTTTCAAAAGGCTGCGGGGGCGCGGGGGCTGGCCCCCGTGAAAAAGGGACGCGAAGCGTCCCTCGAAAGAGCTGAGCAAACAGAGAGGGGCAACCATCCGGTGGATGGTTGTCCCGAACGCCTTTGCGATCCCCCGGGCGGAGCGGCACCTCATACGGTGTTCCCAGCACAGGTTTGACTTTTCTCCGGGCCTGAATCATCCGGAACCGCCAAAAAATCGAAAAGAAGTCAGAATCCCCGGCAAAGCCGGGGGTGTCTTTTCATTAAAGCAGCCAATACAAAAAGGGAATCTCCCTCGCAAAACGGGGAGACTCCCTTTTCTTTTAATAAGCCTTATTTACTGGAGCTTTTAGGCAATACGGCACAATCCACCGTACAGAATAACGCAGCATTGTTTTCGCAAAACGGAGCATGGTCCGCGGCAGGAGATTTACCGGCAGCCTCAGGCAGGGGTTGGGTGAGCGCGGTACACTTGCCGCTTGGGGGACCGCAAAAGCGTTCAGGCGGACCATCCACCGGATGGTCCGCCCTCTCTGTTTGCTCACCTTTCCGGGGGAACGCTTCGCGTTCCTCTTTCACGGGGGCCAGCCCCCGCGCCCCCGCAGCCTTTTGAAAAAGGCTGGCGAAAACTTTAATTTTTGCTCACCTTTGGCTTACAGCTGTGCTTTGGGCTCCACAATCACCAGCATTTTCCCCTCATGCAGAATAATCTCCGCATGATCCTCCACAATACTATTACTCACTCCCAGCGGGATCCCCACCTGAAGCGAATAATGCGTCAATGGATATTCCAATCCGTGATAGCTCACATTACACGACGGCACGCCAAACGGGAATACGGATACAATACTCCCTTTCTGCTCCCGGAGGATAAGTTTCCCGGAGGAAAGCAGGAAAACCTGACAGCCTTTGGAAATGATTGCACCCTTGCCGCCGTTTGCGGAAATGAAATCGAGTACGCAGAGATTCGCGATCGAGTGGTCGAACCGCTCTCCGCCAAGCGCGCCCAGCAGGAAGAAATTCTGACAGCCGCGCCGGAATCCTTCCTTTACGGCGAACAGCATATCGGTATCGTCTTTATGGACGGGCAGCCGGATCGTCTCGATCCCCTCAGGGATGTCCGTTTCTGCTGAGTCAAAATCTCCTACGATCAGATCCGGGCGGATATTGTTTTTCAGAGCCGTATCCAGCCCGCCGTCCGCACAGATCACAAACGCATTTTTGGTATATTCCCGGATCAAATCCGCGTCCTCCGGGACCGCGCCCAAAATCACACAGGTCATTTTCTCTGCCATTCCTTAACATCCTTTACTTCTTGATACATGGCTACATAGCTTTCGTGGCGGGACGGGTGGATCTTCCCCTCCCGCACGGCCTCCAATACTGCGCAGCCTTTCTCACAGGTGTGCGAGCAGGATTGGAACCGGCATTCCGGGATATATTCGGCGAATTCGCGGAAACAGTGCGGCAGATCCTCTTTGCGGATCAGCTCGTAGCGTTCCAGATCCATCGTGGAAAAGCCGGGCGTATCGGCCACATAGCCGCCGCCCTCCAGCGGAAGCAGCTCCACCTGACGCGTCGTGTGACGGCCGCGGCCCAGCTTGCGGCTTGTCTCGCCGGTCTGGAGGGAAAAGCGGCTGTCAATGCGGTTGAGCAGCGACGATTTCCCTACGCCGGAATTTCCGGTAAACGCGGAGATCTTCCCGCACAGCAGCGCGCGGATCGCATCCACGCCCTCGCCCGTCTCTGAGGATACAGCGTAGAACGGGATCCCCGCCGTGCGGTAAATTTCCGCCAGCGGATCCGGGGATTCCAGATCGGTCTTTGTGGCGATCACAACAGGTTCGATCCCTTTATTTTCCGCGGCGGCGATCGTCTTGTCGATAATCAGCGTGCTGGGAGACGGATCCCGCACAGACGCGATGATAAACAGCTGGTCGATGTTCGCCACCGGCGGGCGGACGAGATAATTTTTGCGCGGATGGATTTCCTCCACAAAGCCCGCGCCGTCCTCCGGGGAGACGCGGAACGCGACGTGATCCCCTGCCACGGGGGTGATCCCGTTTTTGCGGAAGATCCCGCGCGCCCGGCATTCTGTGATGGAACCGTCCGCGGCCTCTACATAGTAGAAGCCGCCGATTCCCTTGCGGATAATTCCTTCCAAAAGCTCCATACCGTCACCCCGGGAAGTTCGTGATGCCGCCGCCCGTGCCGATGGGCAGGCCGCCTGTCTGCGTATCGCCGCCGTTATCCTCAGGTTCGCTGCTGGAGGACTGCTGCGGCAGCTCAAAGGCATAGGATTCCGTCTCCGTCGGGATTCCTGTATCGAAATCGAGCGTAAAGACCTTGTATTTCTGATCGTTGAGCTGGATCGTCAGCTCCTGCTGGCCGGAGGTCCCGGTAAAGGTCATCTGGTACATATTGACATAGGAGGGATTGACCGTCCTGGTATCGTGAAGCGTGCCGTCGATATATGCCTTGAGTGTGACGTCCTGAGAGACTCCTCTCGGCAGCTCGATGTAGACCTCTATCGTCTTTTCGCTCTGCATCCCGGAGCTGACAACGATATTGACCGCGGTGCCCTCTGCCACAGCGACCGTCGGCAGGGGATCCGTTTCCAGAACGGTATCCTTGGCCTTGTCGCTGTCGTCGCGATAGGTGATATCGCCGATCGTCAGGCCGGCGGCAATGATGTCGGCGCGGGCGGCGTCAAGGCTCTTGTCAATGACAGAGGGAACCTCCACCTCGTCGGTGGACGGGCCGCGGCTGACAAACAGGCGGACCGTGCTGCCCTCCTGCACCTCCGCGCCCTCCGCAGGCTCACATTCCTTGACATAGCCCTCGGCGGTCTGATCGTCCATGATTGAGGTGACCTCCGCCGTAAGCCCGTATTCCCGCAGGCGCTGCTTCGCGTCGTCCTCCGTCAGGCCCACCACGTTCGGCACGTTGACGGTCTGGCCGCCGTTGTTGACGGTCAGGACAATCTCGGCGTTTTCCTTGACGCGGATATTTCCGCTCGGGTTCTGCTTGACGATGATCCCTGCCTCCTGCGTGGCGTCGTTGACAAATTCCTTCGTAAAGGTGAAGTTGCGGTATTCCTCGCTGTTCTCCACATCGCTGATCTGCATTCCCACAAAATTCGGGAGCGGCACATCCTCCAGCGTATCCTGCGAGAGGAAATTGCGCACCAGCGCGACCGCGCCAAAGCCTGCTGCCGCGATCACAAACGCGAGGAACACGCCGAGCATGATCATCAGCGCCGGAGATTTCTGCCGTGCAGGGCGCACGTCATCCTCGTAATCGTAGCTGTCGTCGTATTCCGGAGGCGGCGCGGGCCGGCGCGCCGGCTGCTGTGGATACGGCTGCTGATACGGCGGCTGGTACGGCGCAGGCTCGGCGCTGCGCACCGTGTCAATGGCGTCGATATATTTGGTGGGCTTTTCGTCCACAAAATAGCGGTACTGGAACCGCACGCTGGGATTGCGCCGGAACTGTTCGATGTCCTGAAGCATCTCCGCGGCCGACTGGTACCGCTGGGCCGGGTTCTTCTCCATAGCGTGCAGGACGATCTCCTCCAGCCCCTCCGGGATCGACGGATTGATCTCATGGGGCGGCGTGGGATCTGTTTGAAGCTGCATGATCGCCACCGACACAGCGTTGTCGGAATCGAACGGGAGCTGCCCGGTGAGCATCTCATAGAGCATCACGCCGACGGAATAAATATCGGCTTTCTCGTCGGTGACATCGCCGCGGGCCTGCTCCGGCGCGATATAATGCACGGATCCGATCGCCTTGTCGGTCATGGTGCGCGTCTCGCTGCGGCAGAACCGCGCGATGCCGAAATCCGTCACCTTGATGGTGCCGTCCTGGAGCAGCATGATATTCTGCGGCTTGATATCGCGGTGGACAACGCCCTTTTCGTGCGCGTGCTGGAGCGCCCGCAGGATCTGGATCGTGAAGTGGATGGCCTCCTTCCAGCGCACCTCGTGCTGCTGGTCGAGGTACTCCTTGAGGGTGATCCCGTCGATATACTCCATGACGATATACTGGATGCGGTCGCCGAAGCTGACGTCGTACACCTTGACGATATTCGGGTGCGACAGCACGGCGATCGCCTTGGACTCGTTTTTGAACCGGCGGATGAATTCCTGGTTGTTGAGGTATTCGTCCTTGAGGATCTTGATCGCCACAATCCGGTCGTCGATGGTATCATAGGCGCGGTAGACGACGGCCATCCCGCCCACGCCGATGATCTCATAGATTTCATAGCGGCCGTCGAGCCGTTTTCCCGTGTACTTATCCATAAGCAAAATTCACTCCCATTAAAGTCCGGCAGGCTGATTTTCCACTACAGCGGCCGTGATATTGTCTCCGCCGCCGCCCTCCCGCGCGAGCCGGACCAGCTCCGCCGCAAGGCTTTCAGCCGGAACTGTCCGGGACAGGCGGTAGATTTCCTGCGTATCCGCATAGTTTGTCAGTCCGTCCGAGCACAAAAGCAAAAGCGCGCCCGCCGGGAATTCATGCTCCGCATAGTCGATCTCCAGACCGGGCTGCACGCCCAGCGCCCGGGTGATGATATTCCGCCGCGGATGCCGCATGGCCTCCTGCTCCGTCAAATCCCCCGCGTTTACCAGCTCCTGCACCATGGAATGATCCACGGTGATCTGCCGGATCCCCTCCTGGGAAATCATATAGGCCCGGCTGTCTCCGGCGTGCGCCACGTGCGCCACCCCTCCGGCGACCACGGCGGCCACCACGGTAGTCCCCATGCCGTAAAGGGTCCTGTCGCGCTGCGCCGTCTCGTATACGGCGGCATTCGCCTGCTGGATGGCTGAAATCAGCGCGTCGCGCACGGCAGGGCCGCTCCCGCCGTTCTTCCATCCGGCCAGAAAGCCGTCCCGTATGTTCTCCACCGCGACGGCGCTGGCAATATTCCCGCCGTTTGCGCCGCCCATTCCGTCGCAGACAACCGCCCATGCGCTTCCATCCGGCAGGATCCCGCCGTCGCAGGCATCCTGGTTGGAATGCCTCACCAGGCCGATGTCCGTCTTGCTATATACCTTCACTGCTTTTCTCCTCCTGATACCTGCGCCGAAGCTGGCCGCAGGACGCGTTGATGTCGGAACCGAGGGTCCGCCGCACGGTGGCTGTGATCCCCCTGTCCCCCAGGATTTTGATGAACCTCTTCTGCCTGTCGATCGTGCTCTTGTGATAGCCCGCCCCGGACACCGCATTGACCGGGATTAGGTTGACGTGGCAGAGCGATCCCTTGAGCCTTGCCGCCAGCTCCCGCGCACATTCGTCGCTGTCGTTGACGCCGCTGATCATCGCGTACTCAAACGAAATGCGGCGGCCTGTCGCTTTCTCATAGTCGCGGCACGCGCGGAGCAGCTCCTCCACGCCCCACTTTTTATTGATCGGCATAGTGCGCGACCGGATCTCATCGTTCGGCGCGTGGAGCGATACCGACAGCGTGAGCTGCAGCTTTTTTTCGGCAAGATCGTAAATTCTGTCCACCAGGCCGCAGGTGGACAGCGAAATGTGGCGCATTCCAATATTCATTCCCTCATGATCGGAGACAAGCTCCAAAAACCGCAGGACATTCTCATAATTGTCCAGCGGCTCTCCCATTCCCATCAATACAATATTGGAGAGGCGCCGCCCGGCGTCCTTCTGGACAGCCTGCACCTGTGCCAGTATCTCCGACGGCAGCAGGTTCCGCGAAAACCCGCTGCGTCCTGTGGCGCAGAAGGTACACCCCATCCGGCACCCGACCTGCGTGGAGATGCACACCGTGAGGCCGTGATGGTACTCCATCAGCACGCATTCCACATATTCGCCGTCCGGCAGCCGGAGAAGATACTTGACGGTATTATCATAGCCGGAAACCAGCTTCTTTTCAATAGTTGTCACAGAGATGTAATATTTTTCCGCCAGCGACGCGCGCAGATCCTTGGAAAGATCCGTCATTTCCTCAAAGCTTTCTACGCCGCGGTGGAGCCAGGTAAACACCTGCTTCGCGCGGAAAGCGGGCAGCCCGTCCTGCGCAAAGGCCTCCCTGATTTCTTCCTTTGTCATCGATTTGATATCGGTAAGCGGCATGTGATTCCTTCTTCCTTCCAAAATCCGGCGTCACGCTCTGCGCCGGAACAGGGCGGCGAAAAAGCCGTCTGTCTTATGGATATGCGGGAACAGCGTGAGCTGGTTTTCCGGCTCCGCGATCGCGCGCGCCACGCCCTCCGGCAGCTTTAGCGGGAGCGGCTCAAATTCCGGATGCCTTTCCAGAAAATATGCGGCAGTCTCCGCGTTTTCAGCCGGATGGAGCGTACATGTAGAATACAGCAGCACCCCGCCCGGCCTGACAAGCTCCGCCGTCCGGTCGAGGATCCCTCTCTGGATTTCCGGAAGCCCCCGGATGCTTTTCTCCGGCTTGTAGCGGATCTCCGGCTTGCGGCGGACGATCCCCAGGCCGGAGCACGGCGCGTCGCACAGCACGCGATCCGCCGGTTCGAGCGGCTTTTCCGGATTGGCTGCGTCGCGCACCCCGGCGCGGATCACAGTCAGCCCCAGCCGCTGCGCGCCCTGCCGGATCAGTCCCGCTTTCTTTTTATACAGATCAAACGAGAGAAGCTCCCCTCTGTTTTCCATCCGCTGCGCGATGGTGAACGACTTCCCGCCCGGCGCGGCGCACACGTCGATGATGCGCTCGCCCGGCTTTGCACCGAGCAGTCCGCACACAAGCTGCGACGAGAGATCCTGCACGTGGAACAGCCCCTGCTGGTACGCGGGGAGCTCCGCGATCGCACCGGTTCCCTCCAGCATCAGCGCATCCGGCAGCCACGGCACGGCCTGCGCCCTCACGCCGGACTGCTCCAGCAGTGCGCACAATGACTGCGCGCTGGTGCGCGTGGTGTTGACGCGCACATAGACGGGCGGATGCTGGGAAAGCGATTCCAGCAGTCCCTGTGTGATCTCCGCGCCGTACGCATTCTGCCAGAGACGCAGGATCCATTCCGGGCAGGAGTACCGGACGCTCGCCGCCAGGACGGGATCCTCCTCCCCCGGCAGGAGCGACATGGGATCGCCGCTGCGCAGCACCGACCGCAGCACCCCGTTGACAAAGCCGGACGCTTTCGCCGTTTTCTTATTTTCCTTGGCGCAGTTGACCGCCTCGTTCACCGCGGCCGACGCCGGGATTTTATCCATGTACAGGATCTGGTACAGCGCGATCCGCAGGATCCCGAGCACCGCCGGAGATAATTTCTCAAGCGGCGTTTTGGAGAATTTCCGGAGCACCCAGTCGAGGGGGATCCGGCGCTCGAAAACGCCGTAAAACAGCGCCGACGCCAGAGAAGCGTCGCGGCCCCGCAGGCCGTAGGCCCGCAGGGTCTTATCGAGGACAAGGTTGGAATACCCCTCCTCCACATCCACATGGAGCAGGGCGTCCAGCGCGGCAGTCCTTGCGGCGTCCACGGTCAATTCCTCCCCCTGCGGTTATTTACGATGGTCAGAAGCCGCAGCAGCGACATAATCGCGGTGAAGGTGGACGCGACATAGGTCATCGCGGCCGCGCCCAGCACCTTTTTGGCTCCCGCCAGCTCCTCGTTTGTGAGGATCCCCGTCTCGGCGAGCGCGCGGATCGCCCTGTTCGAGGCGTTGAACTCGACCGGCAGCGTCACCAGAGAAAAGACGACGGAAAGCGAAAACAGCAGGATCCCGAGATTCACAACGAAATCGTACTGCACCGGCAGGATCAGCCCGATGATGATCAGCGGCATGGACAGCCCGGATCCGATCCGGACAACCGGGACAATCGCGCTTCTCAATTTGATGGGGCCGTATCCCGTGGCATACTGCACCGCGTGTCCGGCCTCGTGGGCGGCTACGCCGATGGATGCGATGGACGTGCTCCCCCACACCGGCTCCGAAAGGCTGATAATGTTGGTGGAGGGATTATAGTTATCGGTAAGGCTGCCGCCAATCCTCTGGAAGCCGACGTTATACGCGCCGCCCCAGTCCAGCACCCGCTGCGCAGCCTGCTGGCCGGTCAGGCCGCAGCCCGTCCGGATTTGGGAATATTTTGAAAAGGTCGATTTTACCCGCGCCTGCGCCCAAATCGAAACAATCAGGGCAGGCAGGATAAATACAAAATAGGTGTAGTCAAAATAGTAAAATCCCATTTTATTCTCCTATATAAATCTCAAAGCGTCCCATCCGGGGCAGGATGGCCGAGCAGGAAGTCTGCGCCCGACATCCGCTTGCCGCCCTCGTACTGGACCGTGAGAAGCTCCACCGCGCCCTCGCCGCAGCAGACAACCAGCGATTTTCCGGGCTTCACCTCGCCGGGATCTCCCGACACACCGCTCAGAAGCTTCGTTTTGTGGATCTTCAGCGTCTTGCCGCCCCAGACAGTGCTCGCGGACGGCCACGGGGACAATCCGCGCACCTGGTTGTGGATCTCCTGCGCCGTTTTCGTCCAGTCAATTTTCGACAGATCGCGGGTGAGTATCGGCGCATAGCAGGAAAGGGCGTCATCCTGCGGCGTGCGCGTGAGCGTGCCCGCTTTCATGGCGTCCAGCGTGCGCACAATCAGATCCGCGCCCAGCTGGGAGAGACGGTCGTGCAGCTCGCCTGCCGTCTCGTCCGGGCCGATTTCCGTCTCGGCTTTCATCAGCATATCGCCCGTGTCCAGCCCTTCCGCCATATACATGGTGGTCACGCCGGTCGTCTTTTCCCCGCGGAGGATCGACCACTGGATCGGCGCCGCGCCGCGGTATTTCGGCAGCAGGGAGGCATGCACGTTGACGCACCCATAGGGCGGGATGTCCAGAACCTCCTTCGGGAGGATCTTCCCGTAGGCGACCACCACGATCACCTCCGGCGACAGAGCACGGATCTCTTCCGCCGCCGCGCCGCCGCGCAGCGTTTTCGGCTGGAACACCGGGATCCCATGCCGTACGGCAAGCTCCTTGACAGGCGGCGGTGTCATGGCATAGCCGCGCCCCTTGGGCTTATCCGGCTGGGTGAATACGCCGCACACCTCGTGGCCCGCGTCCAGCAGGCTTTGCAGGCAGGGGACGGCAAAATCCGGCGTCCCCATAAAAAGCAGTCTCATGGACGTCACCTCATTCCCCGTCGAGCTCTTTGGGATCGAGCATCCGGATCACATGGGATTTGAACAGGATCCCGTTGAGGTGATCGATCTCATGGCAGCAGGCCGTGGCGAGAAGTCCCTCGCCTTCCACCTCGACGACCTCTCCCCTGCGGTTGAACGCGCGGACCTTTACCTTGGCCGGGCGCTTCGTGATGCCGTACTGGCCCGGCGACGACAGGCAGCCCTCTGTGCATTCCTGCTCCCCGGACTGCTCCACAAATTCCGGGTTGACCAGCTCGATCAGGCCGTGATCGTCGCCCACATCGATCACCACCACGCGGCGCAGGATCCCCACCTGGGGAGCCGCCAGTCCGACGCCGTTCGCTTCCCTCATCGTCTCCGCCATATCGTCGATCAGCTGCGCGAGCCTCCCATCAAATTTTTCCACCGGGCGGCACACCTTATTCAGAACGGGATCGCCCTCTTTTATAATATTTCTGATTGCCATGGATCAGACCTCCACCTTTCATGTTCCATTATTTTCATATTTCTGTGCAGGCTCACAAAATTGTATCGGGATTGCAGTCCGCAAACGCCGTCACCGAGGAGAATTCGCGCCGCGCGCCGAACGATGTCAGCAGACGGGAAAGCATCTCCCGGAACGTTTTCCCACAGCGGCACTTGATGATCAGCCGGTAGCGGAATTTATTGCTCACCTTCTGCACCGCGGCGGGCGACGGACTGAGCACGCGCATCGGGAGATCCGGATACTCGCGCGCCGCCAGCTCCCGCAGCATCTGCAAAAATGCCAGACTGGCGCTGCGCGTTTTGAGCTCCTGCGCGCCCACAAAGCCGACCACCACAATATCGGAAAACGGGGGGTACAGCATTGAGCGGCGGAACCGGATCTCATCCCGGTAAAAGGATTCGTAATCCTGGAGCGCCGCCAGACGCAGCACCGGATGCTCCGGCGTGAACGTCTGGATGATGGCCCGTCCCGGATATTTGCCGCGTCCCGCCCTGCCGACCACCTGTGTGAGCAGATCGAACGCGCGCTCCGAGCTGCGGAAATCGTCGCTGTACAGCGACTGATCCGCCGACAGGACGCCCACCAGCGTGACATTCTCAAAATCAAGGCCCTTCGCCACCATCTGCGTGCCGACAATGATATCGTATTCGCCGCGCGCAAAGCTTTCCAGCTTTTTCTCGTAGGCGAAGCGCGCCATCGTTGTGTCGGCATCCAGACGGAGGATCCTCGCCTCCGGGAGCGCCTCCCGCAGCTGCTGCTCCGCGCGCTGCGTCCCCGATCCGGCACAGCGCATATCATCGCTCCCGCATTCGGGGCAGGTATCCGAAAACGGGACGGAATAGCCGCAGTAGTGGCAGATCATCCGCCCGTTGGCCGCGTGGTACGTCAGGGTGATGCTGCAGTTCGGACATTCCGCCACATACCCGCAGGTGCGGCAGGAAACGAATGTATGGTATCCGCGCCGGTTCAGCAGGACGATCGACTGCCTGCCCGACTGCCGGTTTTCCTCCAGTGCAGCCGTCAGCCGGGCGCTGAGCACCGTATTGTTGCCCGCCTCCAGCTCGTCGTTCATATCGACGATTTCAACGGGCGGAAGCTCCGCCGTCCCGTACCGCTGCGGCAGCTTTTGGAAAGAGTAGCGCCCGGACTGCGCGAAATAGAAGCTTTCCACCGAGGGCGTCGCCGAGCAGAGCACCAGCAGCGCCTTGTGCCAGGCACAGCGGAATTTTGCGGCCTCCCTCGCATGGTAGCGCGGGGAGGATTCGGATTTGTAGGTGTACTCCTGTTCCTCGTCCATAACGATGAGGCCCACATCATCGAACGGGGCGAACACCGCCGATCTCGTGCCGACCACAATGGACGCCTCGCGGCGGCGCACGCGCTTCCACTCGTCGAGCCGCTCCGCGAGCGACAGGCCGCTGTGGAACACGGCGACGCGGTTCCCGTACCGCTTCTGAAAGACGGAAACCGTCTGCGGCGTGAGCGAGATCTCCGGGACCATCACGATGATCCCGCGTCCGGACGGGTATACCTCGTCGATCAGCCGGAGAAACACGGAGGTCTTGCCGCTGCCCGTGACGCCGTATAAAAGAGAAACACCGCCCTTGCCCTGCTCATACTGGCGGTAAAGGCGGTCAAACGCGGCCTGCTGCTCCGCCGAAAGGGAGATATCCTCCCGGGAGGCAGGCTCCGCGGCCTCGCTGTACGGGCTGCGGTACACTTCATATTCGTAAAATTCGACGGCTCCCCGCGCGGCCAATCCGTTGACAACAGACGCGGTGACGCCGGCATAATAGCACAGCTCCTTGACCGACGCCGCGCCCGTCTCCTGCAAAAAGCGGATGACCTCCCGCTGCTTGGCGGTCGGCTTTTCCGGCAGGGAATCCGGACACAGCCGCACCATCCGGAGGGTGGCGTCGCCGATTTGGCGCACCGCGTCGCGTTCCCGCACGACGGCGCCGATCCCGCACAGGCGGTCCAGGGTGCTGTCCTGCGGATCCAGCCCCGCGGCACGGCAGAGCTCCTCCCGCTCCGCGCCCTTTTTCCGGCGCGCGAGCGTGTGCAGGATCTGCTGTTCCTGCTCGGAAAGGCCCTCCACCGGCAGATCAGCAAGGGGCTTCGCCAGACGGAAGCCCTCGCGCAGCCGCAGGGAGATCCCGGCGGGAAGCAGAAGCTTCACCGCGTCGAACAGGGTGCAGAAATACCGGTCGCGGAGCCACAGCACCATGCTGACAAGCTCCCTGCTCAGCAGCGGAGTCTCGTCCAGCAAAACGGAAATTTCCTTCAATCCGTCGGGACATTCCCCGGCCAGACAGCCGAGCACCATCCCCTGACGCGGGGCGTTCCCCGCGCCGAACGGGACGATTACGCGGCAGCCTGGCAGAAGCTTTCCGCGCAGCTGCTCCGGGATCCGGTAATCAAAGGGCTTGTCGAAGTGGTAGACTGTGTTTTCCACAGCCACCTGCGCTCTGGTATAGGAGGACGGATCCATATCCTGCCCGCACGGGCGGACTGCCGTATCCATTCTCAGGCGTTCTCCTCCCCGCTGTCATCGGATGTTTCTTCCTCCTGCGCGGGGGCCTCCGCCGTTTCCTGTTCCGGAATCTCAGATTCCCCGGCATGGCCCTCCAGTGCGGCTACATCCGCGGGCGGCGTATCCTCGTAGAGATCGTCGTCGTTCTCTACCGGCTGTTCGATAACGCGGCATTTATGCTGCTTAAAATCCTGTACAGCGAGATCCACCGGCTTTTCCACAAGGATCTCCCCGCGGCTTTCCGCTTCACCCGCGATTTGGCGGGCCCTCTTGGCCACAGCCACCACAAGGGAATAACGGCTCTGCTCCGGTGGGATAATCAGGTCAGCAGACGGTTTCAGCATGATTGTTCAGCACTCCTTCTATAATTTCGCCGCATCTGGAAAAGCGGAGCTTTTCCGCAGCGAGTATTTGGTTTATCTGATCCACCGCGTGTTCCACGGTGTCGTTGACAACTATGTAATCGTAGGACGGGGCGTGGGAAATTTCGCCGCGGGCAGCAGCCACGCGCTTGCGGATGGTCTCCTCGTCCTCTGTGCCGCGCCCGCGCAGGCGCTTTTCCTGCTCCTCGAGCGACGGCGGCACGATGAAAATACTGACGCAGTCAGGACGCTTTTTCTTGACCTGCGCCCCTCCCTGCACCTCAATTTCCAGAATCACGTCGTCGCCCTCGGCGGTCCACCGCTCAATCGGATCGGCGGGCGTGCCATAGAAATTGCCGCAGTATTCTGCGTATTCCAGCATTTTCCCCTGTTCTATGCGCGCAAGGAACTCCTCACGCGTCAGGAAGAAATATTCGCGGCCGTCCTGCTCGCCCGGACGCGGCGCACGCGTCGTTGCGGAGACAGACAGCCTCACATCCTGCCTTTCGGCCAGCAGACGGCCCAGCACCGTCCCCTTTCCCGCGCCGGACGGCCCGGAAAACACCACAAGCAGTCCTTTACTCATCTTCCTCCAGCTCCTCCTCGTCCATATCATCATCGCGGTCGTTCAGGCGGTTGGCCACCGTTTCCGGCTGCACAGCGGAGAGGATCACATGATCGCTGTCTGTGATAATCACCGCACGGGTACGCCGTCCATAGGTGGCGTCGATAAGAGCGCCGCGCTCCTTGGCGTCCTGGATGATCCGCTTGATCGGCGCCGATTCCGGGCTGACGATCGCTACGAGCCGGTTGGCGGACACCATATTGCCAAAACCAATATTGATTAGTTTCATTCTATTATTTCCTCCTAAATTCGGCGGAGGCTCCGCCTCCACGCCTGCGGCGGGCAGATCGCGCAGGCGTCGTACCTCCGCCCAGCTGAGTGCGCGATTGAACTTTTATGCCCGCGTTTATAACATTCTGCGGATATTATACCACACCTGCGGTGGGCAAAACGCGCAGGCGTTGTACCTCCGCTTGGCCGGGCGGTTAATTGGGCTGAAACGCCCGCGTTTATGGTACTCTGTGGACATTATACCATATCCCCGACCAGCCACCCACCGCGACAGAGTATTTTTGCTGTCGGAGTTTCAGCGACCGGAGGGAGCGATCCGCGTTCTACGTCCAGACTTAGTCTGGTCAGCGACTGGAGGGAGCGATCCGCGGTTTACGTGCAGGCTTAGCCTGCTTATTCGATGTTTTGGATTTGTTCGCGGATTTTTTCAATCTCGGCCTTGATGTCGACCACCAGATAGGCAATCTGCGCGTCAACCGCTTTGGAGCCGATGGTGTTGGCCTCGCGGTTCATCTCCTGCACAAGGAAATCCAGCTTTCTGCCGACCGGTCCCTCCGATTCCAGCATGGTGCGGAGCTGATCGAAATGGCTGCGCAGACGGACTGTTTCCTCTGCGACCGCTACCTTGTCGGCAAAAATAGCCGTCTCCGTCAGGATACGCTGCTCGTCCGTCACGGCCCCGGCCAGCATTTCCTCTAGTCTCTGCTGAAGCTTGCTGCGGTATTCCTCCACGGTCTGCGGCGAGCGTTCCTCAATTTTCCCCACAAGCTCTATGATCTTTTCCGCCCGGCTCAGGACGTCCTGCTTCATGCGCGCGCCCTCTGCCTCACGCATGGCAAGAAGGCTGTCCACTGCCTTTTCTGCCGCGGGGCGCACGGCCTCCCACACAGCATCCTCATCCTCCGGCGCTTTGTGGATCGTAAAGATGTCGCTGTACCGCGCCAGTGACGAAGCCGTTACATCATCAGGCAGATTATATTTTTCCGCCAGCTCCCGCAGTGCGTTCACATATCCTGCCGCAAGCGAATGGTTCACTAAAACCTGGACGTCCGTGTCTTCCAGCGTTTCAATAGATACATACACATCCACCTTGCCGCGGGAGATCCTCTCCTGCAAATACGGCTTGAGCCTCTCTTCCAGAAAACCGTATCCGCGCGTAATCCGCGACGACAACTCAAAATACCGATGGTTGACGGATTTAATTTCAACAATGATCCCCCGTCCGCCGGCGATATCCTCCTGCCGGCCGTAGCCGGTCATACTTCTTATCATGGTGCAATCATCTCAATTCCAGCATTAGTCTCATATCCGATAGGCATTATTATTTTATTTTACCAGCTTTGTCTCATAATTGCAACTATTTAGAAGAAACTTTCAGGCTAAGCTTGGACGCACCTGCGGTGAGCAATTCGCGCTGCACGTCGTACCTCCGCGGGAATGCCACTTATCTTTGGTACTGTGTCGCGCAAGGCTAAGCCTTGACGTAAACCGCGGATCGCTCCCTGCGGTCGCTGAAACTCCGACAGCAAAAATACTCTGTCGCGGTGGCAAGCTGGTCGGGGATATGGTATAATATCCGCAGGCAGGCTAAGCCTGCACGTAATTCGCGCCGCGCGTCGTGACCTCCGCGGAAATTACAGTAACTTCAAATACTCTGTCGCGGTGGCAGGCTGGTCGTAGATATAGTAGTAATATCTGCCCAGCTATAAGCGCGGGCATTATAGCCTAATCGCGCACCCGGCCGGGCGACCGGAGGGAGCGGGCGCGTTCTGCTCGCCGCAGGTGTGGTATAATATCCGCAGAGCCCTACAAACGCGGGCATCTCAGGCTAATCGACCGCCAAGCCGGGCGGAGGGTACGACGCCTGCGCGGTCTGCCCACCGCAGGTGCAGGTTTAGCTTGCTTGGAAGGAGTAAAATTATGTATATAGAAAAACATCTGTCCTCTTCCCTTTTACTTGGGGTTGCGCAGAACGACATCACACCCAGATATCCGGCAGAGCTTGTCGGTTTTTACCGTCCCAATAACCTCTCCCACGGCACACACAGTCCGCTTGCCCTGCAGGCCGCTGTCTGGCGGCTGGGCAATTTCCTGTGCTGCCTGCTGGCAATCGATCATATCGGCTTCTGTCTGGAAGACGCCAATATTCTGCGCGATAAAATTGCCGGAATCCTCGGTATTTCTGCACGACAGGTCATGCTCTGTTTCTCGCACACACATTCCGCCCCGAACGACAGTACAGAACCGGAATATTTCCGCTTTTTATGCGGACAAGCGGAGGATGCCGTGCGGCAGGCCGCGTCCTCGCTCGCTCCTGTGAAAATCGCCTGGGGCAACGCTTTCGGCGACATCGGTGTGAACCGGCGGGCCGGTGCGCAGTCTCTGGATCGACGCATTGGGATCCTGAAAGCCGTTGATGCTTATTCCGGAGAACCGCGCCTCGCCCTGCTGCGTGTGACGGCCCACGCTAACACTCTCAAGGCTGATAATCTATTGGTTTCTTCTGACTATTTCGGAGCTGCCCGGGAAGAACTCAGCCGAAATTTTAGCTGTCCGGTGATGCTCACACAGGGCGCATCCGGGAATGTAGCGCCCAAGTATTTCCAGTCCCAGCTGACACCTCCTGACGCAGATGATCCCACACGGTTTGTGCGTTCGGAATCAGCATGTGCTGATATGGCACATGAAATTTGGGATGCAGCTTCTCCTGTTTGGGAAAAACTGCGCCCGGCAGATACAAATACCCTTTTTATGGATTCGGTTTCTACTGTTTTTTATGCGGATGTCCCTTCTGAGACACGGGCTTTGGAGATTGCAGAGGAGGCCCGGCGCGAATCTGGAATCGACGGGACATCGTGGCTTGCAGAAGTCCGCCGTTTGCTGCATCAGGGAATCACCTTCCAGCAATGTCAGATTGAAATCCAGTATTTCCAGCTTGGAGATGGCTGTCTGTGCGGCGTCCCCAATGAGATTATGTGTGAATTTGCCCTTCGTGCCAGCCATCTCGCTCAGGACGATCTGTTCTATTTTGGGGGATATACAAACGGATGCACGGGTTATTTCCCTACTGAGGAGGAATTTGATCTGGGCGGCTATGAGGTATATTGGTCATGGCTTATTTATTATCCCTACCATAAGCTTCTCTCCCCTCTGCGGCGCGATTCCTGCAAACAGCTGATTGAAGCTGCTGTGCGGAATCGACCGGGACAGGTACTATAATCTCCTCTGATATGTCAAAAAGGATCCCTCCGCTCGGAGAGATCCTTTTTAGTATTTTTGCTTATGATGGAATATCGCCCAATCTGGAAACAGTCATCGTTGTGCCACTATACAGGAAACTTCCGCCGCTGCTGATCACTTGCAGAGTAGTAGGAACAGAGCTTATCTGTATCGGCGTGGAAAATGATACGCTTTCCGTTTCTCCTGCCGTGCTGAAGCTCTTCTGCACATTGGCTCCCGGAACCGACGTCCCGTTCTGGGACAGCGTCAAACCGATCGTTTTCGGGAATGTTCCGCCTGTTACGGAGGTCAGTCCGCTGTGGAAGCTTACTGAATAAACACCGGGAGAATTAACTGTAAAAGTCGAAGAATTATTGGAATGTGAAACAGCATTTCCATATTGCAGGGAATTTCTGTCAAAAATCAAAGCTGTACCGGAAGTTCCCGACTGGGACGGTGTGGAATATGCTGTCAAAAGCTGTACCGGTGTTCCGGTTCCAGTATTCCCTTTGGGGATTACAAAATCCAGAATGGCGTTTTGCGGCGTACCTGAATTTGTAACGGCCGCCTCTGTTCCCGGATCTCCTGTTGTAACACTGCCAACATTCACGGTTGCAGCTGTCCCGTCTTCCCCAGATGGTCCAGTTGGACCAGTTGCTCCTGTCGGTCCCGTGACGCCTGTAGGACCCGTCGGGCCAGTGATCCCTTGCGGACCGGTTGCCCCTGTCGGACCTGTGACACCCGTGGGACCTGTCGGACCGGTGATTCCCTGCGGGCCGGTTACTCCGGTGGGACCGGTGACACCCGTGGGTCCCGTCGGCCCGGTGATCCCCTGCGGGCCAGTTGCCCCTGTCGGACCAGTGACGCCTGTGGGTCCCGTCGGACCGGTGATCCCTTGCGGACCGGTTGCCCCTGTCGGACCTGTGACACCTGTGGGTCCCGTCGGGCCAGTGATCCCTTGTGGGCCGGTTGCTCCCGTCGGGCCTGTGACACCTGTGGGTCCCGTCGGGCCAGTGATCCCCTGCGGACCAGTTGCTCCTGTCGGACCAGTGACACCTGTGGGACCCGTCGGACCGGTAGGACCGCCAGCGGGTCCTGTCGCACCCTGCGGACCAGTAGGTCCCTGAGGGCCTGTAGGCCCGGTTACTCCCGTCGCGCCCGTTGCTCCGGGATCACCCTGCGGACCCGTCGTCCCGGTGGGGCCACGGAAACCCATCGGTCCCGTAGGCCCCCTCATACCTGTCGCACCTGTTGCTCCGGTAGCTCCTGTTGGACCGGTGGCACCAGTGGGGCCAGGAACAGGACAGCAGCAACAGCTGGGTTTACAAGTACAGCAGCTGTCGTGCTTTGGAAAATTCGAACCGTGATAAATATTCAAAAAGATACCCCCTTTTCCATGGAAAACGGGGACTGCCGCAGAGGTTGAAGCCTTTCCGAAATGTCCCCGTCCAGCGGGGCAGTCCCTGTCCCCTTTCAGGTTCCTTGCCCCGATGCCATAGTATGCCATATTTCAAAGATAGGTGAATTTCGGAATTTATGAAAAATAAAATTTCTTTCAAAGCATTTATTTTTGTATTAAAGAATTAAAAACAGATTGCTCCGGGGTAAAATGAAACACAGTAAGAAATACACAGTGTAAAAGGCACTGTATTAACTAGGAGGAACTTTGTATGGCGAATCGTTTTGTAGTGGATGCAAATCGAAAAAAAAGCAAAATCCATAAGGAACTTCAAGGCCATTTTTCGGAGCATCTTGGACGCTGTATCTACGGCGGATTATTTGTCGGAAAGAATTCGGAAATCCCGAATGTGAATGGACTGCGCACTGATGTTGTCGAAGCACTGAAAGAAATCCGCGTGCCTGTGCTGCGCTGGCCGGGCGGCTGCTTCGCCGACGAGTATCACTGGAAAGACGGCATCGGTCCTGCTGAATCCCGAAAAAAGATGGTCAATACGCACTGGGGCGGCGTGGTGGAAGATAATTCCTTCGGGACGCATGAATTTCTGGAACTTTGCCGCCAGATCGGATGTGAACCTTACATCAACGGCAACGTCGGCAGCGGCACTGTGCAGGAAATGAGCGAATGGGTAGAGTATATGACCTTTGACGGCGTTTCTCCCATGGCAGATCTTCGCAGTGCCAACGGCCGCGAGGAACCGTGGAAAATCAAATATTTCGGAATCGGCAACGAAAACTGGGGCTGCGGCGGCAATATGCGTCCCTCCTATTATGCCGATCTGTATCGTCAATTCCAGACCTATGTGCGCAATTATGGTGATAACCGTGTTTTCAAAATCGCCTGCGGCCCGAGCAATGATGACTATAAATGGACCGATACCGTGATGGAAATCGCCGGAAAATATATGGACGGTCTTTCCCTGCATTATTACACCGTACCCGGACCATGGAGCCACAAAGGAAGCGCCACGGACTTCTCGGAGGACGAATATTACCTCACCCTGAAAAAGACGCTTTTTATGGACGAACTGATTCAGAACCATACGGAAATTATGAATCGCCACGACCCGGAACACCGTGTCGGATTGATCGTCGACGAGTGGGGCACATGGTTCGATGTGGAGCCGGGGACAAATCCCGGGTTCCTCTACCAGCAGAATACCATGCGCGATGCTCTTGTCGCTGCGGTCAACCTCAATATCTTTAATAAACACAGCGACCGTGTACGTATGGCGAATATTGCCCAGATGGTTAATGTGCTCCAGTCTGTGATTCTCACCGAAGGCGCTGACATGATTAAAACGCCCACCTGGTCTGTTTTCGATCTCTACAAGGCCCATCAGGATGCACATCTTGTAGAAAGCTGGATCGAGTCCGGCACCGCTGCAGACGGCGTTCCGCAGCTTCACGAATCCGCTTCCGTAGACGATAGCGGCGTGCTGCACATCACAATCGCCAACCTTTCTGCGGACAGTGCCGCCGATGTCTCCTGTGAACTGCCTGGCCTGCATCCGGAGAAAATTTCCGCGCGTATTCTCTCCGGCGGGATTCACGATCATAATACCTTTGAATGCCCCCATACGGTATCTATCCGCGATTTCTCCGGCATCACATCTGCGGAGAACGGCTTTGAATTCTCTATTCCCGCCTGTAGTGTCATGGAAATTACAATAATTCCCTCAGAGGTCACAATGCGCGGCGCGAATTACATCAAAGCTTAGGCCGCCCTGCGCACGGCGCGAATTACGGCGGGCTCAGCCTGCTGCTCACTGCAGGCGCGGGACCGCTTCGGATTTTCCAAAGCGGTCCCGCAAAATCAATTTTTTAGAACTGGATTATCTCCTGCCGTGATCGTCACAGCCGCATCCACAGCTGGGATCTGCCGCTTTCGGCGGGAAGAATTCATCGGTTGGGAATTCGATCCGCTGGAACAGCTCGCAAGGGTTGTCGGAGGTTGTGACGCATTCTTTTTCCGGGATGCAGAAGTCGTATGCAGGAATCAGCATCTGGACATTGCGTACAATCTGCACGATGGTGAACAGGCCGATGGTGGCATATACAACGCGAGATTTTGCGCAGGTGTCGAACTCACCACCGTACCGGCGGCAGATACATTCGGGGATCCTGCAGCAGACGTCAGGATGGCAAGGACAGTCGCACAGGCGGGCGGAGAGACCGATCGGTTCCGCAACCTGTACGGTAGCCTTCGGCAGAACCTTGCTTACGGCGGACTGCTCATCGAGATCATCCAGCTTGTAGTCCGAGCTGAACATCTTGACATTGCCTTCGCTGCCGTAAAGGATCACCTTTTTGTTGAATATGGATATTCCGTTGACGGTGACAGGGCCTGCTGCCGGCGTACAGAATACATCGAGGCATACGTCGAAGAAGAAGGTCATATCGACGGAATAGAACCCTTTATTGAAAGGAATCGGCTCCAAATCCAGATAGACTGTGATAACCTCGACGTTTTTCATGCGGACGTTCGCGGCATCATCAATGACAGCCTGTTTGGCAGGGGTGAAATAAACCCGCAGATCCTCCAGGCAGTCCTTATCGCTGCAAGAATCATAAATTCTCATAGCGTCGATGCAGACGGCCTCTTTGAAGCAGTCGGCGCCGCGCGCATCCTGATCGGGCGAGTATACAGAATCAGGCATATTATTTCCTCCTAACGGGTAAAACCCATATTTCTCTGTACCACCATTTTATGGCGATGCCGGAAAAATGTGCCAAGACTCCCGATCGAAAATCCCCCACGGACAAAAATGCCGCGGGCCAGGCTAAGCCTGCTTCCCGCTGCAATCAGGAGGTATTTTTATGTCAGATTGGAATTCTAAACAATATCTGAAGTTTGAAAAACAGCGCACCCAGCCCTCTATCGATCTGGCGAACCGTATTACGGTTGAAAATCCGCGCCGTCTGATTGATATCGGCTGCGGCCCCGGAAACAGCACCAAGGCCCTCGCAAACCGCTTCCCCGGCTGCAAAGTCCTCGGGATCGACAGTTCCCCGAGCATGATTGAAACTGCCCGGGAAAAATATCCCGAGTTTTCTTTTCAGCTCTGCGACGCTTCCTCGGAACTTTCCGGTCTGCCCGGCAACTACGATATTGTCTTTTCTAATGCGTGTATCCAATGGATCCCGGATCATGAGCCGCTCCTGCATAATATGTTCGCACTCCTTGCTCCCGGCGGCGTGATGGCAGTGCAGCTTCCCATCAACCAACAGGAACCGGTTCACAGAGCGATCCGGAGCCTTGCGGCATCACCGGAATGGAAAGCTTATTTTCCAAATCCGCGTTCTCCTTATTCGCTGGCCCCGGGGGAATATTATGATATTCTTGCGGATCTGACCGACGATTTCGACATCTGGCAGATCACCTATTTCCACACTATGAAATCCCACTACGATATTATTGAGTGGTTCCGCGGAACCGGTCTGCGCCCCTATCTTGATGCACTCCCGTCTGACAAGGAACGTGCCGTCCTTGAGCAGGAGCTGCTGGACGAGCTTGTGAAAGCCTATCCGGTACAGAAAAACGGCGATATCATTCTCCGCTTTCCCCGCCTCTTCTTCACCGCCAAGGCAGACTAAGCCTGCACGTAAACCGCACCAGATTAAATCTGGACATAAACCGCGCCAGGTTAAACCTGAACATAAACCGCGCCAGGTTAAACCTGGACATAAACCGCGGATCGCTCCCTACGGTCGCTGAAATGCCGTTTTGCATCGGTATTGTGTCGCGGTGGAAGGCCAGTCAGGGATCATGGTATATACTATTCGCAGAGTATCACAAACGCGGGTATCTCTGCTCAATCATACCGCGAAGCCAAGCGGAGGTACGACGCCTGCGCGTTCTGCCCACCGCAGATGTGGTATAATGTCAACAGAAGGGCTGCAACGCGGGCATATCAGCTTGATCGTACTACCAAACCGGGCGGAGGTACGACGCCTGCGCGTTCTGCCCACCGCAGGTGCGCGGGCACCAAAGCCCACTCGAGCGTCCAGCCGGGCGACCGGAGGGAGCGGGCGCGATCTGGGTGCAGCTTAGCCTGCCGCGGACGAAAAACGGGAGGGAAACTTATAATCCTTAATCCGGTCAATCAGGAACGAGGAGAGCGTCACTGTTACAACAGAGAAAAGGATGCGCGCCACGGGAATATATGTCAGCGAAAGGCCCAGCACCACGAGATCCGTAAACAGATAGGCCACCGACAGCCGCCAGTGTGTCAGATGTGAAATCGTGAGCGCAAGCGCGTCATCGCCGCCGCTCGATCCGCCCTGACGGACTATCATCCCGACGCCGATACCGACAAACATCCCTCCGCCCACAGCTGCAATCAGCGGATGGTCCGACAGATCCGGAAGCATCGGCGGGAACTGCTCCCACAGCTTGTAGAACAGGGACATCCCCGTTGTGGAGATTATGGAAAGCCGAATAAACCGTCCGCCCAGAAATTTGAACGCCAGCAGATAGCAGGCAAGATCCAGCACCGGCGTGATATAGGCGGGTGAAATTCCAAGCCACCGCTCAACCAGCAGCATCAGGCCGATGACGCCGCCTTCTGTGATTCCAGTGCGCTGGTGGATGTTGTGGATCCCAAACGTGCACACCGCGGCCCCTATCATAATATACAAAATGGAACTGGCGGTAATACCGTCCAGCGCCCTGTGCATCAGCTTTGATGCAAAATTCTGTTTCAAAATGGAAACCTCCTTGAACTTTATCCGTCTATGAGGTATCATAAACCATATAGTTACTATATTGTCAAGGGGGATTTTTATTTGGAGGATCTTTTTTCTATTGGCGAGCTGTCAAAATACCAGAATATTTCCAAACAGACTCTGATTTTTTACGATAAAATCGGGCTGTTCCGTCCCGCATATGTCGATCCGGACAACGGCTACCGCTATTACAGCGCCAAGCAGATCGATTATCTTGACACCATCCTGATCATGAAAAAGATCGGCTTTTCGCTTGCGGAGATTCGGGAGCATATGCAGGACTATACCATCGACAGCAGCCTTACTGCGCTGCGCCGTCAGATCTCCGTCATCGACCGGCGCATGGACGAGCTGCGCCTGATCCGCAGCCGCCTGCTGCACCGCTGCACCCAGATGGAAAATGCCAGCGTCTACCGCACCGGGGAAGTCCCCGTACAGCTGGAGCAGGCAAAAGAACAATATATTCTCATCCGTCCGGTGGATCCGCCATACACGATGCGCGAAATCAGCATTGCGACAAAGGGCTGCTTTTCCGCGGCGTTCCGGCAGAATCTTCCCGTCTTTTTTGAATGCGGCGTTATCGTGCCGCTCGAACGCATCCGGGAGGGCAGATGCACTGAGGCATCCCACGCCTTTCTGCCCATCGAGCAGACAGATCAGGACGAAAATATCCTCTGTCTCCCCTCCGGCACGTATGCTTGTGTCTACCATGTCGGGGACTACCTTTCCATCGGGCGATCCTACCGCCGCGTGCTGGAATACTGCGATAATCACAATCTGGAAATACTTTCGGATTCCTACGAATTCTGTATCAACGACTATATCACCTCGCGGGACGAAAACGAGTACATCACCAAAATTATGCTGCGGGTTTCCGATGGCGCAAGTCAGCAAAACGGAAATCGCTGATAACACTTTTCAATCCAATCCCGATGTACAAAAAAGGGCAGGGAGTTTTTCCCTGCCCTTTTTCAGTACGCAGATTGCCGCTTTGAGCCTCTTCGATGGGTTCCGCGATCTGCGATGCTCATTCTTCTTCCCTGCACCGGTAAAAGACAATAATTGATCTCCCTCTGTGCCGCCATTTCAATTCATACCGCTTTGGAAAGGCTTTCAGCAATTTAGAAAGAGTAGGATATCCGAAGTCTTTGGGGTCGAAGTCCGGATCGATCGTCTTTATCATCTGTCCCGCCAGACTTACGCCGGCATAGCCGTCCCTGCCCCGGTATTTCTCAAAGGCGTCCTCCAGCAAGCTGTGTATGTTATCGATATCCGGCGTTTTTCGGGCTTCCCGAGCCGTTTCCGGCGGCCTGCTGTCCAGCGTCATGCTTCTGATGGTATTTTCAATGGCGGCAAGCTCCTTGCCCTTCTGCAAAATCTCTTTTACCATAAAATCGCCCTGCGCATCTGCTGTCTCAGCCGAAGGCTCCTCCACACCGGAAATTTTTTCCAGAAAGAGAAATTCGTCGCAGCTTTTCTGGAATGATTCCGGCGTATCCGATTTTCCGATCCCGATCACATACGCACCAGCTTCGTGCAGATTTATCACCAGCGGGGTAAAATCGCTGTCGCTGGATACAATCACAAACGCGTCGTAAAGATTACGGTGCAGCAGGTTCATCGCGTCGACGGTCAATGCGATGTCCGTAGCGTTTTTTCCCGACGCGCAGTCAAATTGCTGTTCCGCTTTGATTGCGAACCGCTTTAATTCAGCCACCCAGTTTTTCAGATAATCCTTTCTCCAATTTCCGTACGCCCGCTTCACCGCAATATGTCCCCGCGCGGATACCTCCCGCATGACACATTCCAGCTTTGACGACTGGGTGTTATCAGCGTCAATAAAAAGCGCAATTCTTTTAAAATTCTCCATTCATATGCCTCATATTCCTATTTTTTCAAGCAAGCTGCCCGGTATCATCTCTCACGCACCTTTTCCGAAACAGCTTTCCAAAAATCTATTTTAAAACCGCCATAAGGCAGTATATTCACAGGAGCCCATTCCGGATTTTTCGTATTGCCTCAAATTCTATTTTTGTAACATCCGAAAATGGGATCGCTCACAAAAGGCTCCTCCTGCAGCCGGGGAACCCTTCAAGAGTAAAAGGGACGGGCCGCATACGGCTCGCCCCCAAATGACAGACAGAAGTTTTCTTTTACCGCTGGCCGTAATAGGCGTTTGCGCCGTGCTTGCGCAGGAAATGCTTGTCCAGAAGCTCCTGCTGCATGGCCGGGGACTGCTGCGGAGCAATCGCCTCCGTATGCCACGCCATCATGGCGAGCTCTTCCAGAACCACCGCATTGTGGACCGCCTCAAAGCAGTCCTTTCCCCAGCTGAACGGGCCGTGCGATTTCACCAGCACAGCCGGGATTTCATCCGGATTTTTATCCCGGAAGGTCTCAATGATGACCGTTCCCGTCTCTTTCTCATATTCCCCGCCGATTTCTTCCGGCGTCATGGCGCGCGTACAGGGAATTGTCCCGTAAAAATAGTCGCCGTGCGTTGTGCCATAGGCCGGGATCCCGCGCCCCGCCTGCGCCCAGATCGTCGCCCAGCGCGAATGGGTATGCACGACGCCCCCGATATTCGGGAAATGACGGTACAGTTCCAGATGGGTCGGCGTATCGGAGGACGGGTTCAGATCCCCTTCCACGCGGTTTCCGTCCAGATCCATTACCACCATGTCCTCCGGTCTCAATTTGCTGTACTCCACACCGGACGGCTTAATCACAAACAATCCCTTTTCCCTGTCGATTCCGGAAACGTTGCCCCAGGTGAATACGACAAGGCCGTGCTCCGGGAGCTGCAAATTCGCTTCACATACCTGTTTTTTCAATTCCTCCAACATAAAAAGACACCTCTTTCAAAAATATTTGCCGGATATATTACCCTTTTCCTAGATGACAGCCGTCCCGGATCATTTTGATAACGTTCATCGCGGAGGATACCAGAAGGATCCCCAGCGCCAGCACACCGGTAATGGCCATCGTATGCAGGCCCGTCTGCAAAAAATTCTGCGTGTCGCCGCTGATGCAGTATTCCATCGTATAATAGATCCCGCCGCCCGGGACAAGCGGAAGAAGCGACACAATCAAATAGACCGTCGCGGGCGTTTTCTGGACGCGCGCGAATATCTCCGAATACGCCGTGATCGCGATTGCCGCCGCAAAATACTGAAAAATATCGTTGCCCGCAAACCCGAACAGCAGATAGACAATCCATCCTGCCGCACCGCCCAGCGACGCATAAAGCGCCGTGCGGCCGCGGATATTGCACAGGATGCAGTAAGGCAGGCACGCCGCAAACGCGTAAAAGCACGGGAGAATCTGACGCAGAAATTCCATCCTACAGCCCTCCCAGATAGCGCGAACAGGAAATCGCGATGCCCGCTCCAAGCGCCAGCGCAATTCCGATCATAAGAGCTTCCGTCACCTTTGCGGAACCGGCCACGAGATCCCCCGCAATGATATCACGCACGGCGTTCGTCATTGCGATCCCGGGAACGAGGTTCATAAACAGCCCGATGATAATCATATCCGCGTTGTCGCCGAGCCCCATTTCAACCGCCAGCATCGTCAGCCCGGCACAGATGCCGCTCGCGACAATATCCGTAAAAAACTGGTTGCTTTTCAGTCTGCCCATGCCCAGCACAATGAGCTGGAGCACGATCCCCAGCACGCCGGAACAGATCCCGTCGCGCAGCGTACCGCCGAAAAACAGCGTGAATGCGAGGGAGATCCCCGCTACCGCCGGGACGGATACCCACGCCGGATAGACGGGAGCGTTTTTGACCTGATTCAGCTGATCCTCGTAGGACTCGAGTCCCGGCTTCTCGGCGCAGATTTTCCGGCTGAGTGAATTCAGGCGCATGACCTTATCGAAATTATTGATCCGTGTGCGTATCCTGCGCGTTACTGTCACCGGCTTGCCCTGTGCATCCAGTACCGTCGCGACGATGCACGTCGGGATCGCAAACACATCCCCTGTCACGCCGTACACGGCGAAGATCCGCTCCATAGATTCCTCGACCCGGTAGATCTCCGCGCCGTTCTCCAAAAGCAGATACCCCAAATCGGCTGTGAGTTCCAAAAGCCGCTGGCAGTCTATCCCCTGTGTTTCTTCCAAACCGCCTTTCCTCCTCAAGCAAAACCCAGCCCGCTCCGGACGAGAAATCCGGCCTCCGGGCACAATCACTGTCCGCGTACCACTTACAATCATTATACCCTCTTTTATCCCTGATTGCAAATTTTTCCGAAAAAGACAGGATGTTTCACATATCCAGGCGGCTTTTACAGACGCCGGCCGTCCCTTTCCGAAGGAAAACACTTTTCATCTGTGGAAAACCGTGCTATAATGATTTGCCGGGCGCTCCGCTTTATTTCCACACGGAATAAGGAAGAAACGGCAGACGACAAAAAGCCTGCCGGACCCTGTTTCACGGCGGCTAAAAGCCGCTGCGGGTTCTGTCCGGAGCCTTATGTTTTTGAGAAAAGAGGTTTTTTCATGGCAATCGAAAAGGTAAGGGAATACTTAAAACCCTTTGGCCGCGACGCGGATATTCAGGAATTTCCTGTTTCAAGCGCGACAGTGGAACTGGCTGCGCAGGCGCTTCATACGGAACCTGCGCGCATCGCAAAAACAATCTCCCTGAAAAATGCAGAGGGCGGATGCCTTCTCATTGTTACCGCCGGGGATACAAAAATCGATAACTCCAAATTCAAAGCAGAATTCTCTCAAAAAGCGAAAATGCTTACTGCCGACGAGGTGGAATCTCTCACCGGCCATGCAATCGGCGGCGTCTGTCCGTTTGCGAATCCGGAAGGCGCGCGCGTATTTTTGGATGTCTCCCTCCAGCGGTTCGAGACGGTATTCCCCGCCTGCGGAAGCAGCAATTCCGCGATTGAGCTTTCCTGCTCCGATTTGTTTGAGCTTTCCCGCGCGGAAAAATGGGTGGATGTCTGCAAAACGGCAGGCTAAAAAACAGCTGGCTCAGCCTGGTCAGGGCTTTGTCCTGCGGTGCAGTTTTCTTTTATTGCCGTCCTGATCTACAATATAAGTATTTTCAAGCTGGGAGATCAGGCTTTGGCGGTATTCGGCGACGTATTCCTCCCTCAGCCTTTTCTGCTCGGCTTTCTCCTGCTCCGAAAGCCCTTCCGCTTTCGCTTTCCGGGCAAGCTCGTTGATTCTTGCAATCTTCTCTGAAATCATTGAGTTCCTCCTCTCTCTTATTTTCCCTTTACAGATTCCCGCCGGCTGTCTCCACAGACATCCCTGTACGGAGACGGCCCGGCTCATAGGCCCAAGCCGCCGCTTTCACCTCGCTAAATCTTATGGGATCACCTGTTGACAGAATATATTTTACTGGGGTATAATACCAACAGAAAATTCCCTGTGCGGGCATTTCAGCCCGACCGCTCGTTTGACTGGGCGATCAGGGGGAAACTATTCACTATTCACTTTTCGTTCTTCACTTACTTTTGGGATGGGGGAGTAAAAAATTATGGTCAAGCATATCGTTTTCTGGACGCTTTCCGACGCAGAAAAAAGTCATGCACAGGAGCACGCAGAGCTGCTCCGTGGGAAATTCAAGGCCCTGCTGGGCGTTGTGGACGGCCTGGAAGCCATCGAGGTTGGGGTAAATTACAACGGCGGCGAGTTTGATCTCGCTCTGGACTGCACGTTTACTACCCGTGAGGCGGAGGCCGCTTATCAGAAGCATCCGGGCCACCTGGCGATCAAAAAGATTGTCCATTCCATTGTGGCGGGACGCGCCTGCATCGACTACGAAATCTGACAAACGACAGGGATTCCAAACCTTTCCCTGCACCGGCTGTTTCTTTCGGGAGACGGCCGGTTTTTTTATGCTCTCTGCGACACGGACCGCATTTGCGGAAACGCCGGAATTCAGCCCTGCCAGCCTTCCTTCCACAACCGCTTTTGCACAGCCTTGAGCATTTCCCTCCGGATCTCATAATCCGGGAGCACCTGTGCGACCTCCTGCCAGAACGACGCTGAGTGATCCATATGCCGCAAATGCGCCAGCTCATGCACAACGACGTAATCCACAGCCTCCGGCGGGGCCATCATCAGCCGCCAGGAAAAACAGATCACCCGCCTTGAGGAACAGGATCCCCACCGTGTCCTTGCGCCTGTAATTTTGATTTTGTCCGGCGATTCGCCCATCCTGTCCGCGAAAATCTGTACGCGCGCCGGAAGATATCCGGCGGCCTCCCGACGGAATATCGCTTCGATCTGCCGGCGGAGATCGCTTTCCCCGCCCGGACGAAGCACAATTTTCCCGTCCGAAATTGCGGCGGAACCTCCCGTCTCAATGCGGTATTCCTTTCCCAGAAAGGAAATGCTTTCGCCCGGCGCCAGTGAAAACTGCGCGCGCTCCTGAGCCCTGCTGCGCATCAGCGCCGATTTTTCCTGAATCCATGACTCCTTTTCGTGCAGGAAGCGGTCAATCGATTTTTGGGAGGCCCGCATCGGCGCACGCACCTCGACGCTCCCATCCGAGCGTATTATCACCGCGATGGTGCGCCGTCTGGATCTCACCAGCCTGTATTCCATCAGGCATCCCCCAGCCAGGTGAACCGCGGCTGGGTAATCCCGTCGCGTTCCACCTGCTGCGTCCACATGGACAGCGGGCGCACCCAGACGCCGCCGTCCCCGTACAGCGCGCGGTATACCACCATTTCCTCCAGCGTCTCGCTGTGCCGGGCTGTGAACAGCACCTCATATTCGCCGCCCTTGAAATGCCGGTATTTTCCCGGCTTTACCATATCTGCGCTCATGACTGGCTCCGGAAACGGATCTCCCCGTTTTCATCCAGATCCACAATCGCCAGCGATTCCACGTGCAGACCCTGCTCCCGAAGCTGGCGGCCGCCGTCCTGGAAGCCCTTTTCGATGCAGATCCCGGCTCCGGCAACCTGCGCGCCTGCCTGCTTTACGATATCAAGCAGTCCCAGAATCGCCTTGCCGTTTGCAAGGAAATCATCGATCAGCAGGACTTTGTCCTCGGATGTCAGGAACTTTTTGCTCACCCTGATGATATAATCCTTGCCGTGCGTATAGGAATGTACCTGCGAGGTGTAGACCTCGCCGTCCAGATTTTTGGACTGCGCCTTTTTGGCAAATACCACCGGAACATGGAAATACTGCGCCGTGATACACGCAATTCCAATTCCGGAGGCTTCGATTGTCAATATCTTTGTAATTTTTTCATGACCAAACAGCCGGTAAAATTCCCTGCCGATTTCATTGATAAAATCAATATCCATCTGGTGGTTCAAAAAGCTGTCCACCTTAAGAATTCCTCCGCTTTTAAGCACGCCGTCGCGCAGAATGCGCTCCTCCAATGCCTGCATAGCTATCCCTCCGTCAATCAAATCTGGCAGGCTGAGCCTGCACGCAGATGGTAAGTGAAAAGTGAATAGTGAATAGTGAATAGTGAAAAGTTTCATCTTGCCCGCGGACCTGCGGTCGGCAGATCGCGCCCGCTCCCTCCGGTCGCCCAGCAAGGGTGCGCGATTAAGCTGATATGCCCGCGTTTTTAACATTCTGCCGATATTCTACCATAATTCCCCTGGGAAAACAACCTTCCTGTTCCTATTAGGATAGGCTTTGCATAAATTCTGCTCCTTTCAGAAAAAATAACAGCAGTTTCCCCAAAAACGCTCCGGGGCATACTTTGAACAAGGAGGATTTTCCATAATGAAAAAGGACAAAAACAGTTTTCCCTTTTATGAGGATGGCTGGGAGCTCGACGACGTTGTATCCTCTACCGAATGTACGGGATTGATCCCGACTCCGCCCGCCAGTGACGGCGATGCGGATTCTTATGCCGATATCTACTCCGTTCCGGAACCGGAGGATTCCTACGGCTTCGGGAAAAACTTCCGCTGATTTTTCTGAAAAATTACCCTGCGGCGTTTTCCTGCCATGCGCCGCAGGGGGATCTTTTTTCTTAATTCGTCCCATTTTCTCAAACTCCTGCGCGCCAGGTCTTTACTATCTTTTCCGGATGTGATACCATGATACTATACCTGCTGAAAGCAGATGATATGCAGCTTTGGCCAGTACTTACGGTCATTGCAGATTGTGGTACAGATGAAAGAGGTGGTCCTGTTGCCTTCCCTGGAAACTCTGGAAAAAGCTTTGCGAAAAAATTTTGGATTCCATTTGGCGTTTGCCGTTGGATATTTAATTCTTTTATTTCCAACGCTCGATTTATCCGATACAGAGCGGGCCGCGGTGCTCCTCGGCTATGTATTGATGACGATGTATCCCACCTTCACGGCGGTCTGCGGTTTCCTGTTTGGGCTCCGGCGGGGATTCTCCTGGCTTTTTCTGCTGTTGCCGCTGTTCTGGTTTTTGGTCGCGACCTCTGTGCGGTTCGGCGGAATTGTAGTGGATCTCTTCTCCTTCTGCCTGATCGATCTCATTGCCGCCCTTGCCGGATGCTTTGTCGGCAATCTCTTTAAGCGCCATCAGGATGAGATGTATCTGTAGAGTGCATCCGAAAAAGTCAAACGTGCTGAAAAACTCGATGAAAAACGGCAGATACGAAGCTCGAATCCGCCGCAATACCTTCGTGCTGTAGAGGTGACGGGTTCAGCGGACGACGGTTTTCAGGTAAATTCAGGCCGGGGGATTATTCAGATCCTATCTGATTTTGTCCATGCAATAACAGCAAAAAGGATCGCGCCGAAAAAATGGTGCGATCCTTTTTATATCCTGTTTCAAAACAGGAAAAATGTTTCGTCTCAGCCGCGGGTTTCCACGTGCGTTCAGTAGGCCTGGAGGATAACAGCAAGCTGAGCGCGTGTCAGCGGAGCCTGGGGATTGATGTTCCCCTGAGCGTCCGGAGAGAGGATTCCCTCCGCAGCCGCCCACAGAACCGCCTCCGACGCGGCAGGAGAAATGGAGGAACTGTCCGCAAAGGTGGATTGGCTTCTGGCGGAGGTATCGCGCCCGGTAAGCTGTGCGAGCCTGTACAGCGCCGACGCCATATCCTCACAGGTCACAGCCTGTGCCGGCAGGAGCGCCCCTCCGCTCTCCAGACCGGGCAGAATACGGTTTTCCGCCATCCAGCGGGCCGCCTGCGCATAGGACGCATTCGAGGGGACGTCGCCGGGCAGGGTTCCGGATACCGCCGGCTTTCCCGCCAGAGCATACAGCGCCTCCGACGCCGCTGCACGGGTCGCCGCCGCGTCCGGAGAGAATTGCATCAGCGACGTGCCGTCCATCAGGGAATTGACATAGGTATAGTACACCGCGCCTGCATAGGACGCATCCCCGGGGACGTCGGCATAGGGGCTGTACCAGAGAGCAATTTCCGCGCTTTCCGCCGGAGTCATGTCCATCGTATTTTCTGCCGTGTTGACGCCGTTGGACTGATCCTCCCGGTCGACGGCTTCCAGATATTCCTTCGCGGGATGGCCGTCCATCCGGCACGGGCGGCTCATGATCCGCATCTGGCTTTCCGGGGACGCCCCATCTACGAAGTAGTTCGACGCAGTACCGCGCGCGCCCTCCCCGCCCATGAGGATCTCATAGCCGGTGTTTTCCAGAATCGCCGCATCGCTTTCCGTGCTGCGCCGGGAATACGGGTACGCCATCGTTGTGGGCGGCGTGCCTGTCCAGCCGCCGATGCAGCTCACGCTCAGATCGTAATCATCCTTGACCACCTGAATAAAGTCCTCAAGCGGTTCCCCCTCCATGATGGAGGAGCCGATACGGCCGTCGCGGTTATACCGGTGAAGCCCATAGGTATGGGAACAGAGATTGATTTCGCCGCTGCTGCTCATTTCGATCAGCTCGTTCCACTCACAGTAGGGAGCGCTCAGCCCCAGACGGGTCCCGCCGTCGTGGACAAGATCCCATGACTCGTCGATCCATTCGCCGATCAGGTTGAAATCCGCTTTCATGCGGTATTCTTTCAGCAGCGGCCACGCGTTGGTATACACACCCAGCGTGCCGTCGTCGATCGAAAGTATCAGCGCCTTGGCCGGCAGGGGCTTTTCTCCGTTGATATAATCAAGCAGATCCGCCGAGGTAATCGTGGTATAACCGTTATCGCGAAAATATTGGAGATCTGCGCGGAAATCAGCCGGGTCAAGCGAATATTCCTCAAATTCTACGCCGTTGGCAATATCCTGCGCCGAAATAAAATTATGGTACATCAGTACCGTCACCTTGCTGAGCTTCTGCGGATTCGTCCCCGCGCGGATAGGCTGAGAGAGCGCCCCCAGCGCGCCGTTTGGAGCAACCGCCTGCACCTTGTAGTAAATATTCTGGGGCCACGCTGTCGATATACCGTCTTTGGAAACAGACTGCGCACCGTCGGCGCTTGTCCATTCCGCCTCCCCGTCGCGATAGGAGCCGGAAGCAGACGTGCCGATCATCGTATATGTACCGTCCGGCGAATCGGAACGGTAAACCTGATAGGTATATCCTTCCTGCGCCTGCCACATCAGAACCACATTATTGGGGTCCTGCCATGTCGCACTGCTGACGCTCCAATCCTGTGACGCAGCCGCCGTACCGGAAAATGCCCCGGCAGCCATTGCCAGGCATAACAAAAGACCTGCGATCCTTCTTTTCATAAAATTTCTCCTTCCATTCAGCAGGACGATCCCGCCCTGCACATCCGGCCGCCGGGCTGCCGCACAGCACGCAGAAGTCTCTCCCTGATTTTCAGGTGCTTCCCGAGCGTCATAACGGGCCGCAGGACATGAATGATACCGGATCTTTTGTAACTATTATACGTCCTCAGCGGATAAAACACAAGGGCGGGAATTTCTCCCGCCCTTGTTCCGAAGCATCTGCAAGGACTGACTGCAAAGCGGCGGAGGAAGGCTCCGTCTTTCGCCAGCATCATCTTAATTCAGGCTGTCAAGCCAAGCTTTAATTTCAGCACTTCCCGCATGGCTCGAAAATCTTTTTCCCTGCTGCCATTTCGTTTGCGGCGAACAGGAGGCCCGCAGGATTTCCACGGTTTTTCCCAGTCCGCTGCCGCCGGAGGTGCAGAACGGGATCACCGTCTTTCCGGAAAAGTCCGCGCTTTCCAGGAACGTCTGGATAATGCGGGGCGCCTGATACCACCAGATCGGAAACCCGACAAACACGCGATCCACGCCGGAAAGCTCGGGCATCTCCCCTGCCATCGCCGGACGGGAATGCTCGTCCTTCATCTCAACGCTGCTGCGGCTGGCGGAATCGTGCCAGTTCAAATCTGCGGCGCTGTATTTCTGCGCGGGGGCAATTTCATACAGGGACGCGCCGGCTGTCTCCGCGATTGTTTTTGCCAGACGTGCCGTCTCTCCCGATGCGGAAAAATACGCAACAATAGCTTTACTCATTTTGCTTTCTCCCTTCTGTCCGGAACAGATTTCAGTTCAGATCCATCATACTCCCGGACAGAGCCTTTGTCCAATACCCGCTTTTTATTCTCCGCCATGCCTATTCTGTATTGTGCCTTATATCAAATGATATGGAGGCATTTCAGCCAATGGTATGCGATCACAGCGTGTCCCTTTTCCAGCGGATGAACGCCGTCCGCCGAAAGCTCGGTTGCCGGAGTTGTGACGGCCGCAGCGTTGATCAGGCCGTCGGTGGGCAGGAAATAGTCGGCGTACTTAATTCCGAGCGCACGGATCTTTGCAATTTTGGGATCCAGATCCTCGCGGAAGCACAGCTTTTCCGGATCGGACGGGAGCAGCAGCGGCTCCATCAGCATGATTTTTGCCTCCGGGAAATCCCTGCGGATCCGCTGGAGATACTCCTCCAGATTCGCTTCCGTGACCTCCGGCGGAGTGTAGACGCCGTTGTCAAAATGACGCCATGTATCGTTGACGCCGATCATGATGGAGACAAAATCCGGTTCGATGGCTTTCAGATCCTCGTCGTACCGCGCGAGCATCCTGGCTGTTGTATCGCCGGAGATCGCCCTGTTCTGGAACACTACGCCGGAATCCGGATACAGGCTGTTGTAAATCTCCACGACCTTTTTCGGATAGCCGTTTCCCAGACCGTAGGGATCACTGCGATCGCGATCACAGTCCGTCACACTGTCGCCCATAAACAGGACCTTTGTACCCTTTTTAAAAAATGGATTCATGAAAAATCCCCTCCCAAAATAAGGTTTCGGAAGTCCTCCCTGTCCCCCTATCGGACCGGCTGTCAGCCATATATCGGGAAGTCAGGGGCTTCCGTTTTCACATTTGCTTTACAGGTTGAAAATAGCACAAATCCCGCTCTTTGTCAATTCCCACCAGTCTGAATGATCGGCCTGAAATTCCCCTGCGTCCGCGCACTTTTCGGATTCCGGCAGGATTCTAAAAAATTTTTCTGGATTTTGCATTTTTCAGGAAAGTATCGCTTTTCTTGCCGCCCCAGCCGTGATATAATTATCTGCGGGGTTTCCATATTCACCATGAAACCCGTTTTTACAAACCGGATTATTCTTTTTTGAGGTGATTTGTGATGCAAATAATCAAAATAGACGCCCTGTATGACGGAACCGGTTCCCTGACCGGCTATCTCCACGATTACGATCCGGAGAAGATGCCCGATCATGCGATCCGTCCCTGTGTCATCATCTGTCCGGGCGGCGCTTACCGTTTCCTTTCCCCGCGCGAGGCGGATCCGCCCGCTTTCTACTACTTCTCTCGCGGCTATAATGTGTTTATCATGTATTATTCTGTGGCGGAAACCGCCAAAACGCCGCTCGGGATCCGGCCGCTGGCGGAGCTTGTCACAGCGATCCGCACTGTCCGCGCCAACGCCGAAAAATGGCATATTCACCCGGATCAGATCGCTGTCTCCGGCTTCTCTGCCGGCGGCCATCTGTGTACAAGCTCCGGACTGCTCTGGGATTGCAGCAAGATTCAGGAGGCGCTCGGCGGGGATCTTGCATCCGGCCGCCCGGACGCGATCATCCCGTGCTATCCTGTCATCAGCGCGGGTGAATTTGCCCACCGCGGCTCCTTTGAGAATCTGACCGGCGACGATCCTGTGGAAAACGAATACTTTTCCCTGGAAAAGCACGCACGCAGGGATGCACCGCCCGCGTTCTTCTGGCACACCTGGGAGGACGAGGCCGTGCCGGTAGAAAACACTCTGATGATGGTTTCTGCGCTGAAAAAGGCCGGCGCCGATGTGGAATGCCATATTTTCCGCCGCGGCCTGCACGGGATTTCCACCGCCAACAAAGAGGTGGGAACCGTTGTGAAGCCCGACCAGCAGTGGCTTCCGCTTGCCGTGACCTGGCTGAACGAGTTATTTGGATTTGAGGAGTGATATCCATGGGAAACTGGAATTTTGACGAGATCATTGAACGGCGCGGTACATACGCCGAAAAATATAATTTTGAAAACAGGCCGGACGACACGATCCCCCTTTGGGTTGCTGATATGGATTTCCGCGTCTGTCCATCCGTAACGGAAGCACTTCGGAATCGTGCAGAGCACGGGATATATGGTTATTCCAATCCGGGAAAGGAATACTATGACGCGCTTCTGGGCTGGTTCTCCTCCCGGTTCGGCTGGCAGACAGAAAAGGACTGGGTAGTCAATACGCCCGGCGTTGTGTATGCGCTCAATACGGCGGTACGCAGCCTCACACAGCCGCAGGATGCCGTCATGATCCTGACCCCCGTTTACCGCCCGTTCTTCAATGTGGTGCAGAACAACGGCCGGACACTGGTGGAGTGCCCTCTTGTCAATCAGGACGGCGCTTACCAGATCGACTTTGCCGACTTTGAGCGCAAAATCATCGATAACAATGTAAAAATGTTTATCCTGTGCAGTCCGCATAATCCGATTGGGCGTGTCTGGCAGAAAGAGGAGCTCGAACAGATCGCGGACATCTGCCTGCGCCACAACGTGCTCGTTGTGAGCGACGAGATCCACGCCGACTTTGTCTATCCGGGCTATAAGCACATCCCCTTTGCCTCCCTCTCCAAGGAAGCGGAGCAGCACTGCATCGTCTGCACTGCGCCGAGCAAAACCTTTAATCTGGCGGGCTTACAGTGCTCGAACATTTTTATTCCCAACGCTGAAATCCGCGATGCCTTTACCGGGGAGCTTTCGCGCGAGGGATACCACTCCCCCAACGTGATGGGGATGCTCGCCTGTCAGGCGGCCTATGCGGAGGGCGGCCCCTGGCTCGATGATCTGATTCAGTACCTGTCGGGAAACCTCGAATTCGTGCGGTCGTTCCTTCGGGAAAACCTGCCGATGGTCCGTCTCACAGAGCCGCAGGGTACTTACCTTATCTGGCTCGACTTCCGCGATCTTGGACTGTCTGCCGACGCGCTGGAGGATCTCGTTTCCAACAAGGCGCGCTTGTGGCTCGACGACGGCCTGATCTTCGGCAAGGAGGGCGAACTGTTTGAGCGCGTCAATATTGCGTGCCCGCGCTCGCTCCTTGTGGAAGCCTTCCAGCGTCTCAAGGATGCTGTCGATCAATTAAAGTAATCCAACTAAAAGGACGCTTTCTGTAAGCCGCTGGGGCTTTGGAAAGCGTCCTTGCTTCTTTCGCGGACAGTATCAGTGTGATTTACTCATTTCAGATAGGAGAACAGATAAATGCAGATTGAAAATAATATTCTGAAGCATTATTTGCGGAACTGCTATTTCATCAACGGGACAGCCTATGCGGGAAAGTCCACCATGTGCGCTATGCTGGCAGAGCGTTACCATATGATCCTGTGCGGGGAAAACTTCAACCTCGATACCATTCTGACCATCGCCGCGCCGGAACAACAGCCGAATATCTGCTACATGAATACCAAGCCCTCCTGGCAGCACTTTGTATCCCGAACCCCGGAGGAGTATGAAGCGTGGATCGACGGCAATAACCGAGAGATGGCCGGTTTCGAGATTGCCGAGCTGATCCGGCTCTCCTCTGAACGCAATGTAATAGTCGATACCAATATCCCCTGCGATCTTCTGTGGCAGATTTCGGATTACGATCATGTAGCGATTATGCTGTCCCCGCAAAGTATGTCTACGGAGAGATTTTTTGATAGGGAGGATCCCGAAAAGCAGTTCCTGCTTTCTGTCATCCAAAGCTGTCCGGATCCGGATGCCGCTTTAAGAAATTTTCAGGAATGTATTGCGCGGGTCAACAGCCCGGAACGATATGAAGCTTTTCTGAACAGCGGTTTCTTTACACTGTCCCGCGCTGATGACGGGATCGACACAAAAGAAGAAATGCTGGCGGCCCTCGCACAGCATTTCCATCTTGAATAACATAACCGATTACTATAAAAAATTATTTTTACTCTACACACTATTTTGTAAATAGCAACCCACCAGCAGAGCTGGTGGTTCTGCATATGCGGGCAAAGCCCTATGATACTAGCCACGCCTAAAGGCGTTGGTACGGTCTGCCACCTGCGAAAGCTTATTACTTGCTACCCGTAAACGGGTCTATGTATTCTTTAAGCGTCATCTGATCCTCAATCTGATCTTTTTTGAGTTGATTTTGGATATACTCCGCAATCTTCTTTGCATTCTTACCTGCTGTATCGACATAGTATCCACGGCACCAAAACTGCCTGTTTCCATATTTGTACTTCAAATTGGAATGTCTCTCGAAAATGATCAGACTGCTTTTCCCTTTGAGAAAACCTACGAAACTGGAAACACTCATCTTAGGCGGTATTTCCACCAGCATGTGGATATGATCCGGACACACTTCCGCCTCTACTATTTTCACTTGTTTCCAATTGCATAATTCTCTCAATATCTTCCCTAT
>DVHF01000087.1 GCA_018712265.1 Candidatus Gallacutalibacter pullicola
TTTTCCCGTTTCTAACCCATTTTTATTCTGTCTCTTCTTCGGATATGCCTGGGTTCCTGTCCCGCGGAAAAATTCTTTCAAATTTTTTGAAAAAGGTGTTGCATTTTGGAATTTGCTATGATATAATAGCTACCGTTGCAGCAAGGAAAGCTGAAATATGGGCCTGTAGCTCAGCTGGGAGAGCGTTCGGTTCGCATCCGAGAGGTCAAGGGTTCGAATCCCTCCAGGTCCACCACCAGGTTAAGCCTGGACGTAATTCGCGTCCGGGGCTTAGCTTTTTCTTTTGCTTTTTCGCCCGCGTTTGAAGCTGGCGGCTAAAATTGCAGCTGTCATTTCAGGCTAAGTTCTGGACATAATTTCGTGTCCGGGGCTTAGCTTTTTCTTTTTCCTTCTCGTCCTCGTTTGAGGCGAACCGAGATTTTAAATAAGGAAGCAGACTGCTGCTCTATCATAAACTCAAACTGGGTTTGAACGCAATTCACGTTCCAAACTCAGTTTTTTATTGCCATCTATCAGGATAGCCAGCCGCATTTGCCTATACTTGGTATAGGCAAGCAAAGCAGACCATCAAGCACATTAAAAGCTGGAAAATTTAGAATAAAGTACATGGATTGCCTGAACCTTATACTGCCGGCCGGTTTCTTTATATGAAAACGACTGTACCGTCCAAAGCATAAATTTTTCTTGTTCGTTTTCAGAAAATAAAATTCCGATGAGACAATGTAAAATTTGTGTTTTTTACAATTTATTAGGTGTTTTTTGTGGCAAAAACTATTGATTTTTCCGCCTGCATTTGATAATATTTTAAGTGAATACGGTTTTTTACAGCTTCCGTATCCTGATCTATTCTAAATTATTCCAACATTGAGTCCCTGTTGGAGAGAAAAGCGAGGTCATGTCCACATGAAAACATTTTTCGATCTTTCGGCCGAGGACGCGTCGAAAGAAATGCAGACAGACGTTTCCAACGGTCTATCACCGGAGGAAGCGGCTGCCCGTCTGCAAAAGTATGGTCCGAACCGTTTGGAGGGCGGCAAAGAGAAATCCCTCCTGGAAATGGTTCTGGAGCAGCTCAAGGATTTCCTGGTAATCATTTTGATGATTGCCGCTGTGATCTCCATCGCGCTGGGCGAGGCTCTGGAAGGGGTCATCATCCTGGCGATCGTTGTGCTCAACACCATTTTGGGTGTGTATCAGGAGAACAAGGCGAGCAACGCTCTGAAAGCGCTCAAGGAAATGGCCAGCCCGCACGCCAAGGCGCTGCGCGGCGGTGAGATTGTGGAGGTCCCCTCCTCCGATGTCGTTCCGGGTGATATCGTGATTCTGGAGGCCGGCGACTATGTTCCCGCCGACGTCAGACTGATCGAATCCGTCAACCTCAAGATCGACGAGGCCGCCCTGACGGGTGAATCCGTCCCTGTTGAAAAGGACGCGAACGCCGTCCTTCCTGCTGATTCCGGATTGGGCGATCGCATCAACTGCGGTTATATGGGCACCGTTATTACCTACGGCCGCGGCCGCGGCATCATCACCGGTACAGGAATGCAGACCCAGATGGGCAATATCGCCGGGATGCTTACCGATACCCCGGACGAGTCCACCCCGCTTCAGAAAAAGCTGGATCATCTGGGAAAGATCCTCGGTATTGTCTGCCTGTCTATCTGTGCTGTCATTTTCCTGCTGGGCCTGCTCCACGGCATGGAGCTGTTCGACATCTTCATGACCTCTGTTTCCCTGGCGGTAGCCGCCATCCCGGAGGGCCTGACGGTTGTTGTCACCATCGTCCTCGCGATGGGTATGCAGAAGATGGTCAAGTGCAACGCCATCGTCAAACGGCTGAGCGCCGTGGAAACGCTGGGCAGTACGACCGTTATCTGCTCCGATAAGACAGGGACTCTTACGCAGAACAAAATGACGATCCAGAAGCTGTACGACGGCAGCCGGGTATATTCCGTCAGCGGTACGGGTTACAGCCCCAAGGGCGAAATCACCGCAGACGACGGCGGCGCTGTCAATGAATCGATTGATAAAGTAATCGAAGGCGCACTGCTCTGCAACGACGCCACCTACCGTCCCGATGCGGAAACCATCGTCGGCGATCCGACGGAGGGCGCGATGGTTGTTCTCGCTTACAAGAAAGGGATTGTCAAGTCTGACTGGGAAGCCAAGTATCCCCGGCTTCAGGAAATCCCGTTCGATTCCGACAGAAAGCTGATGTCCACGTTCCATAACATCGGCGGCAAAATTGTGATGTACACCAAGGGCGCTCCCGACGAGCTGCTGCGCCGCTGCACTTCGATCGAAATCAACGGCGAGGTTCAGCCCCTTTCCCAGCAGAAGCGCGATGAGGTGCTCAGTCAGAATACACAGATGGCTCAGTCCGCGCTCCGTGTGATCGGCGTCGCCTACCGCATCCTGCCGGAAATCGATACAGACTTCTCCGTGGAAAACGAGCTCACCTTTGTGGGCCTTGTGGGTATGATCGATCCGCCGCGTGAGGAAGCGAAGGCCGCTATTGATATGTGTAAGGCTGCCAGCATTCAGGTAAAGATGATCACCGGCGACCACAAGATTACGGCCAGCGCCATCGGTGCACAGCTTGGTATTGAAACCGACCGCACTGTGGAAGGCCGCGAGATCTCCGAGATGAGCGACGAACAGCTGCGCGAATGTGTCAAGACTACAAGCGTGTTCGCCCGTGTATCGCCGGAGCACAAGGTGCGTCTGGTGGACGCTGTACGTGCCAACGGCAATATTGCCGCTATGACCGGTGACGGCGTCAACGACGCGCCTTCCCTGAAGCACGCTGATATCGGTGTTGCGATGGGCATCACCGGTACAGACGTCTCCAAGGAAGCTGCCGACATGATCCTCACCGACGATAACTTTGCCAGCATCGTCAGCGCCGTTGCGGAGGGCCGTACCATTTACAGCAATATCCGCAAGGTGGTCGGCTTCCTTCTTTCCTGCAACATCGGTGAAATCCTCGTTATCTTTATCGCCATGCTTGCGAACCTCCCGGTTCCGCTCGTGGCAATCCAGCTTCTTTCCATCAACCTGATCACGGATGCGTTCCCGGCCTTTGCTCTCGGCATGGAAAAGGAAGAACCCGGCACCATGACCCGTCCGCCGCGCGATCCGCAGGAACCGATCGTCAACAAGAAGATGACGGTTGGCGTCATTATTCAGAGCGTCGCGCTGGCGTTGGGCACACTGATCTCGTTTATGTACGGTTATTTTGTACATCAGGATCTGGAGATCGCCAGAAGCGCCTGCTTCTTCACGCTGGTTATCGGCGAACTGCTGCGCGCCTACTCCTCCCGTTCTGAAACCACTTCGATTTTCCGCATGAAGATTTTGGAAAACAGCTATCTGAATAAGTGTGTATTTGTTTCCATCCTCTTTATGTTCGCCAGTATTTACGTTCCGTTCCTCAATCCGGTATTCAGCACCCAGCCTCTTGCATGGGACGAGCTGCTGGTCGCTCTGCTGTTTGCTTTCCTGCCGATGCTCGGTGGTGAAGCCGCAAAGCTGATCCAGAAGCGCCTGTAAAGATCAGAAAGGTCTGTCCCGGAAAAAGCGGACTCCCGGGACAGACCACGGATCCTTTTCCTTCCCTTGAAAAACGGTAAGCTTTTGGACAGCTTATCGTTTTTCTTTTTGAACCTCGTTTGAAAACCAAGAAAAAACGGAATTTAACTTAGCAAGAAATTGAGTAACGATTGGAAATATGTTATAAAAGAATTAAAGATTAAAAAACAATACCCCCGTTGTAAAAAGACTAATAAATTCCGAATTTTTCATCAAAGCAAAATCAGCTCGAAAAGTCTCAGGAATACTTGATGTATTCCAATTTTTTTCATCCCATGGCAGCTGTTATGGTGAAAAAGATGATAATGATGATTTTGAAATTTTGCTATCAAAAAGGAAAAGAGGGATTTCCTTATGGATCAAAACGCCAAGGGTGTGCGCAACGCTTATCTTACAATGTTGTTTGACGGGCTGTGCGTTTCCAGTGCAAGCGTCATCCTGCCGCTTTTGAAAGAGCATCACAATCTTTCTTACAATCTTTCCGGACTGCTGCTGGCACTTTTGAGCGTGGGCAATCTGGCATCCGCATTGATTTGTGGATTCCTGCCCCGCCGCTGGGGTGTGCGGCGCACTATGCTTCTGTTCACCTCCGGACTGTTTTTGGGGTATCTTCTGCTCACGGTATCCGGGTCCCCTGCCCTGCTTCTGCTCAGCTTCCTGCTGATCGGTCTTGGCAAGGGCAGCACCATGAATAACGCGACTGTCATTACCGGGGCAGCGGCTAAGGATCGCACCAAGAGCGTCAATCTTATCAATGCGCTGTTTGCTATCGGGAGCCTGAGTGCGCCGTTTCTCTATCTGGCCTGTTCGGGCCGTCTTTTCTGGCAGGTCCCGATCGTCCTCCTGTCTGTTTCCGGCGGTATTGTATGGCTGCTGTTTTTCTTTATTAAACGGAATGCCCCCCAGCAAGCCAAGCCGCAAAAGGACGATCTCAGCTTTCTGAGGGACAAGCATTTCTGGTTTTCCACCGCGTTCCTGTTCTGCCAGCAATGCGCCGAGATCAGCGTGACCGGGTGGCTTGTTACTTATTTTAAGGATCAGGGGATTCTGAGCGGTGTATTCAGCGAATTCACTGTTACAGTCATCTGGTTTGCGATGCTGGTGGGACGGCTGATCATTGCCTTTGTCCTGCCGCAAAACAGCCGCCTGCGCTCCCTTGTGCTGATGAGCGCGTGCGCTATCGTTACCTATGCGCTCCTGCTGACAGCGACCTCCGGGATTATGGCGATCATTGCGCTGTTCCTGTTCGGGTTCTCCATGTCCGGCACATATCCCACCTCCATCGCCCAGGCCAACAAGTCCCTGAGCAACGCTTCTGTCGGTGTCCTCCTGCCCGTTGCCGGTATCGGCGCTGTCGTGATGCCCTACATCACGGGTGCCGTGGCGCAGCACATCGGGATCCAGGGCGGCATGGCCTGCTCCCTCGTCGCCCTCTGCGTCATGCTCCTCTTTGCCCTCCTCCTTCGCCGCGATTCTGGGGCTGCCGCCCCGTAATGAGGGGGCTACGCTCAGGGGCCTCCGCGGCCCCTGGACCCCGCGCCGGGACGCAGTCCCGGACCCATTTCCGCCTTACCATTCAGATTGTCGTTCCGCAGCGTCGAGACGGAGGATTTTTGTCGTTTTTATTATTTTTGTGATTGCTCCCCGATAAAAAGAGGAAGTTCCGCGCGGATCGCGGACCTGCGGTCGGCAGATCGCGCTCGCTCCCTCCGGTCGCCCGGTTGGGTAGTCGACTAGGCTATTATGCCCGCGTTGCTGCCTGTACGCGAAATCCTCGACCCGCCCACGTGCGGCGGCGGGTCCCCTCAAATTCCCGGTGGATTGTAACAAGCACCTGTAAGCCCTGCCGCCGCGGCAGAGTACCAAATTCTATGGGCGTTTCTGCGGAGATCACGACGCGCGGCGCGATTTGCCCGCCGCAGGCGCGTCAAGGCTTAACCTTGCTAAGCAGAAAGGGGGACTTGGGATCGTGCAGCTGCATCCGCCGGGCCACGGCTGCCGGACCGCTATTGGCATAGCAGTACAGGCATCCGTTTGCACAGCAGTCATACATGCCAATATCGACGCTTGCAGCACATCCGCACATCGGCCGCTGATTTTTGTCCCGTTCTGCCGGCAGGCGCCGGCCGCTGATCCGTTCCAGACGGCTGGCGTCGATACAGCTTGCAGACGGGATTCCCAGTCGTTTGCTGATCGGTTCCGCGCACATATTCAGGGAAATCCCGTATTCTTTGGCGGTTTCTGAAAAGCTTGTCAGAATTTTGATCTGCGCTTCCTCCGTCATGGGAAGCAGCTGAAGCGGAGCCATCCGGCTGGCGGTATTGCGGTAAAAATCCAGAAAGCTTACTGTGCACGTTTCGGTATATCCTGAAAGCCGCGACGCCATAACCCGAAAATAACGGCAGTGATATTCCAGCGTATAATGAGGGGTGAGAAAAATCGGATCGTACCGCCACACAACACGGTCCCGCCCAATCTGTTCAGACAGCCTTTGAAACGCTGGAAGCAGCACATCATTTTTAGAGGGAAGTCCCGGCTCGGCATCCTTGCCGTAGGAATTAAGCGTGAATTGAAAATAATACGGAAAAAAATCCAGTTCCCCAAGGCGATCCAGCATGGGGAGCGGGTTTTTTGTCCAAAATACAATTCCGTCCACTGACTCTGGCGTAAGGCTGATCCGTTTTATCTGGCGCGGGTTCCTGGGATTCTGCGTCAGAACATAGCCTTCCCGGAGACGGTGAAAGAACCATTCTGAATAATAAGCCGGGATATCTGTCCGCCGGCTTGCACTGATAATCATGACAAATCCTCGGGGGCGCAGTCCGAAAAGCAGAGGTTCAGATCTACGGGACCTTCAATGCCGTCCACTGTGCCGCTGGCGGAATACTGCCATACACGCAGGCTGTACGGGAAGAATGGGCGCGTGAAATACTGGGCAAACCAGATTTCATACTGCGCAATTCTTGGGAATTCCAAATGCGAGAAAAATTGCTCAACGTTTGCGTAAACCATCGGCTGATAGCCCGCCCCTTTTATTTTTTCACAGAACGCAATGGTTACGTCAGTCCGTTCCTGCGGGGTCAGCAGATTAGCGCGGCCTGCACCCTCTGTAATCTGCTCCGTATCAAACGCGACCGGCAGATCCAGCTCATATCCTTCCAGATTTTGCAGTACGAATTCAGCTTCTTCCTCCGCCTCCTCTACGGAAATAGCCTGCGAGAAAAAGTAGACGCCTACCCGCACGCCCGCGGCTTTTGCGTTCTCTATATTATTCTGGAACTGCTCGTCCAACAGGATCTCGCCCGTTCCCCATCCGCGGTATCCCAAACGGATATAGGCTTCGTCAATCCCGTCTGCTTTGACGCGCTGCCAGTCGATCTGGCCCTGATAGGACGATACGTCTATCACTTGATGCGCGGCCTGCACGCCGTTCTCCCAATACTCTATTTTCCCGCCCGCGCGGAGAAGATGATCCCAGTTTATGGTGTTCTTTTCCAGCGTCTCGTCGATTGGCTGGTAAATAATTTCGCCGCCGCTTTTATAGACAATCACATCATCGAAAAAGCGCTGCAAAAAGGAGATGTTCACATTGTATTCCTGCGCGTACTGTTTAAAAGTTTCAACATCGATGGTTTCTTCCTGCTGCTCCTGCACCACCTCCTGCTCTATCTGCAGAAACGTCTGCTGCGTCTCCTCCAGATACGACAGGAGCCGGAATACGGTCGCGCCGAGCACAACCACCGCCGCTGCCAGCAGCGTCATTACTGTTCCGAGAACTATCCGCTTTCCTTTTCCCATGAGCCAAGCCCCTCTCTGCCGGATTTTCCTGAAAATTTTGTCGGATTTCCAAGAATTCTTTCCTTTCTAGTATACCTGAAGCAGAGTGGAATGTCCATAGCTTTCTTTTTCCATCCGTGTCTGTCCGATAGAATATATTCGCCAATGGCAACTCATTTTGCATAATGTCCGGCGTTTAAGGGCAACGGCCTAAAAATATCTTCCTTTTTTCAGCAGAAGAAGTGCAGCCAGATATCCGGCTGCCAGTAAAAGCGTGAAATTGTATCCGGACCGGAACAGCGCAAGAAATCCGGCGGCGGCTAACGGAAACAGCGCAAAAAAGGAAACCACCTCCGTGATGTGGGCTGCCTGTGCCTCGGGAAATCTGAGACACAAAAAAGAGTATAACGCCTGCCCCCCGTCAAGAGGTTCTATGGGCAGGATATTGAACAGGAAAAGTCCCAGATTGGCGGCGGACAGAAAAGACAGATATCTCTGCGGCCAGACGGAAAACCATGCGAGAAGCGCAAAAAATGACAGCAAATTCGCTGTCGGACCTGCCAGAGCAATGAGCGCATCTGTAAGCCTGCCGGGATATGCCCGATCCCCTTCCACAATATCGATTCCAAAGGGATTCATCTTGATTTTTCTCGGTGGGATGCCGAATATGTTCATCAGCAGGATATGCCCCGATTCATGCAGGATCGCCGCAAGCACGCCGATTCCCGCTATCCCGCTGCGATCGCACAGCAGGGAAAACGTCAGCGTGGCGAAAAACAGAAAGCTGATCTCGATCCGGCAGTTTTTTATCGTAAATTCCATCAGCAGAAAATCTCTGAAAGGTACGGCGCAGGATCACAGCACTGCCCGTTGACACGCAGCTCAAAATGAAGATGCGTTCCGGTAGCGTCGCCGGTGCTTCCCATACGCGCAATTTCCCCACCGCGCTCTACCGAAGCACCGGGCTTTGCCAGAAGCTCAGAACAATGCGCGTACAATGTCTGGATTCCTCCGCCGTGATCGATAATCATATACTTTCCGTAGGAATCGTTTTCCGCCGCCGCCTCCACTGTTCCGGGAAGCACTGCGCAGATCGGATCCCCCTCCTTCCCTGCCAGATCAAGCCCTTTATGCAGGAGCCCGCCGCGATCCGCAGTGTCCTCAAAACCAGATGTCAGAACTGCCTCCTGCTTTACCGGGCTGGAGATCATAACTGACAGCATCACCGGGATCTCCGAGCCAACCGCGTGTGTAAACAGCACGCCTTTTTCCTCTGCCGGGATGTCCTGTTCTTCCGCCTGTGTTCTCACGTCTTCAGGCGGGGCAATCTCCTCCGGTATCATGGATATTACCGTCTGCTTTGCGTCCTCAAGCCTCTCCTCGGCGACCAGCGATCGGTTCAGGTGATCCAGATACCACTGGCGCAGTTTTTCATACGGTTCTCCGCCCATAGCTTTCAGCACAATCGCCACTAAAAGTACCATCGCGCAGGCTGTGATTTGGATGATCGTCAGCAGGCGCGGATTTGATTTCTTCAGCAAACCGGGATCGGCCTCTTCCTCCTGCGCCGGAGCTTTGTCATAATCATACGAAAAGCTCTCCTTTTCCTCTGTTCCTTCTTCGATCCTGTTCCTGTCTTTTTCCATGTTGAATCCCTCCCGCAGCATATATATGCCGCAGAAAAAGCGTTCATGCAAATCTATAATTCCTGCTTGGGCGGGCTCAATCCGCGGAACATCAGATAAATTCACAGGTATATAAAAAGGATCGCGCCGCTGCCGACACGATCCTGCTTATTTTAAGTTATAAAGCTGAGTCCCAGACCAAGCCCGGGTGCACATCTGCGGTGAGACAGACTAAGCCCAATTCGCGCCACACATCGTCCCCCCCCCGCGAAAGTGCCAATAAAATCGGACGCTCTGTCGCGGCGGCAGGCTTGCAGGCACTTACAGTGATCCCCCGTGCCAAAAAGGGGGTTTGGGGGAAGGTTCCCCCAACTCACCGCGCGACCCGCGCGGAAACGTCCCGGTACATTCGCTCAAGCTGCGTACCGGGACGTTCCTTTCCCGAAAAAGTCTGGCAGTAAAATACTTCATTTCCGACACAGTCGGAAATGTGCCGGGGTCTGGGGACAAGTCCCCAGCGCGGGGTCAAGGGGCCGCGGAGGCCCCTTGTGCGGGGAACAGAAGGCTACAAGTTACTTGGAGGAGATGTAGCTGTGGATGGCGGCGGCGGCCTTTTTGCCCTCGCCCATAGCGAGGATAACAGTAGCCGCGCCTGTTACGGTATCGCCGCCGGCATAGACGGCCTCACGGGTTGTCTGGAGCGTCTCCTCGTTGACAATCAGACAGCCGTGATCGTTGGCTTCCAGCCCCTCGGTGGTGGAGCGGATCAGAGGATTCGGAGAATTGCCGATCGCCATGATAACGCAGTCAACCGGAAGCTCGTAGTTCGAACCGGCCTTTACGATCGGACGGCGGCGGCCGCTGGCATCCGGCTCGCCGAGTTCCATCTCCACACATTCAATCGACGTAACACGGCCGTTCTCGTCCCCGTGGATCGCCACCGGGTTGTTCAGCAGCTTGAAAATGACGCCCTCCTCTTTCGCGTGATGGATTTCCTCACGGCGGGCAGGCATCTGTTCCTCAGCACGGCGGTACACAATATACACGTGCTCCGCGCCAAGACGCAGCGCGCTTCTGGCGGCATCCATCGCCACGTTGCCGCCGCCGACAACCGCCACGTTCTTCGGGCGGATAATCGGTGTGTCGTAGCCGTCCTGGTACGCTTTCATCAGATTGATTCGCGTGAGGAACTCGTTGGCGGAATATACTCCGACAAGTCCCTCGCCCGGGATGTTCATAAAGCGGGGCAGGCCGGCGCCTGTTCCGACAAAAATCGCTTCGTAGCCCATTTCCAGCAGTTCGTCAATCGAAAGCACCTTGCCGATAACCATGTCAGGCTGGACATCGACGCCGGCTTCGACGAGGTGATCGACTTCTTTCTGCACAATGGCTTTCGGCAGACGGAATTCCGGGATGCCGTACATCAGCACGCCGCCCGGCGCATGGAGCGCTTCATATACCGTAACAGAGTAACCCAGCGCGGCCAGATCGCCTGCGCAGGTCAGTCCAGCAGGGCCGGAGCCGACAACCGCCACCTTGTGCCCGTTCGGGGCAGCCGCTTCCCTCTTTTTCTCGTGGCCGTCCATGTACCAGTCAGCGACGTACCGTTCCAGGCGGCCAATCGCGACAGGCTCGTTCTTGATCCCGCGCACACACTTGCTCTCGCACTGTGTCTCCTGCGGGCAGACACGGCCGCAGATTGCCGGGAGGGAATTTGTCGCGGTAATGATATCGTGCGCCTTTTCGAGATCGCCGTCCACAATGCTGCGGATGAAATCCGGGATATGTACGTTCACCGGGCAGCCCTTCATGCAGGGGGCCGTCTTGCAGTTCAGGCAGCGCTTTGCCTCATTGAGCGCCATCTCCGCCGTATAGCCGAGCGCAACCTCCTTGAAATTTTTATTTCTGACATCCGGCGCCTGTTCCGGCATCGGCGTCTTTTTCGGTTCCATATTAGGCATTTTTCGCACCCTCCATCAAACGGCAGTTAAATTCACGCGTTTCCTCGGCCTCCTGATCCCGATAGGTCCGCAGGCGGAGCATCGCCTCGTCAAAATCAACCTCATGGCCGTCAAAATCAGGGCCGTCCACGCAGGCGAATTTTGTCTTTCCGCCCACTGTCAGGCGGCAGCCGCCGCACATTCCTGTGCCGTCAATCATGATCGGATTCATACTGATGATCGTCTTGATATTATACTGCTTCGTCAGATCGCAGACAACCTTCATCATGATCAGCGGACCGATCGCCACAACAAGATCGTAGTCTGCTCCGGCTTCAATCTGCTTTTTCAGCGCGTCGGTGACAAAACCCTTGTTCCCGTTGGAACCGTCGTCTGTCATAATAATCAGGTTATCGCTCGCGGCACGCATCTCATCCTCCAGAATGACAATATCCTTATTGCGGAAGCCGGCGATCATATCTACCTTTGCGCCGAGGGCGTGCAGAGCCTTTGCCTGCGGATACGCAATCGCACAGCCGGCGCCGCCGCCGATCACCGCAACGCGTTTGTATCCTTCCAGTTCAGAGGCTTTGCCGAGCGGCCCAATGAAATCGAGGATCGCGTCCCCCACATTGAGCGTATCCAGCAGAAGGGTTGTTTTCCCAACTTTCTGGAAGATGATTGTCACCGTACCTTTTTCACGGTCATAATCGGCAATCGTGAGCGGGATCCTCTCTCCGGTTTCGTTCACGCGGAGGATAATAAACTGCCCTGCCTTCGCTTTTTTGGCAATAAAAGGTGCCTCTACCACCATGAGAGTCATGGCGTCGTTCAGTCTGCGTTTTTCAAGGATGGGGAACATGAAGTACACTTCCTTCTTTCATTAGGTTCGTTTCCACACTCCACTGGAAAGTTTCGCCGGAATCTATGGCTATATCCGGCAGCAACATTTTTTATTATACTTTTTTTTTCATAAAAATACAAGAGACTGGCACATTTTTTCCAAAAAAGCCTCCCGGAAGCGCGATCCAGGAGGCTTTTTCCCACTTAATTTGCAGTTTTGGAAGGCTCAGCCGCCATTACGACGAAACAATGATCCCGTCCTCGACGGCGTGCCAATACATTTTCACCGACGTAAACAGATTCGTTTCCGCCGTCTTTACGCTGGCTTTCTGGGTATCCAGCGCATCCTGCGCCGTGATCAGGCCCAGTTCGGAGAGCATCCCCAAATCATACCGTGCTTTCTGCTCATCAAACGTCTGCTGTGCGAGCACGAGGTTCTCCTCCTCCAGTTCCAGAAGGCGTTCCTTCTGCTCCACGTCGCGGTACATACTCTCATAGGAAACCTTGAACTGCTCAAGCGCCATATCGGAGGACGCGTTATAGACGGCGATCGCATCCTCCATATCGCGGCGGTGGTTGATATCCAGATCCTCGTCCTCCGTCAGTTCCGGCAGTTCCATGATCCGCAGCGGCGCATCATACACGCGACCGATCATCACATTGATGCTGTTGCCCATCAGCCGGAGCTGATCGTCCAGCATTGAGATGCTGTTTGTGACAGTGAAGCGGTTCTGCTTCGCCACGGCAAGATCGTGATCCGTCATCATGCCAAGCTGGTTCTGCAGCTCAGCGGCGCGCAGGTTGGCATCTATCACTGTCAGGCTGCGGCGCAGTTCATCCCGCTGATCTTCCAGACTGTTATAGCTGATGAAAAGCGTCTCCACACTGATCACCATCTGATCCTGCGCGGATTCCGCCTGCGACAGAGAGCTTTGCAGGTTTTGCCTGCTGATGTTCAGCAGCGTAATATTCGACTGGATCGCAGCCGTCTGTATCGGATCGTCCTTCACGCTGTCCAGCATACCGTTCAGCGTGGCAATCGTGGAATTGATACCACTGATTGCCCCCTCCAGGGCGGAGAGATCCGTACTGGCGTTCTCCACCTCGGCGGAAATATCGTCATAGCGGAGCGACAGTATCCGCTGATTCCTTTCATCCTCCTCGTCGTACGACGCCGCCAGTGCGCCGGATGAACCGAACACCGCGACAGCCGCTGCAAGAAAAACAGACAGGAGTTTTTTTGCTTTCATGGATATATCCTCCTTCTTTCAGGATCTTTTCCTGCGTGCACGGAACCTCTCCACGCTGGAATACAGCACCGGCACAAATACCAGCGTCACCAATGTGGAAATCACCATACCGAAAATGATGACAATCGCCATAGGCTTCTGCATCTCGGTTCCTTCGCTCACCGCCACAGCCATCGGGATCATGCCGATTACCGTGGTGAGCGTCGTCATCAGAATGGGGCGCAGACGCGTCGGTCCCGCTTCCAGCAGGGCCTCCTCACAGCCCATGCCGCGTTCACGCAGCTGGTTCGTGTAGTCCACCAGCACGATGGCGTTGTTCACCACCATACCTACCAGCATGATGAAGCCCATCAGCGCGACAACCGTGATCGTCTCGCCCGTTACAAACAGGCCCAGAACGCCGCCTGTGAGCGCCAGCGGCAGCGAGAACATGATGAGGAACGGATACAGGAACGATTCAAACTGCGCGGCCATGATCATATAAACCAGCAGAATCGCCACTACCAGCACCACAAACAGGCTCTGGAAAGACTCCATCATGCTGTCCAGATTTCCGGTAAATTCATAAGTACAGCCGAACGGGAATTCATAGCTGTCCAGCAGGGCCGTCAGCTCCTCCTGCGCTGTACCGGCGTCAATGCCTTCCGTATTGGCGCTGACGGTAATGTACCTGTGCTGGTTGCTGCGGGTGATTTCAGACGCGCCGTCGCGCACCTCGACATCCGCAACCTCCGTCAGCGGAATCACTGTTCCCATCGCTGTGGTTACGGTGATATTCTGCAAATCGCTCAGGTATTGGACGTCGCTCTCCGGCTGCATCACACGCACGTCGATCTCATCGCCGTCCACACGGTAGGTTGTCGCTGTGCTTCCGGAGACCGCCATATTCAGCGCGCTGGCAATCGACGACGCGGTCACACCGTACGGGGCTGCCTTAACGCGGTTGATACGGATATTGGCTTCCGGCACCGGATCGCTCAGAGAGCTTGTGACGTTCTGGAACGTGCCGCTCTCCTCCAGCAGGGCCGTCACCCCGCGGGACGCCTCCATCAGCTGTTCGGTCGTGTCGCCCAGAATATTGAACTGCACATCCGCCCCAGCGGAGAAGCTTCCCATTGCGGAGGACGATGCGCTCACCGTGATTTCTGCACCCGCAATATCTTCCATACGCGACTGAAGCTCCCGGGCGATTTCGTCCGTACTGCGTTCGCGTTCCTCACGCGGAACCAGGTTGATCGACAGCGTTGCGGAATCGGTGGAGCTTCCGCCCGCCATCAGATACCATTCCTCCATCTCCGGAACGCCGCTGATGCGGGAAATCACCTGATCTACCACCTTGTTCGTCTCTGAAAGGACGGTCCCCTGCGGCATCTCAATCGTAATATTGGCGGAGCCCTGATCCATCTCCGGCATCAGGTTTACGCCTGTGAGCGGAATCAAGCCCATCGAACCGATAAAGCACGCCAGCACCACCAGCACCGTCAGCCTCTTGTGATGGAGCGCACCGCCCAGCAGGCGGCGGTATCCAGAATCGATCTTATCCAAACCGTATCTCCATCCATCCAGAAAGCGCACCAGCCAGCGCGGTCCGCGCCCACCGTCGCGATCGGAGTCACGCAGGAGCTTTGCGCACGCCATCGGTACAAAGGAGAGCGACACCACCAGCGAGACGATCAGCGCAAAGCAGATGGTGAACGAAAGGCTCTGGAACACCTGCCCGAAAACGCCCTCTATAAAAGCGAGCGGCAGGAATACCGCCACCGTGGTGAGCGTGGACGCCGCGACGGACATGGAAACTTCTTTCGTGCCGTTTTTGGCAGCTTCTTCGGGAGATTCTCCGCGGGCGTGATGGCGGTAAATACATTCCAGCACAACGACAGAGTTATCCACCAGCATACCGACGCCGATTGTCAGGCCGCCCAGAGAAATAATATTGAGCGTCATCCCGCTGACATACATCAGCGCAAAGGTAAAGATAATGGAGGTAGGAATGGAGATCGCAATAATCAGCGAGGATTTCGCACTGCGCAGGAACAGGAACAGCACAATAACGGCCATGATTGCCGCCTGTATTGCTGTCTCAAGAACGTTGTTGACAGAACTGCGGATATATTCGGACGTGTTTGTCAGCATACTGAGCGTCAGCTCCGGGTAATCCTGCCCGATCCGCTCCAATTCCGCCGTCACGCGGTCGGCTACATCCACCACGTTCGCGTTCGACTGCTTCTGTACAGTGAGCAGGATGCTTTGTTCGCCGTTAATCAGCGCGTAGGAATCCTGCTCCTTCTGCGCAATCTGCACATCCGCCACATCGCGCAGATGGATCAGCGCACCTGTCGGCGTAGTGATGGGCAGGTTCCGGATATCGTCCAAACTGGAAAACTCGCCTGTGGAACGGAGCTGGAGACGCGCTGTCCCCTGCTCGATCTCGCCCGCCGGGAGATTCAGGTTCTCCGCCTGAAGCGTGCCGATAAGCTGTGCCGTGGAGAGGCCGTATCCTTCCATCCTCTCCGGATTCAGGATTACCTGCACCTCATCCTCCACCGCGCCTGTCAGGCTGACGGAAGCCACCCCCTCGATGCGCTCAAGGCGGTTGACAATGCTGTCCTCCAGAAGGGTGGTGAGTTCCTCCATATCCATGCTGCCGCCGTGGACCCCTATCATCATACTGCTCATGCTCGCCATGTCGATCTTCATGACAAGCGGATCATTGGCGTCCTCCGGCAGGGTACTGCGGATCAAATCCAGATTCTCACGCATATCGACGGCGGCCATATCGATGTCCGTGCCGTCGGCAAACTGGACGAGCACCATAGAGGAATTCGCCGACGAGGTCGACGTGATGGAATCCACATTGCTGACCGTACCCATCGCTTCCTCGATCGGCTCGGTGATAAGGGATTCTATTTCCTCCGGTCCCGCGCCGACGTATGTCGTGCTGACGACGGCAATCGGGATATCCATCTGCGGCATGAGATCCAGCTTCAGGTTCATGAGTGAGACGACGCCCGCCAGGATCGCGATGAACATCACCATAATGGTGGTGACAGGGCGCTTGATACAGATTTTATACATGCCTTATTCCTCCTCCGGCTCCTGCACCGTTACGCTTGTGCCGTCGGAGAGGTACTCCTGACCCTTCACTACGACGCGGTCGCCTTCAGAGAGGCCGCTGGTAATTTCAATTTCGTTGCCGTTGTCGATGCCCGTTTCCACATCGGCCCGGCGGACCGTTCCGGAATTCTCCACAAAAACGTAATCTCCCTGCGTATCAGAGAGCACAGCCGATCGCGGCAGAATCACAGTGTTTTCACTGCGATCCCCTGTAAAGACGACTTCCGCAAACATTCCGGATTTCAGCAGGCCGTCCGGATTATCGAGCTCCACCTCGATCGCATATGTCCCGGTCTGTCCGGCGGCGGGGCTGACCGTATGGATCACGCCCTCGAATGGTTCCTCCGACGCTGCGGAAACCGTCACCTGTACGGGATCCCCCACGTGCAGGCGGTTGATCAGCTGCTCAGAGACACCGACGCTCAGCTTGACCGTACTGGTATCGATAATGGTGAACGGCGCACCCAGCGCGGTGGACATCAGCGTGTTTTCCGTTACCGTACAGGACGATACCACGCCGGAGATCGGCGATGTGACAGCGGCATCATCCAGAGATTTCTGTGCGGAAGCGATCTGCGCTTCCACCGCCTCTTTCTGCGCCTGTGCTGCGCGCAGGCCATCGTTTGCCTGACGGCGGCTCTCCTCGGGGAGCTGCTCGGTAATCAGCGCAAGGGCCTGCTGTGCCTGATCATTGGCAATCTCCGCCTGACGCAGTCCCATCTTTGTCTGATCCATCTCCGTCTTTGAGAGGATCCCCGCTTCATAAAGCTGCTTATTATTTTCATATGTAGTCCGGGTATTTTCCAGTGTCAGCGCCGCCTGCTGCGCTGCGGCCTGCGCGCTCAGGATCTGGCTCTGCATGGATGCGCCGTCCACAAGCTCCACCGCCGTTTCCGCGGAGCTGACTCCTGCATCCGCAGCTGCAAGCTGGGCCTGCAGCACAGCCAGGTTGTCCTCCAGCGCCTCAGTGTCCATCTGGAACAGGACGTCCCCTGCCGTCACCTCATCGCCTACATCAAAATAGACGGCATCAACGGTTCCCTGCAGCGTACTGAACACGCTGACCTCCTGATTCGGGCGGACTGTACCGGAGTATGTGTACGTGGTGGAGATATCCCCCAGCTGCACGGTTTGTACCTGTACCGCTGTGGCTGTTTCCTGTCCCGATTGAACCGACGCCGGCGTATCCTCAGACGTGCTCTGCGAACAGCCTCCCAGCACACAAAGGGCGGCTAAAACACAACAGGCAAACAGAATTTTGATCCGTGCCGTGCGCTTTTGCCGCCCTCCCCTCCGGGAAAACTCTGTCCCGGTCTCCTTTGTATTGCTTTTCTGGTGTAACATAAACCGACTCCCTCCTGTGCGGTAAAAAAAGAAATTTCTGAAAAGAAGCTGAAAAAAGCTTAATACTATTAACTATTTAATTATTATAAGATCAACTTTCAGAAAAAGCTATGAAAAAACTGTAAACTTTCTTTCCGTCTCCTGTTTTTCAGCCGATTTGCGTACCTGATAGAAAAAGGGGATCCCTCGCGACAGGAATCCCCCTTTCCATCCATCTGTTTTCTCCCGTTCACGGGATCGCCGCAGATTTTTCGATAGTTGAAGCTTTCAATTCTCCCCCATCCCGTCCTGCCGGGCCATCTGCTTCCGACGCGCCGAGAGCAGCAGCGCCGCCGCGATATTGGCCGCGCCGTCCGCGATCATGACAGCGTAGGTGAACGTAAGCCGGAATCTGTTATCCGGGAACGGTGCGAGGAGGATCGCCATCGCGCCTGCCGCCATCACGACAGAGACGATCAGCAGCCACCACCACCGCGGCGATTTGAGGCGGAGCAGATCCATCGAATATTGCAGCTTAATAATGCTGTCAAACACCATGCTTACCGCCAAAATCTGTGAAAAGGCATACGTGAACTCCGTAGTTTTCAGCACGGCAAACAGCCCTACCAGAAATTCCGCGGCCCCGATGGAAAGTCCGAAGCTGTCCGGATTCTGATACGACTGCCGTACAAAATACCACGCAACATTCACCGCACCCAGGATCATCAGGAAAATACCAATCGCGTAGCAAAAGTCATCCAGCTGCATTGCGGGGAAAATTAGGAGTACTATCCCCGCGATAATGTAGCACGCTGACGCGCACAGCAGCCATACCCGGATATTCATTGATTTTTCTGTCTTTTTCAAATTCTTCCCTCCTCTGGTAAGTGAAGCAGGCTAAGCCTGCACGTAGATCGCGCCCGCTCCCTCCGGTCGCCCGGCGGGGTGCGCGATTAGGCTATAACGCCCGCGTTGCAGCCCGTCTGCGGATATTATACCATATCCCTGACCGGCCCGCCGCCGCGACACGGCGCCAAAGCAAACGGTGTTTCAGCGACCGGAGGGAGCGATCCGCGGTTTACGTCAAGGCTTAGCCTTGCACCTGCGGTGGGCAGATCGCGAACGCTCCCTCCGGTCGCCCGGCTTGGTGTTAGATTAGGCTGAACCGCCCGCGTTTATAATGCTCTGCGGATATTATACCATATCCCTGACTGACCAGCCCGCCGCCGCGACACAGTGCCAAAGCAAACGGTGTTTCAGCGACCGGAGGGAGCGCTCCGCGGTTTACGTCAAGGCTTAGCCTTGCGCAGCGCAAACTGGGTCCGGGCCTGCGGCCCGGCGGCGATCCAGCGCGCCGGTGCGCTGGGCAAAGCGACAGCTTTGCAGATCACATGGATTGGAGGTAACGCCAGAGGGTCGTGCGGCTGATACCGAGACGCGCGGCTGTGCGCACCTGGTTCATGCCCTCGTCACGGAATACCGCCGCGATGATCTCCTTTTCCATCTCGCTGAGCGTCTTGTCCGGCAGGATATCGATAAACCGCCGCACCTCCGGCTCCTCCGACAGAAGCGGCGCAATCTCTTTTCTGGTCAGATACAGGCCGGTGCTCAGCTCGGCGGCGTGCTCAAGCACATGTTCCAGCTGGGTGAAATTCCCCTCCCACTGATATTCCTCGATCAGATGCGCGGCCTGCTTATCCAGCCCGACGATTTGCCTGCCCAGCTTTTCATTGATCTTTCCGATAATCAGAATGGAGAGACTGTGCAGATCTTCCTTCCTCTGCCGCAGCGGCGGGATCCATACCCGTACAGGCGCGATCATCCGGTATAAAGTATCCTGAAAATTTCCGCGACCAATCCGGGATTCGATGCTCGTTTCCGCAGAGAATATCAGAAAACGCTCCCTGATTCTGGGCCAGCAGCGGATCAATTCCTCCTGCTGTTCCGATCCGATCCTGTCAAAATGGCGGAAATGCAGCGTATATTCCGGAAGCCCCAGAAGATACGGATGCGTTCCCTCCAGCACCTCCCGCAGTACGTCAGGAGCGATTCGGGCACAGTCGATCGGGATTAGCGCGGAGGTCTCGCTGTGTGTCCCGCACAGGATCGCGGCCAGCGTATCCTTTCCCGTGCCGGGTTCGCCCTCCAGAAGCACAGGAGAACCCGTCTTTGCCAGCTGACGGAGCCGATCCATGCTTTCCCGCAAAACCTGATTCGCCGTGCTGAACATCCCGCACGGCGCTTTTTTCAGTTCCGAAGGGCTGAGAAACCCGAGTCCCTCCATCTGCTGCGCTTCTGTCTCCTGACAAAAAAATGCCGCCGTCCCCTCTGCCTGATCCAGTGTTTTTCCTGTAACACGGAACCGCTTCTGCTCTCCGGCAGACAGCACCCCAAAATATTCGCTGCCGTGGGACGCAGGCTCGGCAAGCTCAGAAAGCTTTTCCAGCAGCGGCGAAGCATTTTCCAGCCGCTTATCTGCAAAAATCAGATCGCCTTTCTCGCTGTATACTGCGGCCGCCGCGGGGCACTGCCGCATTACCCGTTCCAGAAAATCCGCACGATCCCTGCCCGCCCGGATATACCTGACATATTGTCCGGCCTGATCCAGCGCGGCCTGCACGCTCTCCCGGCCCGAAGTCAGGAGGATGGAGGTAAGACCCAGCTTTTCAGCATTATTGACCGTAATAGTATCGCCGATCACGGTGCTGATCCCGCGATCCTTGAGGAATTCCAGAATCTCCCGCACTTCCCCGAAGCTTTGTATCGTGTAGATCTCCATGTCCTCCTCGAGCAGCTCGCAGATGGACCGGCAGCCATGTGTGATCGATTCAAAGCCCAAAATTGCCTTTTTTCCGGAATAATTCTGGGCAAGCCGCATTGTGCGCAGAATATCGTATCCGGATACGCCGATATTCACCGAGGGGATCTCGAAATTCTCCTGGATCATCTGGGCCGTACCGCCGCGCGAAAGGATTACCTCATACCCCTCCTGAATGGCGCGCTTGACCTTGGGGCCGCAGTCCGTAATATTTCCAAATTCCACGGAAATCTCATAATCCGGATAACGAGGCGACGATTTCAGAATCAGCTGCCGCAGCCCTTCATAGGGGGTAATTGCTTTTACTCTGATTTTGCCGTCCATAGACTAGCTCCATGCCTGCGGATTTACGGCATTGTACGGGATCTTCCCCTCCAACGCCGAGACGATACCCGCAAGGGCCTCGGAAGCCATCGCGTTCCGCGCCTCCCGGACGCTGCTGCCTACATGCGGCGTAAGCACGGCGTTCGGCTGCTCCGCAAGCTCCTGCGTGACCTCCGGTTCAAATTCAAATACGTCCGTGGCCGCGCCCCGGATCGTGCCGCTGTGCAGAGCTTCCGCCAGCGCCCGTTCATCCATGACAGGACCGCGCGCCATGTTGATGAAATACGCGGAGGGCTTCATTTTTGCAAATTCCTCCCTGCCGAACAGATGATGGTTTTCCTTGCGGTACGGCACATGGCAGGAGACAACGTCGGCCTCGCGAAGAAGCTCGTCAAACGGGAGATATTTCACCCCCAGCCGGCGCTGTTCTTCTTCCTCAGGCGGATGCGTGGTATAGAAAACCACCTTCATCCCCAGTCCCCGCGCCATTTCCGCCACGGCCTTTCCGATCCGTCCAAAGCCTACGATGCCGCATACCTTGTCCTGAATCAGCATGTCCCTGTCCAGGAACATATTCTTTTTCACGCACCGCCGCATTTCACGCACCTCGCGGTCATAAAGCGGGATGCTGCGCGCTGCCGAGAGCATCAGCGCGATGGTGTGTTCCGCCGTCACACGGGTGACGCTGTCCGGCGTATTGATAATGAGCTTGCCCATCTGCGTCGCGTATTCCACATCGACATTGTCATAGCCGACGCCAAAATTGCCGATCACACGCGCGTTCGCCGTCCGATCGATCAAATCCTTCCCGCACTTGACGCCGCCAATGCAGTACAGCGCGTCGCAGGTTTCCGCTCCGCGCCAAATCTCCTCCTGCGAGAACATTGCTTCCTCCTGCTCCGGGCAGATAATCTCATATTTCCCGCGGTACGGAGCCCGGCATTCCTCCGGGATCCAGCGCGTTACGAATATTTTTTTCATGGGAAACTCCTCCTTGAATCCCCGCCGAAATCCCGGCGGGCACTTTTTGTATAGTTGGCCGAATCCGCAGAAGCTTCAGGCAAGCGATCTCCGCCATACGTTTGACCGTGTGTACAGCCAGCCCAGAGGGACCGACACCGACGGCGCAATCATGCAGGCCCAGTAAATGCCGGTCAGGCCAAAGAAATGGTTGAATGTGATCGCCAGCACGACCCGGAACAGGATGCAGTTGACAAACGAGCTTGACATGGCAAACAGCGTATGCCCCGCGCCGATGGCCAGCGAATGATAGACAAAGAACACAGCGTAGAAAATCTGGCCGAGGATCTCGATGCGCAGATTCATCACCGCAGCTGCCTGAACAGCCGGATCCCCCGTAAAGATTGCGGCAAGCTGCGGCGCGAGAAGCTCAACAATAATAATCATGGTGACAGCCATCAGCATTGTGATCTTCATCGCTGTATACATGACCTCTTTTGCGCGGTCGTACATCTTTGCGCCGAGCGTCTGGGCGATCATTGTCGCCGCGCCGCTCGACATTGCGCTGATGAACAGCTGGCAGAAATCCTTGATCTTGACGCTCACGCCGTTGCCCGCGGAGACATCCACCCCGTAGCTGTTAATCAGGAACGTCACGACAAGCCATGAAATTCCGCCGATCGTGTGCTGGAGCGAGCTGGGGATCCCCAGCTTGAAGATCATTTTCAGCTCCGCCGTCCTGATTTTCAGGTTCTCCAGGCTGATCCGGAAGATCTCACTATGGCGCAGCAGAAAAATGAGCGCCAAACTGAACGACAGCCCCTGCGACAGAACCGTAGCAAGCGCCGCCCCTCTTACCCCCATGCTCAGGCCGCCCACAAATACGATATCAAGCACCACATTGGTGGAGGCGGAAGCGGCAATAAAATGCAGAGGCTTTCGTGAATTGCCAATCGCGCGCAGGACGGCGCTCAGCGCGTTGTAGCCAAAAATGAACGGCATTCCAAACGCGCACACCTGCAAATACGCTTCCGCGTCGTCGAGCGCGGGGGCGCCCAGGCCCGACAGGATCGCGCGCGCCAGAGAAAAGATCAGCAGCAGCCCAAATACTCCAAGGAGCAGGCTGGAGGTCAGAAGCGTGCCGATGGCCCGGCGGCGCTCCTCCTGCTTTCCCGCACCGTAATACTGGCCGATCAGGACGTTGCCGCCCACCGTAAGGCCAATCGCGATCTGCGTGGCAATATTCATAATCTGGCTGGAATTATTGATCGCGGAAATACCGGTATTCCCGATAAAATGGCCCGCGATAATCATATCCGCCATGCTGTAAAGCGCCTGCAAAACGCTGGTGGTCACCATAGGGATCGCATAGCGTATCAACTGGCGCGCGGCGTCCCCTTTTGTCAGGTCGTTTTCAATTGCTTTTTCGCGGGATGGCAAAGCCGTCCCCCTCCCTTCCGCGCGTCAGATTTTGATATTGGTCCACCTGCCGCGGCGGAAGCGCACCCAAGTCAGGATAAAACGCATGATCTGGTCAAACGCAAGGCCCAGCCATGCGCCGAACAGGCCGAGCGCCAGCGGGTAGCAGAACAGCCAGCCCGAGAACGGACGGATAAACGCCACGCTGATGAGCGAAACGAGCGCCGTGTACCGCGTATCTCCCGCGCCGCGCAGGCAGCCCGAGAAAATCACCTGCGTGATCTGGAAGAATACCACGACCGTGAGCAGATCCATAATCATCTGGCCGTAGTCCAGGATCTCCGGATCGCTGGAAAACAGCATGAAAATATACCTGCCGAAGCAGACAAAAATCACGGACATGATGCACGCAAAAATCAGGCCGATCCGCTGGCAGACGCCGCCGTAAATCTTTGCCAGATCGCTGCGGTTCGCGCCGAGGCTCTGTCCGACGAGCGCCACTGCCGCCACGGAAAGGCCGTCGCCCAGCGAGAAGGAAAGGCTCATGATGTTCATGCCTACCTGATGCGCCGCGAACGCCACCGTACCCAGATTTGCGACAATAATCGCGTAGGTCAGGAAGCCGATGCGCAGGAAAATCTGCTCGGCAAGCGTGCTGGAGCCGATATTGAGGATTGCACCCATCGTGGCGCGGTCAAAATGCAGTCTATGATACACACGTAGGCAGAGAAAACGATCCTTATGGCGCGTGACGGAATACACGCTCATTCCAAACGCGAATACGGTTCCTATCACCGTAGCAATGGCCGCCCCGCTGACTCCCAGCTTTGGAAAGCCAAGGTTTCCGCCGATAAGAAGATAGTTAAAAATAATATTGACGCCGTTGGAAACGAGGTTCGTTTTCAATGCAATTTTCGTATTTCCTGCGCCGCGCTGAGCCGCATTGATGACGAGAGACATCACATTGAAGAACATACCGCCCATGATGATCCGGAAATATGCGACGGCATCCTCATGGGTATCCTCGGCAGAACCGGCCATGCGGATAATCGGATCGGCAAACGCCACGCAGACAATACTCACAATTATTGTCAGGATAAGGACGATCATAATCGACTGCACAAGAACGCGGTTTGCATTCTCGCGATCGTCCTGCCCCTTGCGGCGCGCAACAAGTGCGGAAACGGCGACGTTCAGCGAAAGAAAGATCGCCAGACCGATAAATTTTGGCTGGGTGGTAAGTCCCACCGCAGCGATCGCGGCAGTACCCAGCGTACTGACCATGATGGTATCGATAAAGCCCACCAGACTGACCAAAAACGACTCTAAAATAGACGGCCACGCGATCTGGATGGTCCGTCGGAAAATATCTTTCTTTGCCGGGATTTCGCCTAAAGGCGGCTGTCCCCGCAGGATCCTGTCGATGTTCAAAAACTGCATTCCTATCCCCACTTTTTCCTTATTTTTGACGTTCTCCCTGTCCGGAGCAATTCCCCGGACATACAGCCCGTCCGCCCACGGGCCGCCGCTACCGGACGCTTTGCAAAATTCAACACCATCCCTTTCAGAAACAGAAAAACTGTTTCAAAATTCTCCGTTTACTTTTCTTTATTATACACGATCTTTCCAATATTTGCAAAGCTTCTCCGGAATTATGTTTTATTTTTGTCCAACCGCCCTGAAACAGAATTTTATTTTTCCAAGCAGGCATAAAAAATCCCCGCTGTTAATCAACAGCAGGGATTTTCCTGTTTCAAATCAGAACTTGATGCGGGCATGACTGGCGCGGTATTCGTTCCATATATTTTCAAACCAGCCTCCGGCTTCCGGAATCGGACGCACCGGTTCAAAGGCAGAAACAAAGCCATTCTTTTCCAGACGCGTCCTGAGTACTTTCCGCTCAAACCCGCCTTTGGACGGACAATAGGAGAACCCGGAAAGCTTATCGCTGATCCGTTCGCCGTCCGGATCCAGCACCAGGCACGAACCGCGGCTGCCTGCCTCACGGGCGGATGTTTCCATCGCCGAGAGCAGTGCGAGCTGTGTCACCAGAATATCGCGGTTTTTCAGCAGTGCCGGGATCTCCCGGGCGGAGGCGATTTTCGCGGTGTCATAAAAGGTTTCCAGTTCTGCCCGGATCTCGTCTGCAATTTCCCGCATCCGGGACACATCGCGGATATGGGCCGCGGCCAGGCTCATGCGCTTCTGCGCCGCCTGCCGCCGCTCGTGAATATTGGAGGGTCCGCCCGCCGACGCAAGCGGCTTTTCCAGCGATTCCAGCAGGGCGGATACGTTCTGCTCCGCAAGGGCAAGGAAGTCCTCTGTGGCAGAAACGTCCGGTTCTGTGGTGCAGGCGATATGCTCCGCTGCGCGCATGGAACCGACCTGCGTGGAGTTGAGCGCCGAGCCGCCGGGCCGGTGCACACCGAAAGTGCCCGCCGCTTCACCGGCGACATAAAGGCCCTGAACACACGTCTGCCAGTTATCGTCCACCGCGATGCCGCCGTTGTTATGCTGCGCGCATACGCTGATCTCGAGCGGCTCCGTATAGAGATCGATGCCGTGGTTCCGGTAAAGATCGATTGCAGGGGCATTCATCTTTTCCAGACGCTTGATCGGCGTCGGCAGAAGCGCGCCTGAGTTTTTCAGATAGGTATGGGCTTCCTCGCCCAGCCCGTCAAAGCCATTCTCCAAACCCGTCGGCTCACGGCGGAAATCCATATACACACGGCGGCCCAGATCAAATACTTCGTGATGCACGATAATATCAATCATAGAGGATCCCGCAACCTTGGCGGAATCAAACGGCCACTGGTACCCCTTGAGGAATTCCATATTGAGGGCAGTATAGGGATCGTCGAAATAGTCGAGCAGGAATTCACGCTCCACGCCGTCCCGATCGACGGAGATATAGCGCGGCAGCACCTGCTGATACGTCCCGGAGACGTTCCAGCGGAACTTGACGGACGCCAGTCCGTACTGCCATTCCTGAAGGTTGGCTCCCTCCGCCCCGGCTTCCAGCGCCATGCCGCTCATACCCGTCTGGCTTTCCGGGTAGACGGAGGTGTAATATACGCCGGCGGGACCGCCCGTGGCCATGATCACGTGCTCCGTGCGGAACACGCACACGCCGTGATTCGGCATATCCAGCTGATTGGCGTTCACGGCGAGGAGGCCCTCAAGCTTCCCCGCCCGCGCCAGAAAGCGGACAGCGTATACGCCGTCAAGGATCTGGATCCCCTTGCGCTTGACAGAACGCTCCAGGGCTTCCGTCATATATTTGGAGGTGAGCGGCCCGGCCGAGGTCGCGCGCTGGCGCGGATCGTGATCGGTTTTGTAGCCGACATATTCGCCGTATCGGTTCGTTGGAAACGGGACGCCGAGGTTCGCCAGCTTGATAAAGGACCGCACCGAGCAGGCGGCCTCCGTCAGGGCGGTATCGCCGTTGACGCCCTCTCCGTCAAAAAGGGTCTGGGCCATTTGGTCAACGGAATCGCCGCCGTCGGAAGCAAGGGAGAGCTTGTAATAGGTCTGCTTATCGCTCCCGGTATTGCGGGAGGTGCCCATATTGACGCCCTCTGTCAGGATGGCAATATCGCGCCGCCCCAGATCATAGAGCCAATCCGCGGCGTTGAATCCGGCGCAGCCTGTACCGATCACCGCCGCGTCCAGAGTAATCACCGGGATTTGGATCCCGTTCACAGACATTGTAGTGTGCAGCATCAGTCATCCTCCTGCGGTGCGCCGTATTACAGCCTGCGGATATGGAACCCGCCGTCCGCGTTGAGCACCTGGCCCGTCGCGAAATCCAGCCGTCCGCTTACCGCAGCGAGCACGCAGTTTGCCACATCCTCCGGATAGCCGAAGCGCCGGATCGGCGTGACGCCCTCCGCGATCATCTTTTCGTACTTGTCTTTCACGCCGGCCGTCATGTCGGTGAGGATGATGCCGGGGCGCACCTCAAAGACAGGGATACCGTATTCGGAGAGGCGGTCGGCAAACAGCTTCGTCACCATGGAGATGCCCGCCTTGGAAATGCAGTATTCGCCGCGGCTGGTGGACGAGGTGTACGAGGAAACCGACGCAATATTGACGATGCGCGGCGTGTAATCCTCCAGCCCCTTTGACTGCATCCGGATCATCATATTGGCAATCCCCTGGCACATGAAAAAGGTGCCCTTGAGATTGACGTTCATCAGACGGCTGAAGCTTTCCTCCGTCGTCTCGAGGACATCCAGACGGACCTTCGGCGCGACGCCCGCGTTGTTGACGTGGACATCCAGACGGCCGTAGGTTTCTTCAATGGTGCGGATGAAATTGGCGCGATCCTCCGCACTGGAAATATCGCATTTGATATAGCTTACATCAGCGCCCTGACCGCGCAGTTCTTCCAGCAGCGGGCGGACTTCCTCCTCCGATCCCGTCGCGGAAAGGATCACGGAATATCCCTCTGCTGCCAGTGCCTTTGCGATTCCCAGGCCGATTCCGCGCCGGGATCCTGTAACAGCTGCATATTTTTTTACCATAACGCATCCTCCCTAAATAATTTTTGGAATTCCTTCTGCCGGGAAAGAAGAGCAGGGCGATCCATCTATCTCATACAGGACCGCCCAAACCGCTCCGGTTATTTTTTCAGTACGTCTTTTTTGTAAAGATCCATATAAACCGCTCCGTCGCGCACGACACAGCCGGCTTTCGATCCGGCGCGCATCAGCTCGGTACATTTGCCGCAGGCGATGCAGCACTTTTTCGGATCGAGCGCACCCTTTTTGAGGATATCGTTTGCAAATTCCGGATACGCAAACGCCTCGCGCCCGTAGCCGATCAGCGCGGCATGGCCGCTTTCGATCATCCCGGCCGCCATGTACGGGGAGAACTGGCGCAGATACGAGTTGCCGGAGCTGACGACCGACAGCTTCGGGAATTTTGAGGCGACCTCCGTGATGCACGCGCACATCCGCGCGACGCCCTCGAGCGGGTGCTCGTTCGGGACATACGGTCCCATGTCGTACGGGCGGTTGACGTGCGGGTTGAAGTACGGGTTCCCGATGGTGAAATCGAGCAGATTCAGGCCCAATTCTTCGTGGAGGATCCGTACAAGCTCAATCGGTTCCGCCATATCGGGAGTCACGCTGCCGTCGTCCTTTGCGCCGAATCCATACGGGCGCGGGAATCCATCGTAGATATTCATACGGGAGGTTACGATCATATTGGAAGAAACAGCGGCCTTGACTGCCTGCACGCTGTTGCGCAGCAGGCGTGTGCGGTTCTCAAAGCTTCCGCCGTATTCGCCGGGACGGTTGTAGGCGGAAAGGAGCTCGCTCATCAGGTAGCGGTGGCAGGCCTTGACGTCTACGCCGTCGAATCCGGCCAGCTCCGCCAGACGCGCGCTCTTGGCGTAAAGCTCCTCGAGCTCTTTCAGGCGGTCGTCCGTGATGATACGGTCCGCAGAGATCGGGTTATCTTTCTCGAAAATGGGGTTATTATAGGCGATGATCGGCGCGGGCTTGCCCTCCGGCTTGGAATATCTGCCCGAATGGGTTGCCTGCATGATGATCACAGGGGTAAAGCCGTTTTCGCGCTGGCAGGTTTCTTTGACGTCGGAAATCAGACGTTTAAAGTCGTCAAGATTTTCTTCTGTGAGCATCGCCTGACGCGGATTGGCGCGCGCCTCCGGTGTAATCGCCGTAGCCTCGAACCAGAGCAGGGCGGCGCCGCTCTTTGCAAAGCGCAGATACCGGCGGATCGTCAATTCGTCCGGCGCGCCGTTTGATTTGCCGTCGCAGCCCTCCATCGGCTGAATCGCCAGCCTGTTGGCGAACTCATGGCCGTCCACCGTAAGGGATTCTCCCAGCAGCTTCAGGTTATCGGAGAACGGGATCGATACTCCCAGCTCCGCGGCCTTCTGCTTCACCTCGTCCAAAGACGCATAATGGAATTTCTCATGCTTCACTTCAAACCACTCCTATTCTGGGGCTGTCGCCCCGTAATGAGGGGCTTCGCGCCCCTCATGCTCCCGCGCCGGGACGCAGTCCCGGACCCATCTCCGCCCTGCTGCTGAGGTAATCCGTCCTCGCAGTCGAGACGGAGGATTTTTGCTGTTTTGTGATCGCTTCCCAAATAAGCCCGCCGCCGCGGACCTGCGGTTGGCAGATTGCGCCCGCTCCCTCTGGTCGCCCGGATCGGTGCGCGACTAGGCTATATTGCCCGCGTTGTTACCTTTGCGTAAAACCTGCCACCGCGACAGAGTACCCGTTCCTATCGGCATTTCAGCGACCGGAGGGAGCGCGACGCGTTCTACGTGCAGGCTTAGCCTGCTTGATTTTTATTATAGTATAGCATATACTGTAAGAGAAAGGGAATCTATTATTTGCTTGAAAATACGTCAATTTTGCTTTGGAGATGATACCATGCCGGAATCCACCGCCCTTATCCGCTGTGCCTATGCCGACGAACAGTCGCCGTTTGAACGCCATTTCCATAACGCCTATGAGCTTCTCTATATAAAGTCCGGCACTGTCGAGATTTCCATACAGGGAAATAATTTTACTGCCGGACCGGAAACGCTTGTGTTCATCGGAAAACTGGAAGAACACAGCGTGCGGATCGTCAGCGGCGAATACCGGCGTTACTACGCCCTGTTCTCGCCGGAACAGCTGGAACGCCTTGTGTCCGAGCCGCGCCTGCGCTCGGCCTTTATCAACCGTCCCAAAAACTACTCCCCCTTTTTCCGGATGGATTCTTTTTCCTCCGAAGCGGAACGCCTCTTCCTCTCGATTCTCAAAGAATACCGCGATCCTCAGCCGTTCAGCGCGGATTATATCGCCGCACTGCTCAACCAGCTGCTCATTCTCTGCTACCGCAGTCACAGCGGACAGTTTCCTCTGCCTGATAAAAACGTCAGCCCGGAAATTTTCGCGATCCAGCGATATATCGAACAGCATTTCCCAGAAGAAATCCGAATCTCCGATTTGGCCGCGGCACATTTCATCAGTCCCTGCTATTTGTCGCACAGCTTTCGGGAGTGGTTTGGATACAGCCCCAAACAATATATCATGCTCAACCGTATCTCCTATGCGAAAGAACTTCTTATCGGGACTTCCCTCCCTATCTCCGAGGTGGCCGCAAAAAGCGGTTTCAGCGATACCAATAATTTTATCCGCTCTTTCAAAAAAGAAACCGGCGTTACCCCCGTCCGTTACCGCCGGGAACGGTAAATTTATTCAAAAAATTATATAAAATATACATTTATTATTTACATATTCGTTTTTATATGCTAAAATATTGATAAAGCAGCCCATGCTTACAGGAGAAAAAGCTCTTACCTGCGGTTCTGTAAAAAATAATCGCAGGCCCGTCTTTTGGAGGTGAAACGCATGTCCGCATCTGGTACTATTATTGCCGTCACTTTGCTGGCCGCTACGCTGTCTCCCCTCTCTCCCGAATTTGAGCTGAGTCTGAACGAGGTGCGCAACGCGCAGGGGGATTATTCCTTCTATGGATTGGAATACGGCGATTCCTTTTCGGAGATAGAAGCCGCTCTCGGCGTGGAAATTCCAAACCCTTATGGAGGCACGGAGTTTGAAAACTTTACGCCGGTTATTCCGGATCCTCCGCCGGCAGAAACAGGTGTTTTTCCTGTTGAAGAAACTGTCTCGCTAAAAAATTTTCAAACCAATAATTGGGAAATTTATTTAGATGAGGATGGTTTCTACTCTGCGACCCTTTATTTTTCTGGTGAGGATATTCCTGATCTCTATCTCGATACCGTCAAGGAGCTGACGGATCTGTACGGCGTTTGCCGCTGGAATTTTGAACGTGGCCCGGCTTTCTCCCAAATCGGTCCTTGTATCCAGGAGGGCTATAACTGGGCCGAGGAGGACGGGGACACCATCTCCGTGCTGAGCGTCGCGCTGAACGTGAACGAGACGGAGGATCCCCTCATGGTCGTCGATTTCAGCAAGGTGCCCGTCGCGCCGCCGGACACGCTCCCGCCCGGACAGGTTCCGCCCGAGACGCTTGAGCCGTTCGATTTCTCCGTGCTGGACGTTACTGGATAACCACCTGAATAACCTTTTATGTATAAAAAACCGTGGCTTTCTTTTGAGCAATCCATTCGTTTAGAAGTCCGCCCATTCTAAAGGAACGTGGTGAATACGATGTTTACGGTTTATAATACTTCCCCTAACCAGAAGTTTTCCGGAAATAAACTTTTAATTATTGGAATCCCGCTTGTTTGTATCGTAATTGTTGTTATACTGGTTGTTACATTATTCCTTTCCGGTAAAAATCCGCCGTCCAAATTCAGTCTGGATCTGAGTGCTATAAAAAATTCCGAGGGGGATTTCTCGTTCCATGAATTGAAATACGGCGGTTCCCTTGCGGATGTGGAAGCTGCTCTCGGTGTGGAGCTTCCAAGCTCCTACGATGGAGGCACGGACGCTGAAAACTTCACGCCGGTCAATCCGGACGCCGCTTCGGCAGAAACAGGCGTTTTCTTCCCGGAAGATACGGTTTCCCTGAACGGTATTTCCTCTACTCGTTGGGAAATCGTATTGGATAACGATGGTTTTTATGGCACAGAATTTCATTTTTCCGGCGAGAATATTCCAGATCTCTATCTCGATACCGTCAAGGAGCTGACGGATCTGTACGGTGTCTGCCGCTGGAATTTTGAACGTGGACCTCTGGAATTTTCCTACATCGGCCCGTGCATTCAGGAGGCCTATAACTGGGCCGAAGAGGACGGAGACACTATCTCCGTGCTGAGCGTTGTGTTGTACATGAACGAGGTGGAGGATCCCCTCATGATTTTCAGCTTGAACAGGGTTCCCGTTGAGATTCCGGACACGCTCCCGCCCGGACAGGCCCCGCCCGAGACGCTCGAGCCGTTCGACTTCTCTATGCTGGACGCTGTCAGCTAACATTATTACAGATAAATAAAAAGCCGTGGATCGCTCAAAATGAGAAATCCACGGTTTTCTTTTTCCTGTTTCAGCAGGATTCTTCACAGAATGTGCATCTTCAATAATTAAGAATGTCTCCTACCATATTGCCCAGCCCGATGACAGCGGCGATACAGCATACAAAAAGCGCAATCAGGCATCCGAGCTTTATCCCGGCATACCTTGTCCGGTGCAGCCGGTTGCCGACATAAATAATGCCCGCCATCGACGCTATGGCCGTTCCAATGCAGCCTATGAGAAGCATGATGATCATGCCCAATGCCAGACCCATACCAGCCTCCCACCGCGACGGAGTTCCCGTTCTTATCGGCATTTCAGCGACCGAAGGGAGCGCGACGCGTTCTGCCCGCCGCAGGCGCGTCAAGGCTTAGCCTTGCCACCGCGACAAAGTTCCCGCTCTTATCGGCATTTCAGCGACCGGAGGGAGCGCGGCGCGTTCTGCTCGCCGCAGGCGCGTCAAGGCTTAGCCTTGATGACGATGTTGACCAGCTTGCCGGGGACGTAAATCTCCTTGACGATGCTCTTGCCGGAAATTTCGTCCGCGATCTTCTGCTCCGATTTCGCCAGCGCGATCGCGTCCTCCTTGGAAATGTCCGCAGCTACGTCTGCGCGCATACGCACCTTGCCGTTGACCTGAAGCACAATCTGCACCGTTTCATCCTTGCATTTTGCCTCGTCGTATTCCGGCCACTGGCTCTGGCACACCATTCCCTCAAAGCCCAGATTACTCCACACTTCTTCCGTGATGTGCGGCGCAAACGGGTTGAGCAAGATAGTATAAATGCGCAGTTCCTCTCTGGTGATGGAGCCGGCTGCGGAGATCTCGTTCATCAGCGCCATCAGCGCGGCGATCGCCGTGTTGAATTTCAGCGTTTCGGTATCCTCTCTCACCTTTTTGATCGTCTTGTGGAACGCGGATTCCAGCTTTTTGCTCATGCCGTCGCCCTTGACGCAGTCCTGGAGATTCCAGTAGCGTTCCAGGAACCGGCGGCAGCCGCGCACGCTTTCGGTTTTCCACGGAGCAGCCTTTTCAAAGTCGCCGATGAACATCTCGTACAGACGCATCGTATCCGCGCCGTACTCGTTCACAACGTCGTCGGGGTTGACGACATTGCCGCGCGATTTGCTCATCTTCTCACCGTTCGCGCCGAGGATCATGCCGTGGCTGGTGCGCTTCGCATACGGTTCCGGCGTGGGAACCTTGCCGATATCGTAGAGGAATTTGTGCCAGAAACGGCTGTACAGCAGATGGAGCGTTGTGTGCTCCATGCCGCCGTTGTACCAGTCGACCGGGGACCAGTATTTGAGGGCCTCCTCGCTGGCAAACTCCTTGTCGTTGTGCGGATCCATGTAACGCAGGAAGTACCATGAGGAACCGGCCCACTGCGGCATGGTGTCGGTTTCGCGCTTTGCCGGGCCGCCGCAGTGCGGGCAGGTGGTGTTTACCCAATCGGTCATATGTGCAAGCGGCGATTCGCCGTTGTCTGTCGGCTCGTAGGATTTTACGTCCGGCAGGCGCAGCGGGAGCTCTTCCTCCGGGATCGGCACATATCCACATTTTTCGCAGTAAACGAGCGGGATCGGCTCGCCCCAATATCTCTGGCGGGAGAATACCCAGTCGCGCAGCTTGTAATTTACTTTCGCGCGGGCGATGCCTTTTTCTTCCAGATAGGAAATAATTTTCTTCTTGGCTTCCTCCACAGTCAAGCCGTCGAGGATCCCAGAATTGACCATGATGCCTGTCTCGCAGTCGGTGAAGGCTTCCTTCTCCACATCACCGCCCTTGACGACTTCGATGATCGGCAGGCCGAACTTTTTCGCGAAATCCCAGTCGCGCGTATCGTGGCCCGGAACCGCCATGATCGCGCCCGTGCCGTAGGACACAAGGACGTAATCCGAGATGAAGATCGGGATCTCCTTTTCCGTCAGGGGGTTGGTGGCGGTGACGCCGTCGAGCCGCACGCCGGTCTTGTCCTTGGCGACCTCTGTGCGCTCAAAGTCGGATTTCTTCGCCGCTTCCTCCTGATAGGCGCGGATTTCATCCAGATTTTTCAGGCTGTCCGCCCACTTCTCAATATACGGATGCTCCGGAGAAATGACCATATAAGTCGCACCGTAAAGCGTATCCGGACGGGTGGTGTAGACTGTCAGCTTATCCCCAGTGCTCGTCGGGAAATCGACCTCTGCGCCGGTGGAACGGCCGATCCAGTTCTTTTGCTGCGCCTTGACGCGCTCCGGATAATCGACCAGATCCAGATCGTCGATGAGCCGCTGGGCGTACTCCGTGATCTTGAGCATCCACTGCGACTTGACGCGGCGGACAACCTCGCTGCCGCAGCGTTCGCACACGCCGTTGACAACCTCCTCGTTCGCGAGCACGCATTTGCAGGAGGTGCACCAGTTGACGGCCATCTCTTTTTTGTAGGCAAGGCCGTGCTTGAACAGCTGGAGGAAAATCCACTGTGTCCACTTGTAATAGTCGGGATCGGTGGTGTTGATCTCGCGCGACCAGTCGAACGAAATGCCGAGCGACTGGATCTGCTGCTTAAAGCGGGCGATATTCTGCTTTGTCACCTCAGCCGGGTGGACGTGGTTCTTAATGGCGTAGTTCTCGGTGGGCAGGCCGAACGCGTCCCAGCCGATGGGATAGAGCACGTTGTAGCCCTGAAGCCTGCGCTTGCGCGCCACGATGTCGAGTGCCGTATACGGGCGCGGATGGCCGACATGAAGCCCCTGACCGGAGGGATACGGGAACTCTACCAACGCATAATACTTCGGCTTTTCGCTCGTATTGGACGCGTGGAAAACGCCAGTTTCCTCCCACTTATCCTGCCATTTTTTTTCAATTTGTTTCGGTTCGTATTTCACGGGATTCTTTCCTCCTAAACGGATTTTTCCAGGCTGAACCTGGAACACGCAAGGCCGGGCCTTGACGCAGAACGCGCCGCGCGGCGCAGGGATTTCCATTATAAATACACTGATCTGGGGATCTCAAAGGCATTCCGGAGAACCATCCGGGGGGATGGTTCTCCTTCTCTGTTTGCTTGGCTTTTTTGGGAATGCTTCGCGTTCCATGCACCGCAGGGTGGCGTTGCCTCCCTGCACCGCCTACCACCATTTGTAAAAGGTGGACGAAAACTTTAAATTGTGTCCTACGCGACATCCAGACTGCTCCAGCAGAGTTTCCGCGAAGCGTCAGCGGAGCGCGACGCGATCTACGTGCAGGCTTAGCCTGCCTTTTGTAAAAGGCGGGCGAAAACTTTATCTTTGCCTGCCCTTGGACACGCCGTCAGTCCTCGTTCGCGTGTTCCAGAAAATCCATGCTTTCCTCTTTGCCGTCCACCCAAAGGCGGTCGAGATCGTAGAAAGTACGGGATTCCTCGGTGAAGATATGGATCACAACGCTGCCGTAATCGAGCAGGATCCACGAATTGGAACGGTAGCCCTCCACATGGGAGGCCTTTATCCCCTCCTGATCGAGCTGATATTCCACCTCGTCCGCGAGCGCCTTCACCTGCGTGCCGCTGGTACCTGTGGCCAGCACGAAATAATCCGCAAGGATGGAGATATCGCGGATGCCGATAATTTTCAAGTCCAGGGCCTTTTTGGCATCCATCGCCAGCGCCGCCCTTTTTGCCAGCGCAAGGGAGTCGGAAATCATTCTTTGGATTCCTCCTTATTTCTATCCCGCAGCGGAACGGATCAAAAAATCCTGTCAGCCGTGCAGGAGCATATCGTTGTAAGCCGCGATTGCATCGGGATGGATCGTCTTGCCCCGTCCCGCCAGATCGCGGATCGTAAAGGTGAGCCCCGCAAGGATCGCTTCGCGCAGATCCTTTTCGACAAGCTTTTTCAGCTTATCGGCACCGTCAAATTCGCGCTCCGCCGAGGTGAAATCGGCGATAAACACGATTCTTTCCAGCACGGACATCCCCGCGCGGCCTGTGGTATGGTAGCGGATAGCGTTCAGAATATCCTCATCCGTAATGCCAAGCTGTGTCCGGACAAACGCCGCGCCGGATATAGCGTGCCACAGCTTGTGGGAGCTTTGCTCTACCTCGCTCAGGGCGATCCCCGCTTCGGTCATCACGCGGAGCTGCTCCTGCGGATCCGTATCTTTCATGATATCGTGCAGAATCCCCGCTGTTTCCGCCTTCTGGGGATCCCCGCCATAAAGCTCTGCCAGATGCCTGGCCTGCGCCGCGACATTGACGGAATGGCGGTATCGGTAATCGCTGAGCCGGGGACGGATGATCTCTTGATACTCGGAAAGCTTCATAAAACTATCTCCCCTCATATAAATGATGTTGGTGAATATATTCCGCTACCGCGGCGGGAACAAGCCCGCCGATGGATTCCCTCCTTTTTACAGCGCCGCGCACCATCGTGGAGGAAACGGGAAGGTATTCCACATTCTCCAGGACAGTCCGGCCGCCCTGTTTTTCAAGCTCCTGCGCATAGGCCGCCAGACGGGGCATTCCCTCGCTGCTTCGCGGCGCGGCGCAGATTACCGCAAGCTTCATAATATCCAGCGGACGCCGCCACTGAAGAAGCGTCAAAAACATATCCTCCCCTGTGATAAGGTAGAGCGTGTCCTCCGGATACACCCGGTGCAGCTCCTCCAGCGTATCGGCCGTATAGCTGGGTCCCTGGCGGCGCAGTTCGATATCTGAGACCTCAAAGCCGTATTCCTGTGCGGCCAGCCTGCACATGGCGAGCCTGTCCGCGCCATCCGCAAGATCTCCCACGCGCTTATGCGGCGGAATATTGGCGGGGATTAGGATCACCTTATCGAAGCCCACACGCCGGGAAAATTCCGACGCCAGATGGATATGCGCATTATGGATGGGGTTGAACGTGCCCCCATACACAGCTATTTTCATGGCCCTCAGGATTTCCTCTCCTGCTTGGAACGGGCCGCTTTCGGCAAGGTGATTTTCGGCTCTTTCTCGTTCCTGCGGTAAAGCACGAACTTGGATCCTATCACCTGCACAACGTCCGCGCCCGTCTGGCCTGCCAGAGTATCGGCGGCCTCGCGCGGCGAACAGGGAGCCGTCTCCGTAAGGACTTTCCCTTTGATGATTTCACGTGCGGTCAAAGCGTCGTCCACCTGCTTTGTGATATCCTCGCTCAGCCCGGATTTTCCCACCATGACGATGGTATCGATCGAGTTCGCGAGGGATCGCAGGTACGCGCGCTGTTTACTTGTCAGCATGAATCTGCTCCTTTTACTTTGGTTTTCTAACTGTCTATTTTTTTAGTGTATCACAAACGGGCCCGCCTTTCAACGGAAAAGCGGGAATTTTTCCGCCTATTATGGAACTTTCTTCCGCTTGGAAGTGGGTTCAGCGGTTTTTCAGAGCTTCCACAAACGCTCTCAGCGCCTTTCCTCTATGGGAAACAGCGTCCTTTTCCGCGCCTGTCATCTCCGCGTATGTTTTGTCCCCGACGAGGAAAACCGGATCGTAACCGAAGCCGCCCGCCCCGGCAGGCGCAAACGCGATTGTCCCCTCACATTCTCCCTGCACAGCGACAGCCGTCCCGTCGGGAAACGCACAGTGGATCGCGCTGACGAACCGGGCCGTCCTCTCATCCGCAGGGACGCCGTCCAGCTTACGCAGAAGCTTTTCGATGCGCTGCGCGTCGGTCGCGCCCTCCCCGGCCCAGCGCGCGGAATACACGCCGGGTTCGCCGCCGAGCGCGTCCACTGACAGACCGGAATCATCCGCCACGCTCGGCAGGCCCGTCGCGTGGCACGCGGCCTCGGCCTTGATTTGAGCGTTCTCAGCAAACGTGGTTCCTGTTTCCTCCACATCCTCAAAATCAGCCGTAACAGCCTCGATCCCCAGCGGTTCCAGGATCCGCCGGAATTCCTCTACCTTATGCGCATTATGCGTCGCAATCACAAATTTCATCTCAAACCTCTCCTTCTATTGTGGCTCTGCCCCAAACCCCGTAAGGGGCCTCCGCAGCCCCTTAACCCCGCGCTGGGGAGCAAGCTCCCCAGACCCCATCCCATTTCCGACGTTTGTCGGAAATGAAAGATACGTTATTTTATTTTTGACAGGCTGATCTTCCGGACGGGATCGTCCGTGTGTTGAGGGGCGCTGCCCCTCAAACTCCCCAACAAGAAGATACCGTCTCGGCGGAAAGGGACGACGTTCTGCGAGGAACGGCGGAAATGAGTCCGGGACTGAGTCCCGGCGCGGGGTGCAGGGGGCGCGCAGCCCCCTGCCGCGGAGGCCCCGTCACGGCAGCAGCTTAGCGGGCAAACAAGGCACGGGCAAAGTCGTCGGCGTCGAAGGACTGGAGATCGTCGACCTGCTCGCCGACACCGATGAATTTGATGGGGAGATCCAGATGCTCGCGGACGGCAAGCACGACGCCGCCCTTGGCGGTCCCGTCCAGCTTCGTGAGGACGATCCCTGTGATGTTCGCCGCCGCCTTGAACTCCTTCGCCTGATTAACCGCGTTCTGGCCAGTGGTCGCGTCGAGTACCAGAAGGACCTCCTTGTCGCAGTCCGGCAGTTCACGGTCGATGATGCGATTGATCTTGGCGAGCTCGTCCATCAGATGCTTTTTGTTGTGCAGACGGCCCGCTGTGTCGCAGATAATCACGTCCGCGCCGCGGGATTTCCCTGCCGCAATCGCGTCGTATACAACGGCAGCCGGATCGGTCCCCTCCTCGTGCTTGACAAGATCCGCACCGGACCGATCCGCCCAGATCTCAAGCTGCTCAATCGCCGCCGCGCGGAATGTGTCCGCCGCGCCCAGAATCACCTTTTTGCCGTCGTGTCTGAGCATCGACGCGATTTTGCCGATCGTCGTCGTTTTGCCGACGCCGTTGACGCCGATCACCAGGATGATCGACGGCTTCGTGGAGATGTGAAGTTCCTCGCCGCCGCGCAGGAGATCCGCTACGATTTCCTCAAGCATTTCATTGATCCGCGCAGGATCGGTGACGCCCTCCTTTTTCACGCGGTCGCGCAGGATCCCGCAGATCCGTTCCGCGGTGGGCATCCCCACGTCCCCCATGATCAGCAGTTCTTCCAGTTCCTCGAAAAGATCCTCGTCGATTTTCGTAAAGGAATTGAGCATCGTGGTGATTTGGCCGCTGATATTTTCACGTGTCTTTTTCAGGCCTTCCTTGATTTTACTGAAAAGTCCCATTGTGTATCCTCCTTTATCCGGCGCGATCAGCCGGCTGATCCGGTGAGCGCAGCTCAAGCAGCTTCGATACGCCCTCGTCCTGCATGGTCACGCCGTACAGGACGTCCGCTTCCTCCATCGTGCCGCGGCGGTGCGTGATGGCGATAAACTGCGTGCTTTCATTCATGCGCCGCAGATACGCGGCAAAGCGATCCACGTTCACGTCGTCGAGCGCCGCCTCAATTTCATCCATCACGCAGAACGGCGGCGGGTTGACCTTCATGATCGCAAAATAAAGCGCGATGGCCACCAACGCTTTCTCTCCGCCGGAAAGAGCCTCGAGATGCGTGACGATTTTTCCCGGCGGCTGTACCGAAATCTCGATGCCGGAGCCGAGCACGTCCTCCGGATCGCTCAGCGCGAGCGACGCCGTGCCGCCCTCGAACAGCTCGCGGAACGTGCTGCCGAAATTTTCGTTGATCCGGGCAAAGCGTTCCAGAAACAGATCGCGCATCTGGCGGGTGAGATCGCGGATCAGGCTGAGCAGATCACCGCGCGATTTTTCCGCGTCGTCAATCTGCGATTTCAGGAATTCATACCGGCCCGAAACCTCGCGGTATTCCTCCACCGCCGCCACATTGACAGAGCCCAGCGCGCGGATCTTTCCTTTCAGCTCGTTCAATCGCCGCTGTGACGCGGGAACGTCCTCAATCGGGGACGCCTCCGATTCCGCCTCGCGCCGCGTCAGACTGTATTCCTCCCACAGACGGCGGATGATCTCGTCATATTCCTTTTGCAGACCGTCGCGCCGTTCCTCCAGACGCGCCAGCTCGTGGCCCGCCTCCTCGCGCTGGGCGGTCTGATCGCGCTCCTGCACACGCAGCTCCGAGGATCGCTTTTCCAGCTCCATGCGCTGCTCCACAAGCTGGGCTGCATCCCCGCGCAACGTTTCCGCTTCGGCGCGCAGCGTCTCCGCCTGTTTGCGGATCCTCACGATTTCTTCGGAAATACGCTGGTTCGCCGCGTCTGCCGCAAGGATTTCATCCCTGACCGACTGCACACGGTTTCCCTGATCCCCGCGGCGGCGCAGAAGATCCTCACGCGCCATTTCCAGCGCGGCCTTATCCTTGTGCGCGGCAAGCTCCTGAAGCTTTAATTCCTGGATTTTTTCTGCGAGGGCGCTGTATTCCGCGTTCATTTTGTCACGATCCGCGCCGATGGCGGAGAGCGTTTCGTTCGCCCGCTCCATCTGTTCCGATGCCCGGCGCAGAGCCTCCTGCGCGGCGTCATAGGCGGACTGGAATTCCTGCCTGCGGATTTTCGCGCGGGCAGCTTCCTCGTCCAGCTCGGCGCGGCTTTTGTCCAGCGTTTGCAGCTCGGACGACACGCGTCGGATCTCCGCGTCGAGACGGACCGTTTCCTCCTGCGCCGAGGACAGCTCCCCGCGCGCGCCGGCAAGCGCGGCCTCTGCCGCCGAAGCCTCCTGCTGCGCCGCCTTGAAGCTTTCCTCTGCCTGACGGAGCTTCTGCTCCAGCGCGGCGGCCTTTTGACGGATACGCTCAATCTCCGACGCGCGGCCGAGAAGGCCGGAATTTTTGGCAAGCGATCCGCCTGTCAGAGAACCACCCGTGTTGACGACCTGCCCGTCCAGCGTGACGATGCGGAACCGGTACTGATAGCGGCGCGCGATGGATACCGCGCTGTCGAGATCCTCCGCGACGGCGATCCTGCCGAGCAGGAAGGAAAGGATCCCCGCGTATTGATCCTCGTATTCGCACAGCCCGGCGGCAATCCCGACAAAGCCGGGGCAGTCTTCCAGACCGGACTCCTGTAGATTTCTGCCTTTCATCGTCGAGATCGGCAGGAACGTCGCGCGGCCGCCGTCCCGCTGCTTGAGCAGGGCGATCGCCCGTTTGGCGTCCTGCTCGGTGGAAACCGCGATGTTCTGCATCGCCCCGCCGAGCGCCGTTTCAATCGCGACGGCCCATTCCGGACGCACCCGGAACAGCCGCGATACCGGCCCGTGGATCCCGGACAGCGTCCCGCGGGACGCCTCTTTCATAACAGTTTTGACGCTCTGCTGGAAGCCCTCCATGTTTTTCTCGAGATCCTCCAGCAGCTTGGCGCGCCGCAGCTGCTCCTGTGTGTCTAATTGAAGCTGCTGCACCTGCCCGCGCAGCGTTTCCGCTTTTTTGCGGCGTGTTTCCAGCCGCATCTCGTAGCCGCGCGCCGCGTTTGTCAGGGCGGCGGCTTTCTGCGACCACTCGTCGTGGGCGGTCCTGTACTGCGTGAGCGCGTCGGAAAGCTCCTGCCGGCGCGTCTCGTGGCGGGAACCGGCTTCGGCAATCGCATCGAGACGGCGGCTGATCTCGTCCATCGAGGACGCCGCCGTGGTCGCCTGCACACGGGCGTCCGCCGAACGTTCCGTCTGTTCCGCCAGCAAACGCGCCGCCTGCTCGATCTGGCCGGAATACTCGGCCATTTTTTGCTCTATACCGGAGAGGGATTGGCGCGCCTGTTCCGTCTCCTGCTGTCTTTGGAGAATATCCTCCGCCTTGGCGGCGATTTCCGCGTCCTTGGCGGCGATCTCCTTGTCAAGATCCCGCCCGGAGCTTTCCGCCTGCTCCAGCTCCCGGCGCAGCCGTTCGGCTGTCTCCCGGTTGTGGGCGCAGTCGTTTTCCAGAACGAGGACGTTGCCGTCGAGCCGGACGGCCTCCTCATCCTTGGCGGACGCCGTATTCCGCAGGCCGTCGGCTTTGGCGGAAAGACCGTTCATCTCCGAGAAATTTTCCTCTGTCCGCCGGCCAATCTCCTCTATCTTCTTTTCGATCTCCTCATATCTGCCGCGGATCACGAGAATCCTGTCGTCGTTCTCGCGCAGGATTTTCGCCGACCGCGCCAGTGTATGCAGCCACAGGCCGATTTCCAGCCCGCGGCGCTCTTTTTCGTATTCCAAATACTGCTTCGCCTTTTCTGCCTGCTCCCGGAGCGGCCCGACGCGCGCTTCAAGCTCGCTCAGAATATCGCGCAGGCGCAGGAGGTTTTCCTCAGCCTGCCGGAGTCTGCGCTCCGAATCCTCCTTACGGTAACGGAACCGGGAGATCCCGGCGGCCTCCTCAAAGACCTCGCGCCGATCCTCAGAGCGTGCGCCGACGATGCTGTCGATTTTACCCTGTCCGATGATGGAGTACCCGTCGCGCCCGAGGCCTGTATCCATGAAAAGCTCGTGGATGTCGCGCAGGCGGACAGCTGCCTTATTGAGCAGGTACTCACTGTCGCCGGAGCGGTAATAACGGCGCGTCACGGCGACGGCGTCGCTGTCAAAGGCAAGCTCGCGGCCGGAATTATCGATTGTTAGCGTGACTTCGGCGTAGCCCTGCGCGCGCCGCGTGGGCGTGCCGTTGAAGATCACATCCTCCATTCTGGAACAGCGCAGGATCCGGGTGGACTGCTCCCCCAGCACCCAGCGCATGGCGTCGCTGATGTTGCTTTTTCCGCTCCCGTTCGGCCCGACCACCGCCGTGATGCCGCGGTCAAAGGTAAGCGTTGTTTTATCCGGAAAAGTTTTGAAGCCCTGAAGCTCCAGAGATTTTAAGAGCAATCCTCTGCCCTCCTGTCTATGTAGATGGACTCTGCCCATACCCGCCGGGCGCTGCCCGGACCCGCAATTTTTTGAAAAAAATTGAGTAAAACTTTAAATCGCGAAAGCGTCGTACCTCCGCCCGGCTGGGCGGTATATTGGGCTATGATGCCCGCGTTGTAGCCTTTGCATAAGGATAATCCCTGACCGGACTCCCACCGCGACAGAGTATCTGAGATTACTGTAATTCCCGCGGAGGTCACGACGCGCAACGCGAATTACGTCAAGGCTTAGCCTTGTCAGCGACCGTAGGGAGCGATCCGCGTTCTGCGTGCAGGCTCAGCCTGCTTTCTCTCCTGAAATCAGGACGTTATGTTCCAGCTTGGAATCGTAAAAGACGAGCCCGCCAAGCGGCACCGACGCGATCTGCACGAACCGTACCTGCCACCCCTGCGCCGCGAGAGCTTCCAGATTCGCCTTCTTCTGGCCGAGTGCCCGGGAAATATCCCGCGGGGAGACAAATACAGTGACGCTGCCGGACGGGATCCCGTGCTCCCGAAACGCACGGACGAGCCGACGCAGGAACAGCCTGCTCTGGCACAGCTCTCCAAAGGCCGGGTGGTAAGCCCCCGCAATAGCGGACCGCTCCAAATCCGGGGAAGCGTGCAGTCCCAGCCGGATTACACGGATATGATGGTGCTCAAAAAGCTCCAGAAGCTCCGCGCACAGCTCCGCCGATTTCTCCGGGCCGGGCGGACGGTAGATCCCCTGCCTGTACAAGCTGGCAAGTTCCGTGCCTTCCAGAACCACCGTAGGATAGATCCGGACAGTGTCCGGGTGTAAAGCGCATAACCTTAACGCAGTGTTGTAGGACTTCTGCGGCGTGTCGCCGTACAGACCGGTCATCATTTGAAGGCCCAGGGAAAAGCCGAATTCCTGAATCAGGGCGGATGCTTCTTCCACGTCGCGCGATGTGTGTCCGCGCCCGTTTAAGGCCAGAATGCGGTCGTCCATGCTCTGCGCACCGAGCTCGATCGAGGTGACGCCGTAGTCCCTCAAAAGCCTTAACACCTCTGCATCCACTGCGTCCGGACGGGTGGAGAGACGAATGCCTGTAAAGTCATATTGCTTCACATACTGATATGCTGTGTCAAGCAGGGAAATCATATATCTGCGGTCGATCGCTGTAAAGCTGCCGCCAAAAAAAGCGATCTCCGATTCGTGGATCCGCTCCCCCAGATCGCGGACAGCCTGATCCAGTGTCCGGCGCACATCCTCCGGCGTGGGCTGCGACTGCTGTCCCGTGATGCTCCGCTGGCTGCAAAAGCTGCACTGGTGCGGACAGCCGTTATGCGGCACAAAAATGCTGACGTTCGCGTGCTTCAATATCCCATCAGCTCCAACGCCTCGCGCGCGGCCTGCTGCTCCGCTTCTTTCTTGCTGCGGCCGCCGCCCTTACCGATCACGTTGCTGTTGAGATGCACCTCTACGGTGAAATGCTTGTCGTGATCCGGACCGCTCTCTCCGGTGAGGACGTATTCCAGATGTTCCTCCGGGTTCTGCTGGATGATCTCCTGCAAAGCCGTTTTATAGTCCTTGAAGGCTTTGGGCTTGGCGGTTTTCAGCGCGGGCACGACAAAATTCAGAACGAAACGGCGCGCCTCCTCCATACCTCCGTCCATATAGATCGCGGCGATGATGGCCTCAAAAGCGTCCGCAAGGATAGAGGGGCGGGATCTGCCGCCGGAATTCTGTTCGCCGTGGCTCAGAAGCAGAAAATCCCCTACGCCAAGCTGGCGGGAAAAGCCGCACAGCGATTTCTCACACACAAGAGCCGCGCGGTTCTTCGTCAAATCGCCCTCCGGCATATCGGGACAGTTCTTGAACAGGTAATCCGCCACCACAACGCCCAGCACGGAATCCCCGAGGAATTCCAAACGCTCGTTGCTGTGCCTGCCCCCTTTCGCCTCGTTGGCGTAGGAGGAATGGGTCAGCGCCGTCGTGAGGTACTGCGGGTTCTTAAAATGATAGCCGAGCCGATCTTCCAGCTCTTTCCGATCGCGATTCTGCATAATGACCTCCAGATAAAACGGATTTCCTGTTTTCCGTCAAAAAGTGATCTGCGCGGGACAGAGCATTTTTTGATGGAAACA
>DVHF01000088.1 GCA_018712265.1 Candidatus Gallacutalibacter pullicola
ATTTTACAATGACAATTATAATATGATAATTGCGTTGGAAAGTTGCTCGTATTTTTTTAATAAGCAATTATAATTTGATAAAATCTCCGATAACATATATCAAAATCGACCGGGTTTTTGTGACGATAGAAATTTATGTGACGGGAAATGGGGGATACTCTTGTAACCGGGGTAAAAAATAGATATAATATCCATAGCAGGCACTGCCGCCCAAGCCGGGCGGGGAAAAGGAGTTGGAAAAAATGGTTACAGCATTGGGGCACATCGCCCTGCGCACGAAAGACATTGAGGAAACGGCGCGGTTTTACCGGGAGGTCATGGGCTTTCCGGAGGCGTTCCGTATGCACGACGACAACGGGAATACCACTACCATTTATATGTATGTCTCCCGCAGCCAGTTTTTGGAGTTGTTCCCGGGAGGAAATACACCGGATGTCCATACGCCGGAAACGATTGGATATTGCCACGTCTGCTTTGAGGTGGATTCGCTGGAAGAAGCCTACCGGACATTGAAAGAACGCGGGGCGTCGATCGATCGCGAGCCGAAAACGGGATTTTCCAAATGCCTGCAGTTCTGGACGCATGATCCCGACGGCAACAGCATCGAGATTATGCAGCTCCCGCCGGAAAGTCTCCAGGCGCAGGCGAATGCGCGTCTTGCAAAATAATTCGTATTGTCCGCCGGGAGCCCGGAAGATCCAACGGGATCCCGGCAGGAAATCCGTCCGCTGAAGGGAATTTTTGGAGCCATAGCCTGCTGTTCCCGAACGGTTTGGATGGTTTCCGGAAAAAATCTTTTTTAAAACTGAAAAAAGGTATTGACAAAAACACCTATATAGCATATCATATGAACAGATATTCATATGATATGGGTGTGATAATGATGGCAGAACAGGAAAACGGACGCGAATTCCTGCGTGTGCATGAGGATGTCATTGCAAAAGTGGAAGCCGAAATGCCGCCGGAGGAAATGCTGTACGATTTGGCGGAGCTGTTTAAGGTGTTCGGGGACTCCACACGCATAAAAATTCTGTATGCGCTTTTGGAATCCGAGCTGTGTGTGAATGATATCGCACAGCTGCTGAACCTGACGCAGACGGCTGTATCGCATCAGCTGCGTGTCCTGAAAGCAAATAAGCTGGTCAAATTCCGCCGCGAGGGAAAGACCATTTTCTATGCGCTCGACGACGCCCACATTGAGGGAATTCTGAGCCAGGGAATGGAGCATGTGACGGAATAACCGGGAATTTGCCGCCGCGTATCAAAATTTTTAAATGAGGTGTTTTTGTGATGAAAAAGATTTTCAAGCTGACAGATCTCGATTGTGCCAATTGTGCCAGGAAAATGGAGGACGCCATCAGAAAGATTGACGGCGTTCAGGACGTAACGGTGAGCTTCATGACGCAGAAGCTTACGCTGGTAGCAGACGACGCCCGCTTTGATGAGATTGTGAAGGAAGCCGCGAAGGTTTGCAGAAAGGTAGAGCCGGACTGCACAATCAACGTGTGAGAGGGAATCTTATCTGAAAAAAGAGTGGGTGGTTGTTATGACAGGGAGACAGAAAAAAATGCTTGTCCGCATCATCGCTGCGGCGGTGCTGCTGGCGGCGGGGTATCTCATCCCTGCCCAGGGCTGGGTGCGGCTTGTCGTGTTCCTTGTGCCGTACGCAGTGATCGGCTGGGATATTTTGTGGAAAGCCGTGCGCAATATTTCACACGGCCAGGTGTTTGATGAAAATTTCCTGATGGCGCTTGCCACAGTAGGCGCTTTCTTCACAGGTGAATTCCCGGAGGCTGTGGCGGTCATGCTGTTCTACCAGATCGGAGAGCTGTTCCAGAGCTATGCCGTGGGAAAATCGCGGCAGTCGATCGCATCGCTGATGGATATCCGCCCCGATTACGCCAATCTGGAGCGCGACGGCAAAACGGAGCAGGTCGATCCGGAAGAGGTTGCGGTGGGGGACGTGATCTTAGTCAAGCCGGGAGAAAAAATCCCGCTGGACGGCGTTGTGCTGGAGGGCGATTCGATGGTGAATACCTCGGCGCTCACTGGGGAATCTGTTCCGCGCGAGGCATATCCCGGCTCCGATGTGATCAGCGGGTGCATCAACCAGAACGGCCTGCTGCGCATCCGTGTGACGAAAGAATTCGGCGAATCCACCGTAGCGAAGATCCTGGATCTCGTGGAAAATTCCAGCTCCAAGAAAGCAAAAGCGGAGAACTTCATCACAAAGTTTGCCCGCTGGTACACGCCGGCCGTCGTGATCGCGGCGGTCCTGCTGGCAGTGGTCCCGCCCCTGATCCTACAGGGCGGCTGGAACGACTGGATCCACCGCGCACTGATTTTTCTGGTGATCTCGTGCCCGTGCGCGCTCGTCATTTCCGTGCCGCTGAGCTTCTTCGGCGGGATCGGCGGCGCTTCCCGAAACGGGATCCTGGTCAAGGGCGGCAATTATCTGGAAAGCCTTGCCCATGCGGAAACGGTCGTATTTGACAAGACCGGCACCCTCACCCGCGGCGTCTTTAACGTCACGGCGATCCATCCCAACAGCTTTTCGGAGGCGGATCTTCTGGAATTGGCGGCGCTGGCGGAATCCTATTCGGATCACCCGATTTCCCGGTCGATCCGCGAGGCTTACGGAAAGGATCCCGATCTCTCCCGCGTAACGGATGTGGAGGAGCTTTCGGGACGCGGGGTGCGCGTCCGGATAGACGGGAAAACGGTCTGTGCGGGCAACGACAAGCTGATGGAGGAAACCGGCGTGCAGTGGCATCCGTGCCACCGCGTTGGAACCACAGTGCACATTGCGGTGGACGGCGAATATGCCGGTCACATCGTGATTTCCGACGAGGTGAAGCCGGACGCCGTGCAGGCTGTCTCAGCACTCAAACAGCAGGGAATATCGAGAACCGTCATGCTTACCGGCGACGCGAAAGCGGTCGGGGAGAGTGTGGCGAAGGAGCTTGGACTCGACGAGGTGCACACAGAGCTGCTGCCTGCCGGTAAGGTGGATTGTGTGGAGCAGCTACTGAAGCAGAAATCCGCCAAAGGGACGCTCGTCTTTGTGGGCGACGGCATCAACGATGCGCCGGTGCTTTCCCGCGCCGACATCGGTATCGCTATGGGCGCGATGGGTTCGGATGCCGCCATTGAAGCGGCGGACATTGTATTGATGGACGATAAGCCCTCCAAAATCGCGGACGCGATCCGCATTGCCCGGAAAACGCTCCGGATTGTTACGCAGAATATCGTGTTCGCGCTTGCCGTCAAGGGCATCGTGCTCCTGCTGGGGGCGCTTGGCCTTGCGAATATGTGGGAAGCGGTGTTCGCGGACGTGGGCGTTTCGGTGATTGCCATCCTGAACGCGATGAGGGCTTTAAAAAATAAATTATAACGGCGGTCCGGCCTGCTCCGGGCCGTAAGAAAGGAAGTACCCTGAAATATGCTGAAATTACAACACATTGCCTGGGGTCTGCCGGATGGCTCGGAGATTATCAAGGACGTGGATCTGGAAATCCCGGATAACCGTATGGTGGTTGTGACCGGGCCGAACGGCGGCGGCAAAACGACGCTTGCCAAGCTGATTGCCGGGCTGGAAACGCCCCGGACAGGCCGGATAATTTTTGACGGCGAGGACATCACGCAGGTTGACGTGACGGGCCGTGCAAAAATGGGACTCGCCTATGCGTTCCAGCAGCCGGTGCGCTTCAAGGGGATCACGGTGCAGGATATGCTGGAGCTTGCGGCGGGCGGAAAGCTCACCGAGGATCAGCTGTGCTCGCTGCTCGGCAAGGTGGGGCTGTGCGCGTCGGAATATATAGGACGTGAACTGAACGCCGGGCTTTCCGGCGGCGAGATCAAGCGCATTGAAATCGCCACAGTGCTTGCGCGCAATGCAAAGCTGATGATTTTCGACGAGCCGGAGGCTGGCATCGATCTTTGGAGCTTCGCACGTCTTGCGGAAACCTTCCAGGAGATCCGCAGGAAAGAATCGGGCACGCTGCTGATTATCTCGCATCAGGAACGGCTGCTGTCGATTGCAGACGAAATTCTGGTGATCGCAGGCGGCATGGTCCGCGACTTCGGTCCGCGCGAACGGGTTCTGCCTGCGCTGCTGGCGGATGAAAAGGCGGTCCGCTGCCCGCTTGGAAAGGAGATGGCAGCCGTATGAACACGATTACAAACGAACTCCTGCGCATGATCTCGGATTTCCGCGGCAAATTCAACGGCGCGTTTAATATCCGTGAAAACGGCGAATGTGCAGGACGTCAGTCCTCTGAGAATATCAAGATAGAGTCGAAGCAGGACGCGCCCGGTCTGGTGATCCACATCAAGCCCCACACCAAGGGGGAGCGGGTATACATCCCGGCCTGCGTCACTCACGGCAATATTGATGATCTTGTCTATAATGATTTCTATGTAGGCGAGGGCGCGGACGTGGTGATTGTCGCGGGCTGCGGCGTCCACACGGACAACGAGGAAGAAGCGCGCCACAACGGTATCCATCGTTTCATTTTGGAGAAGGACGCGCACGTGGTATATGAGGAAAAGCACATTGCTACCGGCAGCGGCACCGGTCTGAAACGGATTGATCCGGTTACGGACATCGTTCTGGCGGAGGGTGCGTGCATGGAGATGGACACCGTACAGCTGCGCGGTGTGGACAGCACGATCCGGAAAACGACAGCAAAGCTTGGACCGCGCGCAAAGCTTCTGGTGCGTGAGCGCATCATGACGGACGGCACAGAGCGTGCGGAAACGGATTTTGTAGTGGACATGGACGGCGAAGATTCCAAAACGGATCTGATCTCCCGGTCTGTGGCGCGCGGAAATTCGTATCAGGAATTCCGTTCCTGCATCCATGGCAGGGAGCGCTGCACAGGACATTCGGAGTGCGACGCCATCCTGATGGACAACGGCGTGGTTATGGCGATGCCATCCCTCGAGGCCAGTAACATCGACGCATCCCTGATCCACGAAGCGGCCATCGGCAAAATCGCAGGCGACCAAATCATGAAGCTGCGCACCCTCGGCCTCACCGAAGAAGAAGCCGAAGAACGCATCATGCAGGGATTCCTCAAATAGGCGGCTCCCGGGACAGGGCTTTGCCCCGTAACCCCACGAGGGGGACTGCGCGTCCCCCTCGACCCCCGCGCTGGGGACTTGTCCCCAGACCCCATCCCATTTCCAACGTTCGTTGGAAATGAAGTTTGGACTGTTTTTAATTTTTACCTGAGCGGTTGTTCCGCGCGGGTCGCGCGTGAGTTGAGGGGTGATCCCCTCAAACTCCCCTGTTGAGCAGGGGGATCACAGCAAGCACCTGCGGATTTGCCGCCGCAGAGGGATAACTCCATTTCGATTTATAGAAAGATAAAAGGGACACGTTTGACAGCGTGTCCCTTTTACTATTTTTAGGAAATGAAAATGAAGTCTTGTCCACACCTGTGCAAGAAGATTGAAGAACGCCTCATTCCATCTGCGCGCAGCCCCCGTCACGGGAGAGAGGGGCGAAGCCCTGTCCCGGGGGGTCTCCCGGATCAGAAGGTGTGCTCGGAGATGAGGCGGTTCTTGATGTCCCAGAGATTCTGGGAGAGGTCAACGTAATATTCGTGAGGATTCTCGAAACGGGTGACTTCATCCCAGAGAGTGTCAACCTGGGCGGCGCAGTAGGTTTTGATTTCCTGCAGATCGCGCGGCTGGGAGATGCTTTCTCCATTCTTGAACAGCTGCTGGCGCAGATTGACTGCCCGGAAGTTTTCCACCAGCTTGCGCTTCCAGGTGTGCTCGGGATCGAAAATTTCATAGGGCTGGGAATCGTCTATCTTTTCACCGTGCAGGGTGATGACGTCTGCGATCGCCTTGCCGGTTTCGCGGTCAAACAGCCGCCAGAGATCCTTGAAGCACGGCGTCGTGATTTTGGCCACATTTTCGCTGATCTTGATTTTCGGCGTGATGGAACCATCCTCGTTTTCCACGCCTGCCAGCTTGTAAACGCCGCCGAATACAGGTTCAGACGAGGAGGTGATCAGCCGCTCGCCTACGCCGAAGCTGTCCACCTGCGCGCCCTGGATGAGCATATCGCGGATGATGTATTCATCAAGAGAATTGGAAACGCAGATCTTGCAGTCCTCAAACCCGGCCGCGTCGAGCATCTTGCGGGCCTTGCGGGAAAGATATGTAATGTCGCCGCTGTCGATCCGGATCCCGGCCGGACGGTAGCCCTGCGGGACAAGCACCTCGTTGAACACCTTGATAGCGTTCGGGATACCGGATTTCAGCACATTGTATGTGTCAACAAGCAGGGTGCAGTTGCTCGGATATTCTTTGGCATAGGCGCGGAATGCGTCAAGCTCCGAGTCAAACAGCTGTACCCAGCTGTGCGCCATCGTGCCGAGCGCCGGGACACCGAATTTCTGATCGCAGATGGTGCAGGCCGTGCCGCAGCAGCCGCCCACATAGGCCGCGCGCGCACCGTAGACAGCGCCGTCGAAGCCCTGCGCCCGCCGCGAGCCGAATTCCATCACAGCACGGCCGTCCGCGGCCCGGGAAATCCGGTTCGCTTTTGTGGCAATCAGGCTCTGGTGGTTGATGCACAGGAGTACCATCGTTTCAATAAACTGCGCCTGGATAACGGGACCGCGCACCGTCACGATCGGCTCGCCGGGGAAGATGGGCGTTCCCTCCGGGACGGCCCATACGTCGCAGCTGAATTTGAAATTGCGCAGATAGGACAAAAAGCCCTCGTCAAAGATATTTTTGGAGCGCAGGAATTCAATATCCTCGTCAGTGAAGCGCAGGCGTTCCAGATATTCAATCAGCTGCTGGACGCCGCACATGATCGCATAGCCGCCGCCGTCCGGTATTTTACGGAAAAACATATCGAAATAAGCGATTTTATCCTGGAACCCGTTCATAAAATAGCCGTTGGCCATGGTGATTTCATAGAAATCGGTGAGCATGGTCAAATTATGATTGATAGGGACAACCTTATTCTGTTCCATATTGATCCTCCTGGGTGATTTCAAAATTCAATATCCGGTGTAACCTCCACACCGTTTGTGTGCATATTATAGAACGATACCGCGTCGATGAAAGCGGAGCGGTGTCCGGGCGCGTCATAGGTGGACGAGAGGGCCATCGGTACAATGACGCGGGAAGTGCGGTTCCTGCGGTTAAAATCAGTTTTCAGAGTCAGGGCAAACTGCTGGACGCAGATATCTGTGCAGCAGCCCACAACGAGAAAATCGGAGATGGCAGGATGCTCCGCAAGCCACGCGGCAAACGCGGGTTCCAGAAACCCATTGGTTGAATTTTTTGCAATCAGGGTAAAGCCGCCCGCGTTGGCTAATTCGCTGGTGGGAAGGCTCTGGGGATCCCCGGCAAGACAGTGCACCGGATATGCGCCGAACTCGGGGCTTTCTGCGGTGTGGGTGTCCGCGAAAAAGATACAGGGGATGCCGCGTTCTGTACAGGCACGCAGGAGCCGTTCGATACCGTCCTGGATAGACAGGGCGTTCGGACTGGCAAGCGGCCCCTCCTTGACAAATCCATTGATCATGTCCACAATCACGAGGGCCGTGCGGGATGGATCAAAGTCGGAGAGCCTGAGCCGTTCCAGCCCGGACAGGGTATCGTAGAGATCGGAAAGATCCGTGGTTCCGGTACGCATAAGGTTTTCTTTTCCGTCCAAAAGCATGAGCAATACCTCCCATTCCACCGTTAAAATCTGGAATGTGTTTTTTACCCTCTTTGATGCGGTGCATAATCGCTGCTGCGAAAAACGGCGATCCCGCGTTTTCAAGCAGGGCTTACTCCTTATTATAGCAAGGCCGCGGGGAAATAACAATTTTTTTCGGAGAAAAAGCCTGTATATTTTCCGGATTTGACAAAAAACAGCTGTCTGAAAAAATCTTTCAAAAGATTTTGATACAAATTTATTGCAATTTCAAGGCAATATTATTATAATGTAACTATATCTATGAATTTGAGAGAAAGAATCGTAACCATATTTTTTCCGTTGCGCGCGGAGGAACTCCCTGGGGGTTGGAATCCTTCCGCAGACACTATCCGCATTATTTTTAACGAACTGGGGAGATGAAACACGTGAGATTACGCAAACAGGCACTCGGGAACCGCAATCTGGTGGGCGCCCGGGTGGAGATGGCCCGGAAAAGCCAGGGCATGAAGCAGAAAGAACTGCTTGCACAGCTTCAGGTGAACGGGGTAGATATGAATGCGTCCGGCCTTTCCAAGCTGGAGGGGCAGATCCGGTATGTTACGGATTTTGAACTCGCGGCGCTTGCCAATATTTTAAACGTTTCCGTCGACTGGCTCCTCGGCCGCGACGAATAAAACGGAATCTCAGGCAAGCTTCCGGAAGCCCGGCGGCTTTTCTTTTCGTCTTTCTCCATTGATTCTGGAATATGACGCGCCCTGCCGTCCGCATGGATGGCAGGGCTGCTTTATCGTCCGGGGGATTCAGAAAAGCTCCAGCCGATCAAGGATCAGGTTGGCGGTTTTCAGATAGGCCCGCACATGATAGGTGAAGGAATTATTCTGATCGGCGCGTGCGCAGAGCATCCCGGCCCGTCGGATCGTGCCGCGCATTTTGCCGTCGAGACGTTCGGGGTGATCCTGATGTGTGGACGCGACGCACACCACCGGATTGCTGAAGTTTTCCAGAAAGCCCTCGTCCCAATGGGAGGCAAGGCCATGACACGGCAGCTGCAAAAGGCCGGTATGGCCCAGTTCCATCCAGAAATAACTGCGCAGCTCAGCGCCGCACACATTGAGATCCACATCTCCAGTCAGGAGTGTCCCGTACTTTTTATAGCCCGGGAACAGGCTCAGCTGCTGATTGTCGAACAACGGGCCGTGATAGGCTACCAGCGAGCAGGTATCGGTCTGCCGCCCGGCGCGGCGTGCGAACAGATCGCTGGATTCCTCCAAAATAGCGGCGCGTTCCTGCGGGTTTGTCAGAATTTCTGAAAGCTCTCCCGCAGTCATGGAGCCATATCTCCGGGAAAGCTCGCTGCGGCTGGATGGTGTCCGGTTGTAAAACACGAATTTCCATCGGAACCCCGGAACCGGGAGCCCGCCCGCACAGCTCTGCTTGATCAGCGGAGAAAATCTCTCCTCCGGCTGTTCCAAACGCAGGATCTCCGCCGCGCGGGGACTGTCGGGCATTTCGTCGGAGATCAATCCCTCATATTCCTCCGGGATCTCTATTGCCCCGGCAGACGGGGAATTTTCAGAAAGATAAACCACCTGCTGGACGCCGCGTTCCAGGAAGTACCGGCAGGGATCCGCCAGAAGCGCCAGCAGATCAGGATTTTCCGCATCCTCCAGCGTGAGGGCAATCTCCAGCCGCCGCGCCGGTTCCGTATAAGGAAGGACAACCACGGAAGGAACTGAACGCTTCAGCAGCTGCGGGATCCCATTGATGTGATCCTCGTGCAGATGCGAGAGGATCAGCAGATCAAACGGGACTCCCGCCGGGGAAGCAAACCGATTGATGGAGCGATCAAGCTTCCTGTCACATTTCTCGCGTTCCCCGGAAAGACATTTCCGGCACGGATAGCGGCCGCAGTCATAGACAAAGCGGAAGCGTTTTTCGTTGCGGCGCAGCTCTCCGGTGTAGAACGTGCCGTCCCCAACCCGGTGAAAACAGAAATGCCCGGAAGCCTGCGGTTTTTCCATAGTATTCCACCCCTCCAGCAGGATCATTGTTTCCTCTATTATCCCTGTTTCCGACCGTTTTTTAATTCCTGATTGGAAATAAAATCACAAAAATATGTCGTCCGGCCCGCGTTTCATCTCTCCGATAACGGCGTTCACAATTTTTGCGAGGGAGGATACCTGATTTTCCGAAAGTCCTCTGGTATCGATCACCAGCTTTTGATCCTTATAGTCCCCGATGCCAAGGAGGTAGTCGGCGCTGACGTGGAAAGTATTCGCGATTTTGATCAGGATATCGTAGGAGGGCAGACGTCCGCCCAGCTCGTACTGGCTGATTGTACTGCGATCCACTCCCAGCAAAGCGCCCGTTTCCGTTTGGGACAGGCCGCGTTCCAAACGCAGATTTTTTAATTTTTCTCCGAAATGTGGAATCAAGCCAATCCCCTCTTTCCTTGTTTTAAGGGTATTGTACTGGATTTCGCGGGCGTTTTGGTCACATATGGTTTCTAATAGAAACATAACGTGTCTAATTGATACAGACATAGTTTAATAATGATGTATCAATAATATTCAGCTAATTTTAGGAAAGTGGGAATGCAGAAATGAAAAGGATAATCAATGAAAGCGAATTCAATCGAAATTTTGCCAGTAATATCCGCTTCCTTCGAGAAAGCTATGAATTAACGCAGTGGCAGGTTGCGAAAATTCTGGGATATGAGCGTTCTGCATATTCCTATATAGAACTTGGAAAAACAAGCGCAAAAATATATGTGGCTTATCAGCTTAGCAGGATTTTTCAGGTCCCGTTGACTCCACTCCTTACCTGCCATTATTTAGACTGGAAAAATATTTTTCCGATTTCAGAACAGATATCAGCTCAAAATCCTAATATAAAAATGTTAAACGCCATTATGAGGTATATGTCGGAGAATGAGTTGAAAATGCTTATGGAATATGTAATAAAAATTTTGTCAGAAAAATAAAGTGCTTATAAAACAAAAACCGCCGGATCGGTTCAGATCCGGCGGCAAAGCTTATCAAAAGATTTTCCTGATTATTCCACGCTTTCACAGACGCCGAGGAATACAGGTGTATTCGTCTGCGTATCCACGACGGCGAACAGGAACGGGCGGTTAAATTCAATCGTGTGCTCCGGCGGCAGGGGTGCGCTTGTCACGTTGATTCCAATTCCTGTTGCAGCGGCGGCTTTTGTGCCGTCCTCGTTGACCTCAAGCACGGTTTTTTGAACCACTGTGCTGATGTAGAGATTTTCTTCTCCGGTGATCCCGCTGAAATCTGCCGCGTCAGGATTGAACGCATCCGTCAGGCCCATCTGGCTCAGCGTGTCGTTGAGCTGATACTGCTGCTCAATCTTGAATTTCGGCAGGCTCGACTGCGCCCTGCCGCTGGACGGGGTGTTCCACAGCTCGGCGAGATCCTCCGCTGTGAGCGTATCCAGATAGGCGTCAAGCGTGCCGTCCGGGAGAATTGCCGTAAAGGCAAGCGTGCTGTCGCGGTAGTATTTCCGGATGCCGGCTGCACCGTCCACCTGGAAATATTCCTCTGTGGAATCCATAAATTCCGCCTGCTGCTGTGCGCCGGACGCGGTTGTGAATGTCCCCTCATGGACATCGGAGGGATCGTAAGGGGAGACCCATTTGGCGTCCATTGATAACGCGTTGACAAGGCACAGGCGCATTCCGCTGTCCGGAGAATCGAAAATGCTGGGAATCATGCCGTTTGTATTTTCATTCACCCAGGCATTGACCGCGCCGATCCCCTCCGTTGAGCCAAGATCTTCCGCGCCAAGCTGTGCGCTGTAATACTGTTCCAGCGTTTCGGCGTACTGGTCCCAAACGGGATTTCCCTGCGGAATGCCGCCGTACTGCGTATTCATCCACACGGAATTCGCGACCTGAACGCCGCTCTGTTCCAGGGAATTTTTGCGGGACAGATTTGTGGAGTTCAGGATCTCCGGGCTCCCGCCAAGCACCTGTTCCAGCTGCTCAAGCGTCTGGCTGTCCGCGCCGTTTGCGGCCATACCAAGCGCGAACTCTGCGGATACCGGGGAAATCAGGGCGTTCTGTCCGGACGTATGCAGTCCGCGCAGCAGCGAGAGCGCAAAACCGGCCGAGGAAGTGGATACCCCAGTCTGCGCGCCAATCGCGGCGGCCTCCGTCTGAAGTCCCTGAGAGCCCAGAAGCTCAGCGGCTCCCACGGGCTGCATCCCAGCTGCTAGAAGTACAGCGGCACAAAGTGCGAAAATTTGTCCTTTTCTTCTTTTCACGATAAAAACCTCCCTGCGGCAGTCATGCCGCTGATTCATAAACGCCCAAAAAGAGCGGCGTTTTCGTTTTCATATCCATAACGGCGAACAAAAAGGGGCGATTGAGAATCACAGCTTTACGCTCGACTGGCTCAGCCGCGCCGGCCTCCATTGCCATCCCTGTCGCGGCGGCGGCTTCCGTCCCCTTACGGTCCACACGAATGAACGTCTTATGCACCATCTGATCGACCCACAGATCACCGGCGTCCCCGGATATTCCGGAAAGATCGGCGGCGGTGGGATCGAACATATCTCCCACACCGAGATTTTGCATGGCGTTGTTCAGTAAAAGGCTTTTCTCCATCTGCATTTCAAAAATAGGGAGATGGGTGGCGGCAGTTTCGGTCCCTGCGCTGTCAAGCAGTGAGAGGAGCTTCTCCCCCGTCAGGGAATCGAGATAGGAGGAAAGATCCCCATCTGGCAGGACAGCCAGAAACGCCAGATCCTTTTCCTGATACGGTTTCAGGATGCCGCTTGCCCCCTCTGCGTGCAGATACGTTTCTACCGAAGACATATAATCGGTTTTCTGCGTGGAACCGTCCGCCGGGTAGAAATCTCTTCCCGTGAGAACAGCATAGCCGGGAACTTCTGATTCCCACAACGCATTAAAATAAACGGCGTTGACAAGGCAGAGAGCGGTATCCTCAGAAAGCTCCGGAAAGAGATCGGTGATTTTCCCCTCCGTTTTTTCCTCTGTCCATGCGTTGATCCGGCTGATTGCTTCCGGACTGGAAAAATCCGTTCCGGCGATCTCTGCGCTGTACTGTGAGGAAGCCAGATTCAGAAAATCCTCCCTGACCGTGAGCGACTCATCGTACCAGATAGAATTGGCGATCCGGACAGCTGCATCCCGGTATCCCTCCAGTCTGCTGCGCTGAGCGGTGTATTCCTGGTTGAGCGCGGAAAGCGAAATTCCGCCGCCAAGGAATCCAAGCGTTTGATTGAGCGTCTCGCCCTTCATACCGTTGGCAGCCAGACCGATCGCCTGACCGATTGAGAGCGGAGAAATCAGAAGATTTTCCCCATCCTCACGCAGTTCGCCAAGCAGCCGCAGCGACCAGTCATTGGTGACGGCGGCGAAATATTCTTCCTCCGGGATCGAGATGGTATGCTGTGAAAAATCGGTCTGTATCTGTCCGTCCTCGCGAAGCGTTTCTCCGGATGGCTGCGGTTCCGCGAGGACAAGGCTGATTTCTTCGTCCTCGTTGACGGTGGAAATTCCCGGCTGTGTGCAGCCTGTCAGAAGAAGTGCGGCGCACAGCAATATGGCAAGCAGTCGTTTCATCACAATTCCCTCCTCACACTTTAAAGCGGCGTCTTTTTCCGGCGTCTGTACCCCTGTCCGCCGCCGGGCACAGTTCCAGGCGGAAGCCCGGCGGCACTCTCTTTTGCTTTTTTCTTCTATCTGTATAGACGGAAAAGATCTCCAAAAGGTGACGGCGAAAATCAGATTTTTTAATTTTTTTCTGCCGCGCCTGAGTTATCGAAAACTTTAATCGAAAGTTTCCGTCTCGGGAGCGAGGACAGACGATCTCTGCGGTAAGGCGGAACCGGGTCCGGGACTGGGTCCCGGCGCGGGGGGGGAGGGGGGACGCGCAGTCCCCCCTCATTACGGAGGCAGTTTGCTTTTTTCGGTTCTGGATCTTGCATTATTCCGAAAAAACAGATATACTAAAAAATACTGTATATTTCCTGGACTGTTTCCGGAAAAAGGCCGCGGGAGGCCGCTTTTTTACTGATACATGATTTCAATTTTGGAGGAACATATATGGCGGATTTGAAAAGTGAAATTACAAGGAGAAGGACGTTTGCGATCATATCGCACCCGGACGCCGGCAAAACGACGCTGACGGAAAAATTTCTTCTGTACGGTGGGGCGATTTCTCTGGCCGGAGCGGTCAAGGGAAAGAAATCGGCACGCCACGCGGTTTCCGACTGGATGGAGATCGAGAAGCAGAGAGGGATCTCCGTGACGTCCTCTGTGATGCAGTTCAATTATGAGGGGTTCTGCATCAATATCCTGGATACGCCGGGCCATCAGGATTTCTCGGAGGATACGTACCGCACGCTGATGGCGGCGGATTCCGCGGTCATGGTGATCGACGCGTCCAAGGGTGTTGAGAATCAGACCCGCAAGCTGTTTAAGGTATGCTTATTGCGCGATATCCCGATCTTCACGTTCATCAATAAAATGGATCGCGAGGCCCGCGATCCGTTCGATCTGATGGAGGAAATCGAAAACGAGCTGGGGATCCGCACCTGCCCGGTCAACTGGCCGATCGGCTGCGGAAAGGAATTTAAGGGCGTTTACGATCGCCGCAAGGGAGAAATTCTGGCGTTCCAGGCGAACAGCGAGCAGGCAAACGGGCAGAAGGCCGTCAAGGCGATTGAAATGGAGCTTGACGACGAAAATCTCGACGATCTGATAGGCAGCGCCCATCGCGAAAAGCTCGCGGAGGATATCGAGCTTCTGGACGGAGCGGGGGACGATCTGGATCTGGAGCAGGTGCGTCACGGCAAGCTGTCCCCGGTATTCTTCGGATCGGCGCTGACGAATTTCGGTGTGGAGCCTTTTCTGGAGGAATTCCTCCGCATGACGACCCCGCCGCTCCCCCGGAAATCTGAGGACGGCGAGGTGGATCCGTTCGATACGGATTTCTCTGCGTTCGTGTTCAAGATCCAGGCCAACATGAACAAGGCTCACCGCGACAGGATCGCGTTTATGCGCATCTGTTCCGGGAAGTTTGAGAAAGGCATGGAGGTCCTGCACGTGCAGGGAAACAAGAAAATGAAGCTGCTTCAGCCGCAGCAGCTTATGGCGCAGGACCGCGAGATTATCAGCGAGGCCTACGCGGGGGACATCATCGGCGTGTTTGATCCGGGCATTTTCTCGATCGGCGATACGATCTGCGCGCCGAAGAGGAAGATCAAATTTGAGGGGATCCCCACCTTCGCGCCCGAGCATTTCAATCTGGTGCATCAGGTGGACACCATGAAGCGCAAGCAGTTCGTCAAGGGCATGACCCAGATCGCGCAGGAGGGCGCCATCCAGATCTTCCAGGAGCTTGGCGGCGGTATGGAGGACGTGATCGTCGGGGTGGTCGGCACGCTTCAGTTTGACGTGCTGGAATACCGGCTCAAAAACGAGTACAACGTGGATATCCGCATGGAGGGGCTTCCATATCAATATATCAGATGGATCGAAAATGAGGATCTGGATCCTAAAAAGCTGAACCTGACCTCCGACACGAAGCGGATCCAGGATCTGAAAGGGAACCGGCTGCTCCTGTTCACGAGCGAATGGAATATCACCTGGGCGCTCGAGCACAACCCCGAACTCCGGCTCGCCGAATTCAGCAGAAATTAAGGCACAGAGCAGCATCTCATTTGAAATTTGAAGTTTCATCCTATTATATCCCAGCTGCCAATCGCGCAAAGGCAAAAATGATAGGAACCCGGTAACGGCGATGGATGTTACAAAAAGGAGAAAGTCTGAGAATGGAAAAGCGGATAGGAAAGATCATGCTGATTTTGTCAGCGGTATTCTGGATTGTCGCGGCGATTTGGCTGATAAGCGTGCCGCTGAGCGAAATCTGGCAGATAGAGCTGCCGGTGGAAATCAGCTTTTCACAGTTCGTCGGATCCGTGGTGCTGGGCGGACTGTTTTTGGGACTTTACCGGATTATTGACTTGCTGGAAAAAAGATAAAGGAGCGGCGTTCCCGTAACATTGGGAACGCCGCTCCAATTTGTCTGTTTTGCCGTTTTATCACATCGCAGTGTACAGGGGTTATCGCCGCGTCAGGATTCACGCTCTGTATGCAGGCTCAGCCTGTACTTTTGAAAAAGCAGGCGAAAGCTTCTTTAATCAGCAATGCCGAAAGCGAGGCCGTCGTATTCCTCGAGGAACCACTCAGCAGTCTTTTTCATCAGCACGCAGACGTGGTTGTCCTCAAAATAGAAGCTTGCCTTCAGCGATCCGAGATAATCGTCCACAATATAAAGAAGCATATCCAGCTCGTTCGGCAGCGGGAAGCACGCCGTGCCCATGCAGCGGTACTGCGTATCCTTTGAGCTAATGCGCTTTCCGTCGTAAAGCTCCGGGAAAAGCTGTTTTACATAGTCGCCAAGTCCCAGCGTCAGACTGTGGGCTCCGGAAGCATTTTCATATTCCCAGACAACAGCGTTATCCTGCTTCTGGACGCGCATCCATTTCAGGCCCATCGGGTTTTCCTGGAAACGGAAGGTCTTACCGAAGAACGTGAAGCTGTCCGGAATTTCAGTATCCCCAACCGGCAGCGGGATCCGCAGCGAGGCGGCCTTTTCGAGGAAAGCTTTCTCCGCTTCGGGCGCACGATCGAGCGGGGAATCCGCAATTTCCGAGAACAGCGAGCACGCCGCGTCCAGTACGGCGTCGATCCCGGAGGGAAGCGCCTGCGTGTCAGCCGTGATCGCGAGCACAACGCCCTTTTCCGGGACACACAGTGCGAGCTGCGCGCCCATACCGTAGCAGGCAAAGCCATAGCGGAACTGCCAGAATTGATATCCATACCCATACTGGAAGAAAGGATGATCCGAATTTACCAGGGAGCTGATCTGCCGCGAGGTGGCTTCCGCCAGATAATCGGGATCCATGATGGCCTTGCCGTGCCAGCGGCCGCCGTTCATGCAGATGGACCCAAACAGAGCGAGATCCCGCGTGGTGCACAGGATGCCGGAGCCTGCCCAGGAAACGCCGCACGGTGTCTGGATGCAGTAAGCGTTCGGGGAAAAGCCCGCTTCCGCCAGACCGCAGTCGCGCAGGAAATCGAGCAGGCATTTCCCGGTGATCCGTTCCACGATCGCAGTCAGTGTGACGGTGTTTGAGGTGTCGTAAATGAACATCTGCCCCGGCATCCGGGTCGGCTTTTTCGGATGGAAGAAGGAGGAAACCCAGTCAGTGACGCCTTCCTCCTGATACGGAGAAAACGCGTGCGGGCCGGCCATGCGGAGCAGATCGCGGATGGTCGCGCCCAAGATGTTGGGATCGGTGCAGCCCTCCGCTTTATCGGGAAGCAGATCGGCAGGACGATCCGTCAGCCGCAGTTTTCCCTGGGATATCAGGATTCCGATCGCTGCGCTGACAAAGCTCTTGCTTGCAGAATACATCCTGTGCAGGGAATTTTCGCTGAAAGGCGGGCAGTAGCCCTCAGCCGCGATTTTTTCGTCGCGCATCAGCACAAAGCCGTGCAGAGGGATCCGCCGTGCTTCCAGACGCGACAGGAAATCCGACAGAGCCTGCGAGGGCACACCCGCCTGCTCCGGAAAAGACAATTTTATGTTTTCCATAGTTTACAGCTTCCTTTCTGATGAAATATACATGAATTATACAAGCGATATCATCAATTTACCACAGGAAAACGGCGCAGTCAACAGGCGAATGGGGTTCCGAAATAAATTTTAAAGACACAAAAAAGGACGGGCAGAAAATCTGTCCGTCCTTTTCGTGATTGCTTATTCAATGGAAATCTGATTCGGCTTTGGCAAAGCCTTAGTGGTATCCTTCTTCGGGATGGAAAGCTTCAGAATGCCGTCCTCAAATTTTGCGGTGACATCCTTTTCGGTGATGCCTTCACCCACATAGAAGCTGCGGCTGCACTGACCGCTGTAACGCTCGCGGCGGATGTAGCGGCCCTTGTCGTCCTGCTGATCCTTGTCAAGGCCCTTGCTTGCGGAGATTGTCAGATAACCGTCAGAAATCTGAGCCTGGATTTCGTCCTTCTTGAAGCCCGGGAGATCGATGTCCAATTCATAGGAATTGTCCTTTTCACGAACGTCGGTCTTCATCAGGTTTTTCGCATGTTTCCCGTACAGGGGATTATGAGAAGAAAACATCGGAACCATGCCAAACGCGTCATCAAACATCTCATCGAACAGATTCTCACCAAAAATGCTAGGCAACATAAGTCATTCCTCCAATTCAAATTCAGCGGCTCGTAGGATAGTGGAGTCATTTGCTCTCGCTGTTGCGAGCTTCTGCTGCCTGCCCGTCCGGTTTCCCGGCCGGTCATTTTTGACCATTTAAGCTATCGGCGGAACCCTTACCGGATTCCTCTTTTGTACCTCTTTCAAAGTACACCTTTATTATACTCCAAATATTAGCACTGTCAATAGGCGAGTGATAATATTTACAAAACCATTATATTTCAAATACAGATAGTTCATAATTTACGTAGATATATTGCTTTATAGGAAAAATATAGAGAAAGAACAAAAAAAGAGGTAGAAACTTA
>DVHF01000089.1 GCA_018712265.1 Candidatus Gallacutalibacter pullicola
TGTGTTCGAAATTTTCAGGTTGAGAACGCAAAAGAACAAAACTGTTCCAAAAGTGAATCATTTTCCCGGAATGGTTGACAAAATCCTGTCAATCTGTCATAATTATTAAATAATATAAAAACTTGTAGTATGCAGAAAACATACAAACTGCGTATTTGTGGTTTTCATTTTTGTACACTGGGGGGAAGACGGTTGCCAAAGGAGAATTTGAAAAAGAAAGCGTACGATACCATTAAGGAAAAGATTATCGACTGTGAGTATATGCCCTCGACGTTTTTGAATGAGACAATGCTGATGAGCGTTGTCGGAACGAGCCGTACGCCGATCCGGGAGGCGCTCAATAAGCTTGAGCAGGAAAAGCTTGTCAAGATCCTGCCCAAAAAGGGGATTGTTGTTTCTGAAATCACAATTCGCGATATTACGGCGGTATATCAGGTGCGCGAGCTGGTCGAACCGTATATCATCCGCACTTGGGGAATGAATATCCCTGTGAATACCCTGCAAAAATATAAAGAGCGCACACAGGATTCCGGTACAAACGATTCCATGGAGGATCAGTTCCTTCTGGACGATGCGTTCCACCGCGTGATCATCAATGCGTGCGACAACAGCTATCTGTTCAATCTGCTGTGCAATGTGTACGACCAGAACCACCGTATCCGCATCATTTCCGGGCGGCTCCAGACGAGGCTGGAGGAATCTGCGCATGAGCATCTGAAAATCATCGAGTACCTGCTCGACAAAAAGTACGAGGAAGCTGCCCTCACGATGGGCGAGCATCTGGCGCAGTCGAAAAAGGCTGCTTTTGAGAGTATGCTGGCCGGAAACGGATATAAATTATAAATACCGGATAAAAGCCGGGATTTGGATTCGGAAAAGGATCCAGGTCCCGGCTTTTGCTTTTCAGGATATTTTTTGATGGACAATACTCTCAGTGGATAAAGGAAAAATCGGTTTTTCGGGGTTTGAATTTCCCTTTCTGCCTTTCGGAAGGCAGGACTGTGTCGTCAACCTCGCTGGTAATGTGCCCGATTTCCGGAAAACTACGAAGGACGATCGGGTGGGAAGGAAACACGGTGCGGGCGGGAACGCTTTATCTTGTGTCCCGCGCGGCACCGTGCCAAAATCTTACGGTCTCATCTGAGCACAGCGCATCGTGCGCGCAGGCTCAGCCCGTTACCAGAGTTTTTTCTGGATGGAGCACTTGCACGCGAACGGCCCCGGCAGGATATCCGTGCCGCGGTGATCGCCGAAATAGTCCTGATCAAAGGTAATCGGCGAACCGTCCGGATTCTCATACGGCTCCTCCGGCTCGAACGCCTGGCCCAGAACGCCGGTGTTCACCATGTCGGACGTGAAGCTGTCGAGGAATTCATACAGGTTGGTGGAGAGCACGGGTTTGCCGTCCTCGAACGTCACGTCAACCTTGACCTCATGCTCCGTATCGATAAGGCTGTCCTTTTCGTTCTTGTATGCCTTTGCACCGTTGAAATAGACGTTGCCCTTCGACCACACCGGCAGGGGACCATCGTGCGCGGGCGCGAGCTTGCTCATGTCCGGCGTGTCGGTATCCATATCGAACTGTGCGATCCAGTCCTCATACGTCGGATACGGATCCATCACGTGCGTACCAACCTCGCGGTTCTCCTCGTCGTATTTGTCCGTGCTGTCGCGGCGGATGGAGAGGGCGTTGGCGGGCCACTTCTGGACAAAGATGTTGTTGTAGAAGCGGTCATCGCCGTGCAGGAAGGTCATGAAGCCCATCACCTCGGTGCGGTGCGGGATGTGGTACGGGGTGTAGCGGGTGGTGGTGCCGCCGCCCACGCAGGTAAACGCGCCGCAGATCAGGTTGTGGACCATAGCGACGCCCTGGGTAGCCATGCGCAGCGTAGCGTCGGAGAGAAGGATGTTGTTGTCGATGAGCGTCGGGCCGTGGCTGACCTCAACGAAAATATCCTGGCTCATCATGCCGCCGGGAAGCTGCTTGGCGAACTCCGGGCGCTGGTTGTCGTGGAACAGGTTCTGCGTGATGCGGGTGCCCTGCGCCTCCCAGTCGCACCAGATGCCCATGGTGCAGTGGTGGATGTAATTGCGGCGGAACGTGACGTCGATCGCGGCGTGCATCTTGATGCCGGCGATCTCGGCGCCGCCGAGCTCCATCATGTTGTTGATGTGATGGATGTGGTTGTCCTCAATAATGGAGAATACGCCGCCCATACGGCCGATGATGCCGCCCTGCTCGCAGTGATGGATGTTGCAGCGGCGCACGATATGGCTGCCCACCTTCTCCTTGAGCCAGCCGTGGTACTGGCCGCGGCAAACGGCGTCGCGCTCCATCTGGGTGGGGCTCTTCACGTGCTTGACGGTGAAGTAATGATCGTTGTCCGGATCGAGGTACTTGCCCAGACTGATACCGGCGCACTTGCTGTTGCTGATGTCGCAGTCCTCGATGATCCAGCCCTTGGACCAGTGCGGGCCGATCATGCCGTCCTGATAGGCGGCAGGCGGCGCCCATGTGGTGGCGGCCTTCTCAATGCGGAAGCCGCTGACAGTGATGTAGCCCACGCCGGTCTCGGCGGGCATGAAGCACTCGCGGCGCACGTTGATTTCGACCTTTTCCTTGTTCGGGTCCTTGCCCTGGAAGTTTGCATAGATGACAGTCTCGCCGCCGTCCTGCTCCGCGTACCACTTGTAGATGGAGGCCTCCGGTTCCCAGGAATATTCATAAACCTCGCCCTTGATGCAGTCCTCGACGCTGGCGGCCTCGTACATCATCTTGTCGTTGAGGTAGACAGCCCCGGTGTGCTTGCTGCGGCCTGCGAAATACCAGTCGCCGTAGACGTAGGTGGTGTAGGGGTTGTAATCGCCGAAAATGCTGTTGCCGATCCGGCAGACCCATACGCTGCCCTGATACGGTGTCCAGCTCTTGACCTCCTCCGCGCCGGTAATCACAGCGCCGAGCGGCTCTGTGCTGCGGTAGGTGATGCGGGCATCCTCGGTGCCGGCGTTGAGCGGATTGACATACTCGCGGTACACGCCGGGTGCGACCAGGACTTCATCGCCCGGCTTGGCGATTTTCGCGGCGGAATTGATGTGCTTGAACGGCATTTCCTTTGTGCCGTTGCCGTCGCGGCAGACGCTTGCGGAAACGTAAATTATCATTTTCTTTTCCTCCCATTTGTCCAATATTTTCTCAAATCATTTGAAAGAAAAGTACATTCTGCGTATATAGTAGCCTATTTTTTTACGGCTGTCAAGATGTTCCAAAAACGTTTTACTAATCCGCAGGAAAGAAGATCCGGGAGCGAATGCGCCGCAGCAGAAGCGGGGGACAGACGGTACTGGAAACCGTTCAGTCTGCAAAAAATTCGTCCAGCAGTTTGGCTAATGCCCCCGGATTTTCTTCATTCACAATGTGGCCTGTATTTTCGAGGATCTCCAATTTCGCGCCGGGGATGTTTTCCGAAAAATAGAGGGCCGATTTCATGTTGGCGCTGTCGTTTTTTCCGCAGACGCTCAGCGTCGGACATGCGATGTTTTTTACTTTGCTGCGGAAATCCAGATCTTTCATGGATTTTTCCAGTGTGAAAATGTCTTTTTTGCTGAATTCCATGTTGTCAAAGACCGATTTCGGCAAAAACCGGAAAACGATATTCTGGACGGCAAGCATGACCTTCGGCATTTTGTGCGGCGTGCCGATCAGAACCAGCGTTTTCACCTTATCGGGAAAATCCAATGCGTATTGCAGCGCCAGAATCCCGCCCAGCGAAAGGCCGCACAGATGGATCGGCCCGTCAATTTGATTGCAGTATTCCGCAAAAGAAGCAAACAGGTTATCGTAGGTCGGTTCCTTTCCATTCAGGATGGAAAACAGGTTCGGGCACAGCACTTCCCCGCTGTCTTTCATATAGGAGATTGTTTCGTTCCAGCTCGTCGCTTTATGGCCCGAACCATGGACTAAAACTTTTTTCATCACAACACCTCCGCTGTCAGCCGTGTTCTGTTTTCATGATCCTATGATAACCGACCGGGCGGGGAATGTCCATACCTTTTTCTGCGGAGTGGCGGGATCCGGGAAGGGTGCCTGCGGGTTTCAGGCGCAGCCCAGATATTCCTCCAGACAGAGGCCCTGCTCATACATTTCCGCCGCGGCCTCTACGCCTACATAGCGGTAATGCCAAACCTCCTCCGCGGTGCCGGTAATATCGGTTTTATTGCCGGGATAGCGGAAAATGAATCCGTATTTGTAGCTGTTTTCCTGAAGCCATAAATAAAGGTCGTAAGTGGCGCCGTTGATGTCCACCGCAAAGCCAAGCTGGTGTTCGCTGTGGCCGGGAACAGCGACCCACTGCTCTGCCTGTTCGGCTGCCTCGGCTTCGGAATATCCCTGAGCCCTGTATTCTGCGATCTTTCCGTCATACAGCTGCTGCTGTGTCTCCTGTGTACGGTAGCCGGATACGACGAGGGGAAGCTGTCCCTGATTCCCCTCCTTTGCATCCTCCAGCATTTCCATGAGAGGATCATAAATGCGCTCATCGACCTTTTCACCGCCGGGCACCTCGACGAGGCTTACCTCGTAATCCTCGGGGAGGGGGTTCCATTTATTTACCAGCGTCAGGTTCCAATCCGTATCCTGGGCGGGGGGCTGCGGATCCTGATCCTCCGTGTATTCCGCCGGATCGCTTCTGAAAACGGCGAGGGCAGGCCCGCTGCCGCCGGGGATGGGTGCGGCGTCCTCCCGAAGATGGATCCCGCCCCAAAGGGAAGAAAGGGCTGCCGTCAGGACGGCCAGGGCAATGACGGGGAGGGCGGCGGCGATCATCCGCCGTTCCCGCGCCCGCCTGCGTCTTTGATTTTTCTGTGCGCTTCTCTTTTCCATAAAGCTTTTTGCTCCTTTCTCCGGACAAAATAAAAAGCTGCCCGTTACGGTAACTATTGTACCGGGAAAGGGCAGCAGGAACTTTACGATTACATAATTTAATTCCTAAGATAATATTAAGATTCGGGCAGCGTTACGGAAAAGGAAATGATCTCGCCGTCGCAGCGGGCCTCCATCGTACCGCCGTGCAGGAGCACAATCTCCTTTGCGATCGCCAGGCCGAGCCCGGTGCCGCCCGTATGGGAAATGCGCGCTTCGTCGAGACGGTAGAATTTGTCGAACAGGGAGGACAATTTTTCGGCGGGGACAGGCTCGCCCCTGTTGCGAAAGACGATGGTAGTCTGCTGCTCGGTGCGGTCTGCGGAAATGGTGATTTCCGTGCCGGGATAGCTGTATGACGCCGCGTTTTTCAAAAGGTTGCCAAAGACACGGGCCAGCTTATTGGGATCCGCAAGGACGGTGATGTCCTCATCCAGATCCAGCGCGACGGAATTTCCGTGGGAGGAGAGCGCAGGCAGAAGCTCGTCGCGCAGCTGCACCAGCATATAGTACAGATCGATGCGCCGCTTGAAAAGCCGGATCTGCCCGGAATGGTACCGCGTGATTTCAAAAAACTCATTTACCATGTTTTCCAGCCGGTATGCCTTATCCAGCGCGATATGGATATTTTTAGCACGTTCCCCGGCCGTCAGGCCCGGGTTTTCCTCCAAAAGGCTCAGGTAGCCGACGACGGAGGTAAGCGGGGTGCGTATATCATGCGCAAGGTACATCACCAGCTCGTCCTTCCTCCGCTCGGCAAGCGCCGTTGCTTCCTTTTCCTGACGGAGGTTTTCCCGGACCGTATTCAGCTTATATTCAAACGGGTACATCTCTGAGGACAGCCGGATCCCTTCCCCGTCCTCTTTCAGAAGGCTGTCGATCCCCCGGTTGATCTCCTTAAAATACCGTGTCAGCCAGTGGAACAGGATCAGGAGCAGGCTCAGGAAAACAACAACGATGGCCGCCGCGAAAAAGATTTCCTTATGGCCTCTGAAATGGTAATGGTAGATCCAGAACGCATCCTCGTGATCCATATTTCCAGCGATCTCCAAAAGGGCCACCACCCAGTCGCCGAAGCGGCCTTTCAGCAGGAACAGATACAGCACTGCCACAACCAGCACGGCCAGCGCCGCGCAGAGGAAGAATCTGGCCGCTATCTTCCGCTGGAATATGGAGAAATCGGTTTGTTTATCTTTCTTCAATTTTATACCCCACTCCCCAGACGGTTCTAATATATTTTGGGTTTTCCAGCGTGTCGTTCAGCTTTTCCCGCAGGCGGCGGATATGGACGGTGATGGTATTATTGGATTTTACATAATATTCGTCCTTCCAGATTTTATGGAAAAGCTCCTCCCCGCTGACAACATTCCCCCTGTTTTCCAAAAGGATCTGCAAAATGGAAAATTCCGTAGGCGTCAGGGCGACGGGCCTGCCGCCGAGCAGACATTCATGCTTTTTCACGTCCATTGTCAAATCGGCGTGACGGATAACATCCTCCGCCTCATCCTGGCGGGGGGAGTTGTATTTTTTGTACCGCCGCAGCTGTGATTTTACCCGTGCGACCATTTCGAGCGGATGGAAGGGTTTGGTGATGTAATCGTCCGCGCCAAGCGTAAGGCCCGTGATTTTGTCTGTTTCCGCGTCCTTTGCCGTCAGCATGATGACAGGGTATGTATAATGTTCCCGGATCTTCTGGCACACGGCGAAGCCGTTCATATCGGGGAGCATCACGTCCAGAATGGCGAGATCAAGATCGGTCGTCCTGATACATTCCAAAGCCTCCGCCGCCGTATAAAACTTGAATACCGTATAGTTTTCGTTTTTCAGATAGGTTTCTATCAGATCCGCAATTTCCGTTTCATCGTCAACAATAAGTATCCGGTCAGGCATAGCTTCCGCTTCCTTTCTGCAATTACAGGAGCGCGCGGTAGATGTCGTTCTTTTTGAAGCCCGTTTCCTGGGCGGCGCGTTTGGCGGCCTCCGAGGTGGAAAGGCCCTCCGCGAGATAGGATTTTGCCAGCGCGAGGGCGTCGTCCAGCGTCGTTTCCTGCTGCTGGGGCTCCTGCGCGCCCTCGATCACGAGCACAAATTCTCCCTTTGCGTGGCCGTCCGCGTAAAGCTGTGCCGCCTGTGACAGCGTGGTTCGGATGACCTCCTCGTGGATCTTTGTCAGTTCGCGCACCAGTGCGATCCGTCTGTCGCCCCAGGCGTCCAGCATATCCTGAAGCGTGGCGGCGAGCTTGTGCGGGGCCTCGTAAAAGACCATAGTGCGCCGTTCCTGCCGTACCTCCTCCAGATGCTGGCGGCGGCTGCGGCGGTTCATGCTCAGAAAGCCCTCGAAGGTGAAGCGGCCGGTGGGCAGGCCGGATACGGCGAGGGCGGTCACGACGGCGCTTGGTCCCGGCACGGCCAGGACTTCGATGCCGAGCGCCGCGCACTGTGCGACAAGCTGCTCTCCGGGGTCGGAGATGGCGGGCATCCCGGCGTCCGAGACGATCGCGCAGTCCTCGCCCGCCAGGATCCGCTCGCAGATGATCCCGCCGTGTTCGCGTTTATTGTGTTCGTAGTAGCTGATAAGGGGCTTTTTGATGCCGAAATGGTTGAGCAGCCGCAGCGTCACGCGCGTATCCTCAGCCGCGATGAAGTCCACGGAGGACAGCACCTCCGCGGCGCGCGGCGAGAAGTCGGAAAGATTGCCGATCGGCGTACCTACAACCCATAGTTTTCCACTCATGCTCTGATCTCCCTGTAATCTCCATAAATTTGTTTCATGTCGTCGGAATCGCCGCCGTCGGGCGATTCGATGAAAAGGGGCGGCTCCACGGTCAGCCCGCCGGGACGTCCCCCGCGGATCCCGCCGGCCAGGAACAGGCTGGGCGCGCTCCCTGGCCGCTGGTGCACGAACCGCAGCCGCTTCGGTTCCAGATCGAAGCTGCGCATCCCGGCGAGCACGTCGCACAGCCGTTCCGGGCGCTGGCACAGGCAGAACCAGCCGCCGGTGCGCAGGAGCATCCGGGCGGCGCGCAGGATGTCATCCATAGTGCAGCTTTCCTCGTGGCGGGCGGTGCGCAGGCTTTCTTCGGGATTGGGGATCCCGGTCCCGGGTGCTTTGTAGGGGGGATTGCACGCAACAAGGTCGAGGTTCTGCCAGAGCGGATCGCCCTTGACGGAATCGAGATCCCGGATGTCGCGGTGTTCCGCCGAGATAATATCGGAAAGGCCGTTCCGGTCGATGGATTCCCGCATTTGGCGGCAGGCGTTTTCTTGGAGTTCCACGGCGAAGATGCGGGCCGGAGGCTTGTCGCGGCACCACAAAAGCGGGATTGTCCCGCAGCCGGAGCCCAGATCTGCGCACCGCGATCCCGGTTTGGGTCTGGAAAACCAGGCCAGAAGGATGGTATCTGTACTGAAATGGTGTTCCCGCGAAACAAGCACTGAAATTTTCCTGCTCAGCGGTTCCCAATGCAAATCGTCCACACAATGTCTCCTTTCTTCTCCCGCGACGGAGCGGAATTTTTTGAAGCCACAGGCTTCACTGTTTTTAATTCTATCGGACCTCGCAGGTCCCGGCGTTGGGGGCGGCTCAGGCCGCGCCCCCAAACCCCTGCCGGCCCCATCTTTTCTTATGGAAGAAAAGATGGAAAAAGACCATTTAAGGGGGACTG
>DVHF01000090.1 GCA_018712265.1 Candidatus Gallacutalibacter pullicola
GCGACTTTCTTTTCTCCCAAATCCTCCAGATGCAGATCATCGGTGCAGGTCAGCCGGGCAATCTGCGGCAGGTTGAAGGCTGCCAGCCGGACGCCTACACTAATCAGGATCGACTTGAGAGTCTTGCCAGCGCCCATCTTGAAGATATGGTACTGCTTGACGGCGATACTCTCTGGGTCACGCATTTCGAGCCTTGCGAAAAGGATATCCAGCGGTGATTCAAAATCAGAGCTTTCTTCCTCACGCACCTCTGCGGCGGAGAGCATCTCCATCACCATCGGGAAGTTCTGTTCCTCCGGCGGCGCTTCGTGCATGAGGTAGAGGACAAGCGCCTGCAGCAAAGCAGTCTCGGATTTTTGCCAGAACGGATCGCTGCTCTGCGCGCCGGGCGGGGTGGTGCTCTGGATGAGCGTTTCGATCAGCCGCAGCACATCCTTGTCATCCTGCACATAGGCAAGCGGATTGTAGCAGAAAGAGGTATCCGGCGACAGCAGATCAAATACCCGCACCTCAAAGCCGTTCGCTTCCAGCGCCGCGCCTGTTTTTCGCAGAATTTTTTGCGATAGGTAAGCGTTTGAAGTAATCTCCAGCTTTTCCCCCGCTTAGCACCGTGCGCGAACCTTTCGATTCACACGGCGCCCCATCAATGTTTACCTATATTCGAGTTTACAGTTGCCAGCCAATAACCGGAGTTTATTGAGCTTCGCCATATTCAGCTTGCAGTTTTTCAGTTTATCGAGGTATTTCTGGATGATTACTGGGTCGGTTGCATGGATAAGTTTATGGACATCCCCTGTTACCAGCATAAGATTGGAGTAGTTGTCCTTTCCGCCGCTGGATTGTGGTGTGATGTGGTGGACTTCCATTTCACCCAACAACAGAGGTTCTTTGCAAATCGCGCATTTGCCCCGCTGAGCGACATAAAGAGAAATGCGGTTGTCGTTCAGCTCTACACTTTGCCCCTGTATGGGATGCTCCATAAGCTTTTGCAGGATAATAGGGTTGACTGCCTTTTGCAGCTCATGGATTTTGGCTCGTCCTTTTTCAGAATAGTTGCAAATATCAGGGGAGAAGCACATGGGCGGCGTGGTTTTCACTCCGTTGATTGGAAAGAGAGCCAGTCCCTCCACATTGAATATTTTCCCAGTAAAATCACCATAGAATTGCTGAAATGCCTGACTTCTCAGGCCAGTTTGACTGCGATGGTTTTTTGTTCTGCATAAAAGCGTCTTTCTGACATCAAAGGCAATTCGGTCAAAGTCGAGATATACATTGGTTGCGATTTTATAATATTCGTGCATCCCTAATACCATAGCATTGAAGCGCATCACGCTCCATTGATTGGGTTCCCTGCCGATTCGTTTAATAGCTGTCCGCAAGTTTTCTTTGCACTTTTTTTGCGCCTTATCCGCCATGTGAGATTTCAGCACCCATTTTCCCTTTTTGGGCCGGAGCTTCAGTTTGAAGCCCAGAAAATCAGAATACTGTTTTTTCAAATTGACGATTTTAGATTTTTCGGGACTGATTTCTAAATCAAGCCGTTCTTTCAGCCACATTTTTGTTGCAGAAAATATCTTTTCTGCGTCGCTGCGGCATTTGCAAAACAGCTTGAAATCGTCTGCATACCGGACTATAAAAACTTCTTTTATACGGCTTGTCCTTCGCAGATTATTATAGCGTGACCAGTCACATGAGTATGTTGTTTTTGTTGGAAGACTACCCCATTGACTGGCAATCCACCAATCCAGTTCGTTCAGCACGATATTAGACAAAAGCGGACTGAGTATTCCCCCCTGCGGCACACCTTTTTCAGGTATACCGATTCCCTGAATGGGCGCTTTCAGCATTTTAGAAAGAACACGCAAAAGCCGTTTATCTCTTATGCCGAATGTCCAGAGCTATTTCAGAAGTTTCCCGTGGTTGACCATGTCGAAAAAGGAATGGATATCTACATCTGCCACATATCGAAATTTTCCAATATTCACGAGAAACATCGCCCGTGCTACCGCGTGGTGTGCGCTTCGATTTGGACGGAATCCATAGCTGTGCTTATAGAACTTTGCTTCACAGATTGGTTCCAGCACCTGTTTGATACACTGCTGGACGATTCTGTCCTCTATTGTAGGGATTCCCAACGGACGCATACGCCCGTCAGATTTAGGAATTTCCACACGGCGAACTGGATGGGGAGAAAAATTATTCAGCCTTTGGCGTACATAAGAAATCAATTCCTCCGGATGCTTTTCTCCCATTTCTATAATAGTAGCAGAGTTAACTCCTTTGGTTTTGCTTCCTTTGTTTTTCTTAATAGAACGGTATGCCAACAGGATATTCTGATCGCTGGAGATAAGTTCCATCAGATGTGTAAAGATCTCTCCACGCTGACTTCTTTCATACAAATCGTCAAACAGTTTCTGAGTGCTGTAATATTCATTATTTCTGAGTGTTTGCTTTTTCTTTGGATGATTGGCTGCCATAAGTCGGCTCACTCCCATTTCAGAAGTTTTGCCTCTCTTAGTCATACTCGAACCTTATGCAGAATGTTTTTGTTCATTTGAACTGTAACTTCGATTTATTGAAAAACATTGACTGGCGGCTATCCCTCCACGGCTTTGTTAGCTCCGCTTCATTGGTACTGTGCCGCCACATTCACCGACATAAGGGCAGGTTATATCCGCAGGATTTTCCCTGCCGCCGCTTCACAGAGGTCAAGCTCTCCGCGTTGTCGGCTTACCACGTTCCGATTGCCCTATTCTTGTTTCAACATCCGTAGGTCTTCTCTATGAGCCTGTCTGCTTGCCGCCGCCTGTAACGACGCAGGGACTTTCATAAAGCCAGAGTTTTACTCATCCCCACAGACCTCACATGATGGTGAGATTGGCCGGTTAGACCAATACCCGATTTAGACCCGTACAATCGAGAATACGCCTTTGCCGCGTTGTACCGCGGTAGATTCTAACCATAGATGTTTACTTAAACTCCCGGCCTATCACGCACTCGACCACCTCTGGTTCGCTGTTCCTGTACCGTGTTTCCACGTCTTTAGGGTGCGCTCTCAGCCGACTTCACCGAGCTTATGACACTTCCACACTTGGCTGCGTCCATGCCATTCGGAGTATCAGAGCAGGCGTTTCCGGGCGTTACCCCTTCATTCCACCTGTCGGACAATCAGTTCTGTGAAACCATTTTAGAAGCTCCTTTCAATCTCTATTTTTTTTTGGCTCCACGCCTAACCTTTTCAGTTAGGAACGTGTCGCACCCGCTTTGGGATCGCAGATAACAAGGGAACAGTCGCCGCAATTGAGTGCATTGGGGATTGCATACGATCGGCTCTTGCCCGCGCCGCTGCCGCCGATGACCAGCACATTGGTATTTCGCTTGTGCTTGTGCCCGTCGAGACCCATCTGGAAATGCTGGGTCAAGATGAGATTTTGTGTTGGATGCTTTTGGTCCTGATACCGTTTCACAATCCGGAACACATCGCCCCACTGCGCGGAGCCGTATTCCTCGCCGCGCCGGAAATTTTTCCGGCTGGAAACAGCGGCGACGGCAGCCGCCGCATAGATCAGGGAAAACAGCAGCAGGAAGCGGACAGAATTTCCTGTCCAGCACAGGGAAAACGGATGATTCATCGCTGCGGCAAGTTCGGAAAGCTGCTCAAAAAGAGCTTTGCCGGGGATCCAGCTTCCGGCGGTAAGCAGCGCCGTCCACCAGATGACGGGCAGCGGCAGCAGCCACACCCACCATGGATTTTTCTTCTTCGGCATGGATCACCTCCTGAAAAATTTCGGAAACAAAAGAGCTGGGAACAGACGCAGCCCGCGTCCATTCCCAGCCCGATATAGTTTCCAGACAGATTTTATTTTGATGTTTTCTTACCGTTCCATCGCCATCGGGACACGTCTGTACTTCGAGCGCATCAGCTTGAACAGGACTTTGTCGATCCCGCCGCTGCTCCGGCCCGCCGACAGGTATGCGGTGCGCAGGCGATTGAGGGATACCGCCGCCCAGTGGAATTCCTGATCGCTCAGATACAGCTTTCCTCTCGGCGCATGGAGCGTTTTTTCAATCAGGTTTCCTACTTCTCCTGATGTCTCTCCGGAATTTTTCCTTATGTCGCAGAGCGCCTTGACCAGCATATTCTGCTCGATATTCGTCATGGGGAACAACCGTTGTTTTGTCATTTTCACTCTCTCCCTATTACATATTTGCGGAATAAGGCGCAACCGACAGTTGTGTCTTTTTCCGTATTGTTGCCTACCATATAAATAAGTTTACGGTTTCAGGCACAGCAGCCAGCTTTCATTTTCTAACCAAACCATATCACAACGATCCCCGGAAATCCACCGTACACCTGAAAACAAACGGAAAACTTTCACCGGGACGGTTCCTGTTTCTTTTGTTTCTGCGGCGCGGGGGATTCCACAGAAAATCCGTCCGGCTGGATGGACTGTTCCAGATCACGGAAGCTGCGCCTGATTTCCCGGTTGACGGCATAGGCGCCGCGCTTGACGTCGCTGAGAAAGGTTCGCTTTTTCTGCGCGTCCATCCCGGCGCAGGACTGACACACCCTGTCAAACCGGAACATGGAGGTATCGATTCCAAATTTCCGCGCCGTCACGTAGGCTGCGCAGTATGCCTGCGCCGCGTATGCCTGGCGATAGTAGCCGCCGCCCACTGTGTCGAAACTCGCGTGCACCTGTTCCCGGGCGATGACGCAGGCTGTAACGGTTTCGTCAATCCCGTCGCGCACATAAATAGCCCGCTGGCGGGGGACGTACTGCGCCTGCACTCCCTGCGGCAGTTGATCCGAGATGACAAGCGGGACGGGACTCTGCTCAATCATGGCGGCGATCACTTCCTCCGGCAGGTACGTCTGAGCCGGAACCGGCTGCGGGCCGCGCGTCTGTGAGATGTCAAAAGCTTTCGTAATGTTGTATCCGATCCCGCGAGTCCCGTCATCCTTTGTATAGTCCTGATCCACAAAAAAGGTATACCCAGACTCACCCGATCGCACAGAACGTCCGGCCTCCCGCCATTTTTCAAAGGTGCGCGGGTGCGTGATGGACGGATCCTGCTCGTACAGGATGAGGAGGTTTCGCGTGCTCTGCGGGGTGCAGCGCGCCATGAAATCGAGAAACCCTTTCATGGAAGCGTCGTCCTGAAAGACCTTTTCCGCCTGTGCATCCACCCGCGCCCATAAATCCTCGCGTTCCGCCTGTTTCATGGCGGCGTATTCTTCTTTGGAAAGCTGCTGGGTAATCAGCTGCTGCGTTTTCTGATATTTTCCAAGTAAGCTTGATAAATCGATGTGAAATCACCTGTCTTTCGTTCTGTAATGTTTGGGAATATGACGTTCTCTTGTTCCAAAATGCTCGGCGCGCTTCTTTTCCTGTTCGCGTCGGATCTCACGCAGTTCCTCCTTTACAGAGGGACGTTCAGAATTTTCCGAACCGGGCGATCCGTTTCTGCTGTTCGAGGAAGGCGCGGACGGATTCTTTTCCGTTGTTTCCCCGGATTCCGGTTCCCGGTCCGGCGTAAAATTTGCGGCGGTATCCTGCTGAGGGGATCCTCCCAGATTAAACTCATCCTCGGCTCCGCCAATCTCAAACTGTACTGTATCGCCGTCCAACTGGACGGATTCCATTCGATCCGGAGTCTGGGCCTCAGGAACCGGAGTTTCTTGTGCCGGAACCGGTTCCACCACTGCCTCTCCAGCCTGCGCGCGGACAAAGTCGAGATTCAGGTTGTCGAGCACGCGCTGTATCTTGGCGGCATCGTCGGCAAACACCACCATCTCTATCTCGTCCCTGCGAAGCTTATTGCGGATCGGCACATAGAGCAGGCCGTGGTTCTTTGCCTCCCTTGCAAATTCCCGCACAGCTTCGGCGGGGATTTTGAAAAACTTGAACGGCCGCTGCTCTCTGAGCATCCGGACGAGACGCGTTTTCCCGCGCGTTTTCTTCTGATCCTTGAGCACCGCGTAGACGAACAGCGCGAAATTCTTCGCTGCCAGTCCGGACAGCCTGAGCGCCATTTCTGTGCCCTCGAGCGT
>DVHF01000091.1 GCA_018712265.1 Candidatus Gallacutalibacter pullicola
GGCTTGAAATATCGAAAGAACTAATTTATAATTGGAATTATCAGGGGCGCTGTAAAACGAAAAATTTATATATTCCAAATAATATAATAAATTTTATAAAAATATCATATAAATATTTAATAAAAAATTTAACAAAAGAGGATTGCGCAATGAAAGTGAGCATCAAAAAAATAAGCGAAATAACAGGATTTTCTCAGGCAACGGTATCAAATGCGCTGAACAACAAACAGGGGGTCAATAAAAATACAGCGGAACAGATCTGGGAGGTTGCTAAAAAATACGGCTATTTTTCTGAATCCAAAATTGAGTCGATCCGTTTCGTTATTTACAAGGACAGTGGGCAGATTGTATCTGACACCCCCTTTTTTTCACAGCTGATCGAAGGAATTGAAGAGGAGACGAGAAGATCCGGACGCGAAATTATCATTTCTAATCTCAACCGCAGTGCGCCGGATTATGAGCAGGCGCGCGACCGTATCCTGCTGGATTCAAGCTCCGGGATCATCGTGCTTGCAACGGAACTGTCGGAGGAGGATGCCGGAGCGTTCGCCGGTGCTGTAAATCCGGTCGTGATGCTGGATAACTGCTTTGACAGTCCTGCGTACAATTCTGTGATGATTGGGAACACGGACGCCGTGTGCATGGCGGTGGAATCCATGATCGAAAAAGGGCATAAGGAAATCGGGTATTTAAAAAGTACAATCCGCATTAAAAACTTTTTTTATCGGGAGTCCGGATACCGGCGCGCACTCAGGCTCAACGGCCTTATCCCTGATCAAAAATACGAATTTGGACTGGCGCCGACCACAGAAGGGGCCTATCAGGATATGAACCGCCTTCTGGAGGGCCGTCCGGAAATGCCGACCGCTTTTTTTGCCGACAACGACATCATCGCGATGGGGGCAATGAAAGCCCTGCAGGAGCACGGCTTCCGTATCCCGGATGATATCTCGATTGTCGGTTTTGACGATCTCCCGTTTTGCAGCGTCACCAGCCCGAGTTTGAGTACAATCAAGGTGTTCAAGCAGGAAATGGGCCGTGCGGCTGTGCGGCGGCTTAACGAGCTGATCCAATACGGGGATCAGTTTAAAACGAAAACGCAGATCTGTTGTGAGTTCATAGAACGTGAAAGCGTCAAAAAAATCAGTTAGGAGGAAGACAATGAAAACACCGAAAATCACGTTGGGGTATGTACCCACAAGAAGAAGCATTTTCTCAGCGCCGGATGCGCTGAAATACCGGGGACTTACCGCCCGCAGGCTGGAGGAACTGGGGGTAAGCTTTGTTGACATTACGGATATCAACGAGGAAGGGCTGCTGTACAGCGACGGCGATATTGATCCGATTGTCCGGAAATTCCGGGAAAACGGGGTGGACGGCCTGTTTTTCCCGCACTGCAATTTCGGCACGGAGTATGCAGTGGCGCGTCTGGCAAAAAAGATGGGCCTGCCGGTGCTGCTTTGGGGACCGAGAGATGAACGTCCCGACGCGGACGGAATGCGGCTGCGCGATTCTCAATGCGGACTGTTCGCCACCGGCAAGGTTCTGCGGCGCTTCGGCGTGCCCTTTTCTTATATGAACAACTGCCGGCTGGAGGATCCGGAGTTTGAACGGGGAATCTTCAATTTTCTGGCTGTGTGTAATGTGGTCAGGGAATTCCGATCGATCCGGATTTTGCAGATCGGGCCGCGCCCCTTCGACTTCTGGAGCACCATGTGCAACGAAGGCGAGCTTCTGGAGCGGTTCAACATCCAGCTTTCGCCCATCCCGCTGCCGGAGCTGACGGAGGAGATCAAACGGATCCGGGACAGCGCCGATACGGATGAGGTGATCCGCTTTATCCGCGAAAACATGATTTTGCAGGTGACAGAGGAACAGCTCCGCAGCGTGGCGGCGCTGAAGGTCGCCATGTCGAACTTGGTGAAAAAATACGGCTGTAAGGCGGTGGCTATCCAGTGCTGGAACGCTTTGCAGGGCGAGATCGGCATCATGCCGTGCTGCGCGAATGCCCTGCTGACGGAGGACGGGATCCCCGTCGTCTGTGAAACGGATATTCATGGAGCGATCACCTCCATCCTTGTGCAGGCTGCCGCTATGGGGAAAAGCCAGACACTGTTCGCCGACTGGACCGTGCGTCACCCGGACAATGAAAATGGGGAATTGCTCCAGCATTGCGGGCCGTGGCCGCTTTCTCTCGCACGGGAAAAGCCGGTGCTCGGCGTACCGGTCGCCTTTTCCTATCCTGGTTCCGTCAGCGCCGAATGCCGCCACGGGGAGCTGACGCTCGCCCGGTTCGACGGGGACAACGGGGAGTATTCCCTCCTGCTTGGAAACGCGCGCGGGATCGACGGCCCGTATACAAAGGGAACGTACCTGTGGGTGGAGGTAGAGAACCTGAAACGCCTGGAATACAAGCTGGTGAAAGGCCCCTACATCCATCACTGCACCGGCGTCCACGGGGATGTCGTCCCGGTGCTGTACGAGGCGTGCCAGTATATTGGCGTAAAGCCGGATCTGTACGATCCGATTGAGGATAAGGTCCTCGGTTTTTTGAGGGGGGAATAATAAGATGAACCTGAAAGCAAAGTCGTTTGCGCTCAGGAAGGATATTCTGGATATGGTATACTTGGCAAAAACCGGACATATCGGGGGCGATTTCAGTGTCTGCGATATTCTCAATGTCCTGTATAACCGGCAGATGAACCTTACGCCGGAAAATTTCAGCAGCAAAGGGCGCGATCATTTCATTCTCAGCAAGGGACACTCTGTGGAAGCCCTCTATGCCGTACTGGCCGACAAAGGCTTTTTTCCAAAGGAGCTTCTGAAAACCTATTCCCAATTCGGTTCCGACTTCATCGGTCATCCAAACAACAAGATCCCGGGAATCGAGATGAATTCCGGTTCCCTGGGGCATGGGCTGTCGGTTGGCGTGGGTATGGCCATCGCGGAAAAGCGTGATGGTTCCCCGGCGCGGGTCTATGTCGTGATGGGAGACGGAGAGTTGGCGGAGGGATCCGTATGGGAGGCCGCGATGGCGGCGTCCCATTATGGGCTGGATAATCTGACAGCCATTGTAGACAGGAACGGCCTGCAGATTTCCGGCTCCACGGAGCAGGTCATGGCACAGGAGAGCCAGCGGGAGAGATGGTCCGCATTTGGCTGGCATGTGCTGGAGGCGAAGGGGAACGACGTGGCGGAGATTTCTGCAAAGCTGGAGGAGGCCGCCGGATTCCGCGGGAAGCCCTGTGTAATCATTGCCCATACCGTGAAAGGATATGGAGTTTCCTTCATGGAAAACCGCGCCGAATGGCACCATAAGGTGCCGGACAGGGAGCAGTATGAAACTGCGATGGCGGAACTGGATCGGAAGCTGAAGGAGGCGATGGAGAATGAATAATATCTCTAACCGTCAGGTGATTTGTGAATCGCTGTGTGAAAGGGCGCAAAGCGATCCGGATATTTTTGTACTGTGCAGCGATTCCCGCGGTTCAGCTTCGCTGGCTCCGTTCGCAGAGCAATTCCCGGAACAGTTTGTAGAGATTGGAATTGCAGAACAGAACCTTGTCTCTGTTGCCGCGGGGATGGCACGATGCGGGAAGCGTCCGTTCGCGGCGTCGCCTGCCAGCTTCCTTTCCACCAGGAGCATTGAACAGATCAAGGTAGATGTTGCGTATTCGCATACCAATGTAAAGCTGATTGGAATTTCCGGGGGAATCAGCTATGGGGCGCTTGGAATGACGCACCATTCCCTGCAGGATATCGCGGCCGTTTCCTCTATCCCGGGCATGAGGGTGTACCTGCCAAGCGACCGCCATCAGACCAGAAAGCTGATGGGATATCTGACAAAGGACGAAGAACCCGCCTACATCCGCGTTGCCCGGGGGGCATCGGAGGACGTCTACACAGCGGAGGACTGTCCGTTTGAGATGGACAAGGCAACCGTGATAGCACAGGGAACGGATATTGTAATTATTGCGTGCGGGGAGATGGCGGCCCCGTCTCTGGGAGCTGTAAACCTGCTGAAAAGCCGGGGCATTTCCGCCGGGCTTCTGGATATGTACTGCGTCAAGCCCATCGATAAGGAAGCGGTAATCCGCGCCGCGGAGGGAGCGAAAGCTGTCCTCACAGTAGAAGAACATTCGCCGTTCGGCGGGCTTGGCTCGATGGTGAGCCAGATCGTGGGAGAATACTGTCCCAGAAAGGTCAGGAACCTCTCGCTTCCCGACAGCCCTGTGATTTCCGGGAATCCGCAGGAAGTGTTCCATTACTATGGGCTGGACGCGGCCGGAATCGCGGCAAGCGCAGAGAGCTTTTTGCGGAGTGCGGCGGATCAGACGTGCCGGGAGAGGGGATAATATGCCGTACATATTAGGGATTGATCAGAGCACCTCCGGAACGAAAGCCCTGATTTTCGATCAGAACGGCGATCTTGTCGGACGGGAGGATCGTCCGCACCAGCAGAAAATATCTCCGGAGGGCTGGGTATCGCACGATCCGGAAGAAATTTTTGAAAATCTGCTTTCAGCGGTATCCGCCGTGCTGGAACGGACAAAAATCGATAGGAACGAAGTCTGCGCCGTGGGGATCAGCAATCAGCGGGAGACGGCGGCTGTCTGGGACAGAAAAACGGGAAAACCCGCGGCAGACGCCGTCGTGTGGCACTGTGCGCGCGGTATGGAGATATGCCGCCGCCTGGAAGCGCACAAGGACAGCATCTACCGGCGGACGGGACTTCCTCTTTCCCCCTACTTTTCGGCGGCAAAAATCGCGTGGCTGCTGGAGCATACCGGCTTCAAACCGGAGGAGCTCTGCGCAGGCACGATGGACAGCTATCTGATTTACCGCCTTACAGGGGGCCGATCGTTCCGCACAGATTACTCCAACGCATCCCGAACACAGCTTTTCCATTTGGAAAAACTGTGCTGGGATGAAGGAATCTGCGGTCTGTTCGGGATCCCCGTCTCGATTCTGCCGGAGGTCTGCGACAGCGACGCGGATTTCGGCTCCACGGATTTTCAGGGGCTGCTCCCGCGCGAGGTTCCTATTCACGGCGTGCTGGGGGATTCCCAAGGCGCCCTGCTGGCGCAGGGATGCCATGAGCCGGGGATGGTGAAAGCAACCTATGGGACGGGCTCGTCCGTCATGATGAACATTGGCGGCAAACCCGTTTTCAGCACGCACGGTCTTGTCACCTCGTTGGCATGGGGGCTGGGCGGAAAAAAATGCTATGTGCTGGAGGGCAATATCAATTATACCGGGGCCGCCATCCGCTGGATTACGGATTTGGGCCTGATCTCCCATCCCAAGGAATCCGGAAAGCTGGCAAGTCAGGCCAATCCGGAGGACAGCACCTATCTTGTCCCTGCGTTTACGGGACTCGGCTCCCCCTATTGGGATGACAACGCAAAGGCCGCGTTCATTGGCATGACGAGGACAACGGGCCGTGCGGAACTGGTAAAGGCGGCGGAAGATTCGATAGCGTATCAGATAGCCGACGTTCTTGCCGCTATGCAACAGGATACCGGTATCCCCGTGTCGCTGCTTCGGGCGGACGGCGGGCCGAGCAGGGACTCCTATCTGATGCAGTTCCAAAGCGACATTTTACAGATTTTCGTGGAAACCTCCCACACAGAGGAATCCTCCGCGACTGGTCCGGCCTATGCCGCCGGAATCGCCGCCGGCCTGTATTCCCGGGACGTGTTTCATAAAGCGGGCGGAGAACGGTTTCTGCCGCAGATGGATCCCGCCGAACGATTCCGCCGGTACGAGGGCTGGAAAGAGGCTGTAGGAAAGGTTCTTTCTCCGCATCGCTGAATTTTTGGGAGCGTCTCTTTCTGTATTCGGCAAAATCAACGGTTTTTTATGGGATTTCATCTGTTTTTTTCATAGACTGCGGGGATCCGTGAGCGTAGAATAACAATTAAAGCATCCCTGGCACAGGGCCGGGGAGCAGAAAGAAAGCTCCGGAATTTTCCGGAGCAGGAGGAAGGTTCAGTCTGTACGCGGCTTTTACGATGGGGACGGAAAATACTGCGTACGGTTCATGCCGTCGTTTGAGGAGGAGTATTCTTTCCGCCTGACCTCGAATTTTACAGAGGGAGAGCAGACCGGAAGCTTTACGGTAACGCCCGCTGCGCCGGGCAATCATGGTCCCGTTCGCGTATGCGGGACATACCATTTCGCCTATGAGGATGCGACCCCCTACTATTCTATCGGCACCACCTGCTACGCGTGGACGCATCAGCCGCAGGAGATCCAGGCTAAAACACTGGAAACCCTGAAAAATAACGTCTTTAACAAGATCCGTTTCTGTATTTTCCCCAAGCATTATGTATACAACGAAAACGAACCGATTACCTATCCGTTTGAGAAAAAGGCCGACGGAAGCTGGGATTTCACGCGCCTGAATCCGGAGCATTTCCGTCTGATTGAAAACAAGATCAGCGATCTGCGCGACATGGGGATCGAAGCGGATCTCATCCTGTTCCACCCGTATGATCGCTGGGAATTCAGCAAAATGGATCCGGAGACGGACGATTTCTACCTGCGTTATGTCATCGCGCGGTATGCCGCATACAGGAATGTCTGGTGGAGCCTTGCAAACGAATACGATATCATGACAAAGACAACCGCGGACTGGGAGCGTTTCGCCGCTATCCTCTGCCGGGAGGATCCGGTAAGCCATCTGCGCTCCATCCACAACTGCATCCACTTCTACGATCATTCGCGGCCGTGGGTAACTCACGCAAGCGTCCAGAGAACTGATAATTTCAAGACGACTGAATATACCGACGAATGGCGCAGGCGCTGGAACAAGCCTGTCGTGATTGATGAGATGGTTTACGAGGGCAACCTCGACAAGGACTGGGGCAATATCACCGGAGAGGAGACGGTCCGGCGGTTCTGGGAAGCTGTTCTGCGCGGCGGATATCCGGGCCACGGCGAGACATATCTGGATCCGGACGATGTGATCTGGTGGGCCAAGGGCGGAGAACTGCACGGTTCCAGCCCGGAACGCTTCAAATTCCTGTACAAAATCCTTTGTGAAACGCCGGGCCACGGCCTGACCGCTGGGAATAACTCCCCCTTCATGCCCATCTCTTTCCGTTCCGTCAAGGCAGAGCCGGAGGATCGCCGCTACAAGGGCAAGTATTTCATCTACTACTACGGATTTACCCAGCCCGCTTTCGCGTCCTTCCATATTGACGATGAGACGGAGTTCCAGGTGGAAATCCTTGATACCTGGAACATGACGATTACGGACGGCGGCGTACATAAGGGCGCATTCCGCATCGAACTTCCCGGCCGGCAGTATATGGCTGTAAGGCTCAAAGCGACTGATTTGAAATAGTATTTTTATTTATAAACACAACGACATTTTTCGCGTTTTGTGACGATTTCAGGAGCTTTTATTTCACCCGGGACCCGGCCAAGCCGGCCTGACGCCATCGTCAGGCGTGAGGCCAACGCAGGCGAACCCGACGCGCTGACTGTAACGCAGGCGCCCGACGGTCTTACCGAAGGCAAGGCCGTCACCGGCTCCCGTACAAAAAGCCGCAGCCTGTGCGGCTACGGCATAGGTATTGCAGCGGTTTCCGCACGAACCATTCGGAAAATGCTCCCGCAGGTTCCATACCATCCGGTCGCGGCGATCCGGCAGCCGCGTTCCGTGCCGGACTTAGGATATCCCACGAGGAAGGCCGATACAAAAGCCGTCAAAACACATTCAGGCGGTCACCGGGCGGCAGAAGCCCGGCAAACCGCGGAGGGCGGAAGGAGGACCCGCACGCATACGCGTCCTCCTTCCGCCGCAGTTACGCCGGTCGTTCCACACAGACACGGCTATGCGTCGAGCTCCCTCAGCCGCTTCAGAATGCCCGGCAGCACATCCTGCCGGACCAAATCCGCCAAAACGCCCGGAATAAAACTCTCCTGCTGAATAAATGCGGAAATACAGACGCAGGCCTCCTCCGCCGTCATCGCAGACGCGTCTTCTCTCAGCTGGGATTTGCTGGCCCACGCACGTTCTCCCATTGCTTCCATGGCATTGGATACCATAAATCCCGACTGCATGAAATCCACGGAAAATTCCTTTGTCTTTTCCTGAAGTTCACTCTCCGGTATGGCATCTCTCCCGAAAAAATCAAGATAAGCTGTAATTTTTTCGTACATTTCCTCACCCCCATTTTTTTAATTGTAGCATTACCTTGGTAAGAAGTCAAGTAAATTATTAAATATTTATGTATAATATATTAAAATGTTTTTGGGCGGCGCCGGTTCTCTGTCCGCCCTACCCGCCTCGCAGCCGCCGCTCCTCTTTTTCCGCGGCAGCGGCGGCTTTACGGCCTTGGTTCCGACGGTGCGGAAACATCGTCAGCTCCGGCGGAATCCCAAGGGAGCTCTTCTCAATCGTCTGAGCGGGCGGCGGAGCCTGCGGAGGAGATCACACTGCGCCTGACATGGTGGGGCAGCCAGGTGCGTCACGATGATACCATCGCGGTAACGGAACTTTACACAGAGAAAAATCCGAATATCAAATTCCAGTGCGAGTTTATGGGCGGCAGTGATTACTGGCAGAAGCTCAATACGCTCGTAGCTGCCAACGATATGCCCGACGTGTTCCAGGTGGGCAACAACTTCCGTACTTATCAGAGCGCGATTGAGCCGCTGGAACCGTATGTGGAGAGCGGTGTGCTGGATCTTTCCGACGCGGACGAGACGTTCCTTCTCCCCACAACGGTGGACGGCCAGCTGCTCGGCGTTTCCCTCGGCACGAACGCTTACTGCATGATTTACGACCCGGCAATCTTTGAGCAGGCCGGTGTCCCGGAGCCTACGGACGACTGGACCTGGGACGATTTTGAGCAGGCGTGCTACCAGATCAATGAGAAGCTCGGCATCTACGGCACCGGCGATATCGGCTTCTGGAACATGGTTTGCTACATTATGCAGCACGGCGAGGACTACACCATCTATAACGCCGACGGCACGGCTCTCGGTTATACGGACGATTCCATCGTAACCGACTTCTTCGATATGAAGAAGCGCCTGATCGACACAACCGGCGTGTATCCGACTCCCGATATCCTTGCTTCCATCAAGGATACGCAGAGCGACCTTATCGTCAGCGGCCAGGCGGCTATATCCTGGCAGGCGAGCAACCTCTATTCCGCTATCTGCGAGGTTGCCCAGCGCCCGCTGAAGATTGCTCCGTACCCGAAGCTGACGGCTGACGGCCCGTCCGGTATGTTCGTCAGAAACTCTCAGGCGTTCTGCATCTCCAACAACTCCGACTATAAAGAGGAAGGCGCGAAGTTTATCAGCTTCTTCGTCAACGATCTCGAAGCAAACGATAGACTCGTTTACAGGTAGCAAGTAACAATCTTTCGCAGCTGGCAGATTGTTCCAATGCTTTTAGGCGTGACTGGAAGCATAGGGCTTGCCCGCATCTGTAAACCCATCAGCTTTGCTGATGGATTTACTTAAAGAAAGCCAAAAGAGGTCATTCTCCAATTTTGGTTTCGGAAACCGGGGATGATCTCAATTGAAAGTGGCCACACAAGTAATACATTCTTACCACAATAAAA
>DVHF01000092.1 GCA_018712265.1 Candidatus Gallacutalibacter pullicola
CCCGGCGTTGGGGGCGGCTCAGGCCGCGCCCCCAAACCCCTGCCGGCCCCATCTTTTCTTATGGAAGAAAAGATGGAAAAAGACCATTTAAGGGGGACTCCTGTCCCCCTTAAAGATCCCCCTGCTGGGGAACCCTCTGGCCGTGTCCCCAGACCCCACGGCCGGGATCCTTGGTGGTAACAACAGGCGTATTGAAAGCCAGTAAGCACGCTCCTTTGCCGGAAAATACTGCACTTTATTGGGCTTTCCCAGAATCGTACAACTGCCCGGCAAGCTATTTCGCTTATTTCGGGCGTATGCCGTCAGGGATCCTTGGAGTGTAACCTCTCCCTATTTCGCGCTGACTGGGCAGAGAGATTACCACGCTAGGGGGCCTTCGGCCCCAACGCTTACCTCGGTGGATCCTCTTTAGGGCCGCGCTCTGCGCGGCCCTTTGTGCGCGCCTGCGGCGCGCACTTAACTTGGCTGTGGGTGGGGATGAAGCTTTCAGAATCAAATGGCCCCCGGGGAGGGGATGTTCTTACGGTAGCGGTTCGGGTTGTCCAGAGATCCCTCGGCATAGAGGGACACAGACTCAAGCTTCTGGTTCTTCTTCGGCATTATCACCGCGACGCCCTGCGTGTTCCGCGTCGTTTTCGACGGAATGGCCCCCGTATGCACCAGCAGCTTTCTGTTCGCGGACTGGAACAGCACCTCGCAGTCCTCCGGAAGCTGGAGAATCGCTGCCGCCGGGGATTTATCGCTGTACGCGCCCAGCAGCTTGCGGCGGTTCGTCTTTGTCGCATAGGCCGACAGCTCCACCTTGGCGGCTTTCCCGTTTTCAAAGGCAAACAGCATATACCCGCCGTAATCCTTTGTCACCACCATCGAAAGCACCGATTCATCCTCGTCCATGCCCAGACGCGCCGGGATAAATTCGCCCAGCACGCTCGCCTTCGTATCCGGGAATTCGGAGGCTTTCGTCTTGTACACCTGGCATTTATTCGTGAAGAACAGCAGATCCGTATTGTTGCCCGATTCCACCTGCTGGGTGATCTCGTCGCCCTCCTTGAGCTTCTGCTCCCCGCTCATGCGCAGCGACTGCGGCGTGATCTTCTTGAAGTAGCCGTCGCGCGTCAGGAACAGGTGCACCGGGTAATCCGGCGTTTCTTCCTCCTCCTGATCCTCCTCCAGCTCGTCCGCGTACAGCAGCATCGTGCGGCGCGGCTGGCCGTATTTCTTCGCCACGTCCTGAAGCTCCCGGATGATGATCGACTTTATTTTCGATTTGCTGTCCAGAATCGCCTGAAGCCCGGCAATATCCTTTTCCAGCTGCTCGATTTCCTCCGTGCGCTTGAGGATGTATTCCCGGTTGAGATGGCGCAGGCGGATTTCCGCTACATATTCGGCCTGCTGCTCGTCGATGCCGAAGCCGATCATCAGGTTCGGCACAACCTCCGATTCCTCCTCCGTGTTCCGGACGATCTCCACAGCCTTGTCGATATCGAGCAGGATCGCCTCCAGACCGCGCAGCAGATGCAGCTTTTCCCGTTTGCGGTCCAGATCATACGTCGTGCGGCGGCGCACGCAGTCCACCCGGAAGTCCGTCCAGGCGTTGAGCAGCTCGCGCACGCCCAGCACCTGCGGCACGCCGGAAATCAGTACGTTGAAGTTGCAGGAGAACGTGTCCTCCAGCGTCGTCAGCCGGAACAGCTTCTGCATCAGCTTATCCGGATCCGTGCCGCGCTTGAGATCGATCGTGATTTTCAGGCCGTCCAGCCCCGTCTCGTCGCGGATATCGGCGATCTCCTTGACCTTGCCCTGCTTGGCGAGATCTACCACCTTTTCCACAATCGCCTCGACGGTGGTGGTGGGCGGAATCTGCGTAATATCGACGCAGTTGGCGGACTTGTCGTAGCTGTACCGCGACCGCACCTTGATTCCGCCGCGGCCCGTGCGGTAAATTTCAGAAATCGCCGCCGCGTCATAGACCACCTGTCCGCCGCCCGGGAAATCCGGCGCGAGAAGCGTGGACGAGATGTCGAAATCGGGATCGCGCATCAGACCGATCGTGGTCTGGCAGACCTCCGACAGGTTGAACGGGCAGATCGAGCTCGCCATGCCGACCGCGATGCCGGTATTAGCGTTGACCAGCACCGACGGGAACGTCGCCGGGAGCAGCGTCGGTTCTTTCATCGTGTTGTCGTAGTTGTCCACAAAATCGACGGTGTCCTTGTCGATGTCGCGGAACAGCTCCTGACAGATCGTATCGAGCCGCGCCTCCGTATATCGGGAGGCGGCCCACGCCATATCGCGCGAATAGTATTTGCCGAAGTTGCCCTTGGAATCCACATAGGGATGCAGGAGCGCCTCGTAGCCGCGGCTCAGGCGGACCATAGTGTCATAAATTGCCGCGTCGCCGTGCGGGTTCAGCTTCATGGTCTGCCCCACAATATTGGCGCTTTTCGTGCGCGCGCTGCCGAGCAGCCCCATTTTGTACATGGTATAGAGCAGTTTCCGGTGGGACGGCTTGAAGCCGTCAATCTCCGGGATAGCGCGCGACAGGATAACGCTCATCGCATAGGGCATATAGTTTTTCCGGAGCGTCTCCGTGATGCGCTGCTCGGCGACCTCGCCCGCGCCCTCGATCACGCCGTGCGCCTTGGGGATCCGGGGCGTTTTTTCCGTCCTTTTTTTTGCCAATTCTTTCCCTCCTGTTTCTCCGGGCGCGTCAGCTTACGTCCGCGTCGTCCAAATACAGATGGCCGTTTTCCGCAATATAGTTTTTCCGGCCGCTCAGGTTGTCCCCCAGAAGCAGATCGAACATCTGGAAGGTCTGCTCGGCGTCCTCCGGCATCACCTTGATCAGACGGCGCGTGCTGGGATTCATGGTGGTGAGGTTCATCATATCGGGCTCGTTCTCGCCAAGCCCCTTGGATCGCTGGATGGTATACTTTTTGCCCTTCAGCTTCGCCATCACATCATCCTTTTCCTTTTCGGTGTACGCGAAATACGTTTCGTCCTTGCAGGTAATCTCAAACAGCGGCGATTCTGCGATGAATACCTTGCCCGCCTCGATCAGCGACGGCGTGAGCCGGTACAGCATCGTCAGCAGCAGCGTGCGGATCTGGAACCCGTCCACGTCGGCATCGGTGCACAGGATGACCTTGCTCCACCGCAGGGAATTCATGTCGAACGACGACAGATCCTTATTGGCCTTTGACTTGACCTCCACGCCGCATCCCAGAACCTTGATCAGATCGGTGATGATGTCGCTTTTGAAAATCTTATCGTAGTCCGCCTTGAGGCAGTTGAGGATCTTGCCGCGGATCGGCATGATCGCCTGGAAATCGGGATCGCGCGCCTGCTTGCACGCACCGAGCGCAGAATCGCCCTCCACGATGAAGATTTCCCGCTGGGAGGTATCGCGGCTGCGGCAGTCCACAAATTTGGCGACGCGGTTCGTCAGATCCATCGTGGACGTGAGCTTTTTTTTCAGGTTGAGGCGCGTCTTTTCGGCGTCCTCGCGGCTGCGCTTGTTGATGAGCACCTGCCCGGCGATTTTCTCCGCGTCCAGCGGGTTCTCAATGAAATACACCTCCAGCTGATGGCGGAGCATCTCCGTCATTGCCTCCTGGATCCCCTTGTTGGTGATGGCCTTTTTCGTCTGGTTCTCGTAGGAGGTGCGGTTCGAGAACGACGAGATAATCAGGATCAGGCAGTCCTCCACGTCGGCAAAGGTGATTTTGCCCTCGTTTTTATTGTACTTGTTGTTTTGCTTGAGGTACGCGTCGATCTGATAGACGAACGCATTCCTTGCAGCCTTATCGGGCGCGCCGCCGTGCTCCAGAAAGCTGGAGTTATGGTAATATTCGATGCGCGGATTGCGGTTGGAAAACGCCACCGCCACATTGATTTTCGTCTTGTATTCCGGCTTATCGTCGCGGTCGCGGACCTTGCGCTCTCCCTGCCAGAACTGCACCGGCGTGAGCGCGTCCTCCCCGGCGATTTCACGGGCGTAATCGAGGATCCCGTTCTGATAGCAGAATTGCGTCGTCTCGAAGCCGTTTTCCGTCTCGTTGCGGAAAATAAACGTGACGCGGTCATTGACGATCGCCTGCCGTTTCAGGGTTTCGAGATAGTACTCCGCCGGGACATTGATATCGGTAAAAACCTCGATATCAGGCTTCCAGCGGGTGCGGGTGCCTGTGTCCTTTTTGGCATACGGCTTCTTCTGAAGCCCGCCGATATTTTCCCCGTGCTCAAAATGCAGGTTGTACTGGAACCCGTCGCGGCGGATCTCGACGTCCATGTATTCGGATGCGTACTGCGTCGCGCACAGTCCCAGACCGTTCAGGCCGAGGGAATACTCGTAGTTTTCGTCCGTATCGTTATTGTATTTGCCGCCCGCGTACATTTCGCAGTACGCAAGCTCCCAGTTGTAGCGGCCCTCGCGCTGGTTATAGTCGACAGGGCAGCCGCGCCCGTGATCCTCGACCTCCACGGAGCCGTCAGCGTACCGGGTCACGGTGATGGTATCGCCGAACCCCTCGCGCGCCTCGTCGATAGAGTTGCTCAAAATCTCAAAAATGGAATGCTCGCAGCCCTCGATGCCGTCGGAGCCGAAGATAACCGCCGGTCTGCGCCGGACGCGCTCTGCGCCTTTCAAAGCCGAAAGGCTGTCATTCCCGTAGCTGTTCTGTTTGCTTGCCATTCTTCCTCCTTCCTACGGGGGACTCTGTCCCCCATACCCCCTGCACGGGGCTCCGCGCCCCATGACCCGCGCCGGGACCCGTCCCGGACCCATCACGTTTCCAGCTATTGCTGGAAACGAAAGTTCGGATAAACCGATAAAAAGCCGAGCGCCGGCTTTACCCGACGCCCGGAATTTATGCTCCTCATACAAAGGAATTTCAGCCGTTTTCCAGTACCGGTCCGTTTCCGGATGTGCCTCCAAACGACGTATCCGGGAAAGCGCCGCTATCCCCGCCGGTAAGCTCCGGGGTGCTGCCTTCCTCCATGATCCTCTTGAATTCCTCACCGGACATTTTTTCGTTGAGATAGAGGTACTTAGCGACTTCATGCAGCTTGTCGAGATGCGATTTCAGGATATTCTCCGTGCGTGCGTACGCCTCGGAAATGATACGCTTGATTTCGCTGTCGATCGCCGCGCAGGTCGATTCGGAATAATCGCGGATGTGCCCCATGTCGCGCCCGAGGAACGGCTCGGAATTGTCCGCGCCATAGGTGATCGGGCCGAGAATATCGCTCATGCCGTATTTCGTCACCATCGCGCGGGCCGTCTTGGTCGCGCGCTCGATGTCGTTGGACGCGCCGGTGGAAATATCGTCGAGCACCAGTGCCTCCGCCACGCGTCCGCCCAGAAGGACCACGAGATCGTCAAGCATTTCCTTTTTGCGCTTGTACGAACGATCCTCCGAGGGGATCTGCATCGTGTATCCGCCGGCCATGCCGCGCGGGATAATCGAGATCTGATGCACCGGATCCTGCGTCGGGCAGAAATAGGTCGCCACCGCATGGCCGCCCTCGTGATAGGCCGTCAGCGTCTTTTCCTTTTCCGTCATGACGTGGCTCTTTTTCTCCGTGCCCACAACTACCTTGATGGTAGCTTCCTCGATCTCTGCCATGGTGATGGCGCGCAAACTTTTGCGGGCGGCAAGCAGAGCCGCCTCATTGAGCAGGTTCTCCAGATCCGCGCCGGTAAAGCCCGCCGTGGACTGCGCGATCGTTTTGAGGACAACGTCCGGGGCGATCGGCTTACCGCGCGCGTGTACCTTGAGGATCTCCTCGCGGCCTTTGACGTCCGGATAACCCACCATCACCTGGCGGTCGAAGCGTCCGGGACGCATCAGAGCCGGGTCAAGGATATCCGGGCGGTTCGTCGCGGCAATCATGATGACGCCCTCGTTCGCGCCGAAGCCGTCCATCTCCACAAGCAGCTGGTTGAGCGTCTGCTCGCGCTCGTC
>DVHF01000093.1 GCA_018712265.1 Candidatus Gallacutalibacter pullicola
TCCGGTTCGGAAATGCCTTCGCATTTCCGGTAGAGTGCGCGCCTACGGCGCGCGGCCCTATCAGGGATCCACTATGGTAAGCATTGGGGCCGTAGGCCCCTAGCGTGATTGTCTCCCTGCCCAGTTAGCGCGAAACAGGGAGAGGTTACACTGCGAGGTTTCCAAACCGTTCACGTCCAAAATAGGCGAAACAGCTTGCCGGGCAGTTGTACGATAACGTAAGAGCCTTTACAAAGAGCGGAATTTTTCCGGTATTGAGAGCGCACCTTTTGGCTCTCGATACGCTTGATCCTACCACAAAGTTTCCCGGCCGTGGGGTCTGGGGACGCGGCCAGAGCGCTCCCCAGCGGGGAATCTTTAAGGGGGCAGTAGCCCCCTTAAATGGTCTTTTTCCATCTTTTCTTCCATAAGAAAAGATGGGGCCGGCAGGGGTTTGGGGGCGCGGCCTGAGCCGCCCCCAACGCCGGGACCTGCAAGGTCTAAAAAATAATCCGTGCTGGGGGTTTGGGGGACACCCCCAACAGGGTGAGACACTATGCCTCAAAAAATTCCGCTCCGCCCGGGCTGGGCAAAAAATCTTGGCTTGGTGAAGCTGTAGCTTCAAAAGTAATTGCTCCGCCCAGGCTGGGCGCAAAATCTTGGCTCGGTGAAGCCGAAAGCTTCAAACTGGGTGCGCGCCCGGGCAGGGCGAAAATCCTCCGCTGGGGCGGAGCAGAAAGGAATTTTCGATCATGCAAGATATGCCGCTGTATCAAGCCCTGCTTGCGTATCGCAGCAAGGAGTATGCGCCGTTCCATACGCCGGGGCACGCGGGGAGGGCGATCCCCGCAGAGCTTTTCTCGCTGGATTTTACGGAGCTTCCGGACACCGACAGCCTTTATGAGGCGGACGGCCCGATTCTGGAAGCGGAAAAAGCTGCGGCGCGCCTTTTCGGCGTCCCGCGGACGCTCTTTTCTGCCGGGGGATGCACGCTGTGTATCCAGGCAATGCTTCGTCTGGCTGCGCCGCAGGGCGGGAAGATCGTCTGCGGACGCGTGATCCACCGGAGCGCGATCCATACAATGGCGCTGCTGGGTCTGGAACCAGTGTGGGTATATCCGCGGGCGGACGCTGGCCCCGGACTTCCCGGCCGTGTCTGTGCCGGGGACGTGGAGATGGCTCTCCGATGCACGCCGGACGCGCGCGCCGTGTACCTCACCAGTCCCGATTATTACGGCGTGATGGCCGATATAGAATCGATTTCAGCAGTCTGCAAAAAATACGGCGTGCCCCTGCTGGTCGATAACGCCCACGGCACGCACCTGAAATTCCTTTCCCGCGACAGGCACCCCACTACGCTGGGCGCATCCATGACGGCGTGCTCCGCGCATAAGACGCTCCCTGTGCTGACCGGCGGCGCGTGGCTCAATATCGCGGACGAACGCTTTGTCAGCGGCGCAAAGGGCGCCATGTCCCTGTTTGGATCCACCAGTCCATCCTACCTCGTGATGGCGTCGCTCGACTGGGCGCGCGCATGGGTCGAGAAAAATGCGGCGCAGGCGTATCCCGTGCTGGAACAGCGGGTGCGCAGGATCCGGGAGATTGCGGCGGAGCGCGGGATCCGCGGCCCGGAGGGCGAATGTGATCCCACCAGGATCGCGCTGGATCTCGCGGGCGTCGGGATGACCGGGGAACAGGGCGCGGCGCTGTTCCGAACACACGGGGTGGAACCGGAATACGCGGATCAGGGATACCTCGTACTGATCGCTACGCCGTTCCATACAGATGAGGATTTCCGGCGCGTGGAGGAGGCGGTCCGCGCCGTGCCGGTGGGGAAGCCGATCAAACGGGACGGGCTTCTGCCGCCCGATCTCCCGGAGGCTGTCATGACGCCGCGCGACGCGGTGCTCGGCCTGTGCGAGGAGATCCCGCTCGAAAAGGCCGCCGGGAGAATCGCGGCGGAACCGGCTTGTCCATGCCCGCCGGGTGTGCCCGTCGTGATGCCCGGTGAAAAAATCACGCCGGAAATTGTCAAGTTTTTAATCAGGTATGGCTTTTTTTCTGCAAAAGTGCTAAAATGTTAGCATACGGTTATGCTATATTGAAAAACAGCGTGGCGGTATGATTTTTACATTATTTTTTGGAGGGATCCTGTATGAAATTAGTTCTTGCCATTGTCAGCAACGACGACAGCAGCGCCGTTTCTTCCGCATTGACAAAACAGGGCTTTTCCGTAACGAAGCTCGCAACAACCGGAGGATTCCTGATGGCGGGCAATACCACGTTCATCTGCGGCGTCGCCGACGAAAAGGTGGACACAGTCATTGAGATTATCGCAAAGCACAGCAGCCGCCGCACTCAGGTGGTCCCGAGCACCACGACTATGGACGTCGGGATGTACTCGTCGTTCCCGGTGGAGGTTACTGTGGGCGGATCCACAATCTTCGTGCTGAATGTTGACCGCTTCGAGAAGGTCTGACGCGGATGCTGTTCCAGAATTTTGCGGGTAATGGGGAGGTAAAGCGGCAGCTGTCCCTCGCGTTTGACGAGGGACGCTTTCCCCACGCGGTGATTTTGGAAGGCCCGCCCGGTACGGGAAAACGTACACTTGCCCGGCTCCTGGCGCAGGCGGCTGTCTGCACAGGGGCCGAGCGTCCGTGCGGCTCCTGTCCGGGCTGCGTCAAGGCAAAGGCCGGATCCCATCCCGACATCTATACGGCGAGCGGCGGGACGGCCGCCCGGTCGTTCCATGTGGAGGCGATCCGCTTTCTGCGCAGTGACGCATATATCCGGCCCAACGAAGCACCCTGCAAGGTATACCTGCTGTTTCAGGCACAGACCATGTCCGAGCAGGCGCAGAACGCCCTGCTGAAAATCCTGGAGGAGCCGCCTGCACAGGCGCTGTTTATCCTCACCTGCGTATCGGCATCCGCTCTGCTTCCGACGGTGCGGTCCCGGGCGCAGGTATTTACGCTCGGCCCTGTGTCCGAGCAGGAAGCCGTGGAGGCTGTGACGGCCCAGCTGCCGGGGATCGATCGCGCGGCGGTGGAGTCGGCCGCCAGACAGTGGGGCGGGAATATCGGCCAGATGCTGGAATCGCTTCAGGACAGCCGCCTGAATGCGGCATTGGAGTACGTTCCCAAAATCGCCCATGCGCTGACGGCTCCGGACGAAATGGAACTGCTGGCTGTGACTGCGCCGCTGATTCGGGATAAGGATCTGCTTCGCGCCGTATTGGATCGGCTGGTAGGACTGTTCCGGGATGCGTGTGTGATCCGCGCGGGGGGATCCGCATTGGGCGGAGAAAGCGCCGCGCAGGAATTGGCCGCGACGCTGACACGCGATAAGCTGATGGCGCTCGTGACGGAGACAGTGACGGCGCGGGAGAATGTGGAGCGCAACGCGAACGCCGCGCTGCTGGTGACGGCGTACTGCGCAAGACTGCGCCGGGCGGCGGGCCGCTAGCGCCAAGCCGCGCGGTACGCAAGGATAAAGTTTTCGCCAGCCTTTTTCAAAAGGCTGCGGGGGCGCGGGAAGATTCCCCCGCAGAGCGGGGGAAATGTCACGAAGTGACAAAGGGGGACGGGCGCGTGCGGCTGGCCCCCGTAAAAAAGGAACGCGAAGCGTTCCCCCAGAGAGGTGAGCAAACAGAGGAGGCGAACCATCCGGGGGATGGTTTGCCGGAACGAATTTGCGGGCCTGTGATCGGAGTGCATCCGCATTTGCTGTGCCAAAACCGGGCCAGGGTTGCACGCGCCTGCGGCGGGCGTGAAGCTGTTCACTATTCACTTTTCGTTTTTCACTTACCATCTGCTCACCGCAGGTGATAAAATCAGAAAATTTCCCAGCGTATCTGAAAGAGATAACGGTGCAGAATGGGGCGGGCATCAGTGCTCGCTTTCAGATACTATGGATAAGGAGGGCTGAAATGGCCGAAGTAATAGGCGTTCGGTTCAAAAATATCGGAAAGGTATATTACTTTGATCCGGACGGCGTCGTCTTAAAAAAAGGAGATATGGTTATTGTGGAGACCGCCCGCGGCGTTGAATGCGGCGAGGTCGCCATGGAAAACAGGGAAATTCCGGAGGACAAAATTGTCCAGCCGTTAAAGAAGCTGATCCGCGTCGCGAACAAGGACGATCTGAAACGGATCGCCGAGAACCGCATCCGCGAAAAATCAGCGTTTGATATCTGCTGCAAGAAAATTGAGGCGCACAAGCTGGAAATGAAGCTGGTCGATGTGGAATACACGTTTGACAACAGCAAGATCCTGTTCTACTTTACCGCCGACGGACGGGTGGATTTCCGCGAACTGGTGAAGGATCTGGCGTCGGTATTCCGCACAAGGATAGAGCTCCGGCAGATCGGCGTGCGCGACGAGGCCAAGATGATCGGCGGGCTAGGAATCTGCGGCAGGCCGTTCTGTTGCTCGTCCTTTCTGGGCGGGTTCCAGCCGGTTTCCATCAAGATGGCCAAGGAACAGGGATTGTCGCTCAATCCGGTGAAAATTTCCGGGACGTGCGGCAGGCTGATGTGCTGCCTGAAATATGAGCAGGAAGCGTATCTGGATCTGCTGCGTTCCACCCCGAAGGTGAACGCCGTGGTGATGACGCCGGAGGGAAAGGGCGTTGTCATCGATCAGAATCTGCTGACCGGGACGCTCAAGGTGCGTCTGGAAAAATCCCCGGACGCCGCGCCGCAGCTGTTCCAGGTGAAGCAGGTGCGCCTGCTGCGCGACGGGCAGATCCGCGTGGATAAGAACGAATTGGAAAAGCTGAAAAATCTGGAAAAAAATTAAGCCCTGCTTGAAAACGGCGGACATCGCTTGCTTTCAAACAAGGCTCAGGGTACATCTGAAAAGTCCCCAGTGCTGTTATATTCACCCGAAAAGCGGCGTCTGTGCTGTTCGCTCCCTGCAATACGGGAGTATGGCTGCGGATTCGCGCCTTGTATCCGTTGTTTTTCAGAGAATTTTCGAGCATTTTTGATTTTTCAGATAAACCGCAGGCCCCGTTTGAAAATCCCGGGTATTCGGGATTTTCAGGCAGGGCCGTTTTAGGAGGTGGGAAATGATGGCGGTCTCACAGGAAGACCTTGTTTTTTTACAGGACGCGCTGCCTTTTTGGAACGGCCTGGACAAACACGCGCAGGAAAAACTGGCCGGGGCGGTGACGCGCAGAAGTTACCGGAAAGGGGAGCTTCTGCACCAGGGGCGCGAATGCCTGGGAGTCATGGTGCTGCGGAGCGGACAGGTGCGCACATTTCTGGTGTCGCAGTCCGGCAAGGAGGTCACGCTCTACCGGTCGTTTGAGCGGGATGTGTGCCTGTTTTCCGCGTCGTGCGTATTACATAACATCACCTTTGAGGTGAATATCGAGGCGGAGGAGGATACCGTGGTGCTGCTCATCCCGCCGCCGCTCTGGAAGGAGCTTTCCAAAACGTCGCTGGCTGTGGCGGATTATGCCGGGGAACTGATGGCGTCCCAGTTTTCGGAGGTCATGTGGACGGTGGAGCAGATCCTGTTTATGAGCTTCGACAAACGGCTCGCGCTGTTCCTGCTTGAGCAGTCCTCAATTGAGGGGAGCGATACGCTGAAAATCACGCAGGAGACGATCGCCCGGCATATGGGATCGGCGCGCGAGGTCGTCACAAGGATGCTGCGGTACTTCCAGGGCGAGGGGATGGTGCGCCTGTTCCGCGGCGGGATCGAGCTGATTGACCGCGCAAAGCTCGAGCAGATCGCGCAGGGCTGAGGAAAGCGCAATTTTCCATATAGGAACCGGCGCGGACACAGAGGCCGCGCAGGGCTGGGCGCCCAATAAAGAAGCATCCATCTCTGAACGGGCTGTCATAGGAAATGGAGGCGCGTCTTGAAAAATATCGCACTGAGCGCGGATGGCGACAGAAAGATTTACGCCGTCCCGGATAAAGCCGCGGATCATCTGGAAGAATATTGTACGGAGTTCTTCCGATGGCTTTGGGAAAGCCCCTGCGCCGAAGAATACCGCAGGGACGGCGTCGTCTGGTACAATGAGGATGATTTTATCCTCTGGCTGAACCGGCATCAGTTCCCGGAGGAGCCGTCCACGCTCGTGGAAAGCCTTTCCGGAACCGGGCCCGGCGATCCCCTGCCGGAACGGTACAGGGACTGCCCGGCTTTCGATTTCTGACAGCCGGCGGCAGAAATCTGTCCCATTTTGGAAAATAAATAATAGAAGGCACCTCCAACCGCGGAAGTTTGGGCAGTTTGGGCTTGAAATCGCGGAAAAAACGTGCTATAATAACAAAGGAATAAGCTGAGAATGAAAGAGTGGGGCGACCCGCTCTTTTGTTTGTATTAGAGGTGAATAGTATGGCATCCAGGAAAAAGTCCGGAAATACGGTAGGGGCTGTGCGCCGACTGGCGGAGCCGATCGCGCAGGAGCTGGGACTCATGATCTGGGACGTCCGGTTCCTGAAGGAAGGAGCGCAGTGGTATCTGCGCATTTTTATTGACAAGCCCGGCGGGGTCGGGATCGACGACTGTGAGGCCATGAGCCGCGCCATCAACGATCCGCTCGACAAGCTGGATCCGATTGAACAGAATTACTGCCTGGAGGTCAGCTCCCCCGGCATCAACCGGGAGCTTACCCGCCCGGAGCATTTTCAGGCGTTCCTCGGCGCGGAGGTTTCCGTCAAGCTGATCCGTCCGCTCGAGGACGGCACGCGCGTGCTCGACGGAATCCTCAGAGCCTATGAGGATTCTGTCATTACGCTGGAAAACCCGGAGGACGGGCAGGTGGCCGCCATCCCGAAGAAGGAGACGGTATCCGTACACTTACTGGAAGATGATTTTGTGGAGGATTTGGAAGAATGAACAGCGAAGTTTTTGAAGCTCTGGCCCTGCTGGAGAAGGAGAGAGGAATCTCCGTAGATTTTATGGTGGACCGCATCAAAAAGGCGATCCTGACCGCGTGCAAGAACAGCTATAACAATGAGGACGCCGTGATCAATATGGATCCGGAATCCGGGAAATTCGAGGTGTTCCTGCGCAAGACCGTTGTGGAGGAGGTCACGGACAAGGGCCGCGAGATCTCCCTCGAGAAAGCCCGCGAGATCGATCCGGGCGCAGAGGTGGGCGGCATGGTGAGCATCCCGCTCAACACCAAGGAGTTCGGGCGCATTGCCGCGCAGACGGCCCGCAATATCATCCGCCAGGGCATCCGTGACGGCGAGCGCGGCCAGATGATGCAGGAGTTCCAGAGCAAGCATCAGGAGCTTGTCAGCGCGCTTGTGGAGCGGATCGATCCGCGCACCGGCGCCGCCACGCTGCGCATCGGCAAGGCCGAGGCCGTTCTTCCCAAGAGCGAGCAGGTGGGGAACGAATCGCTCACAGAGGGCGATCACATTCAGGTGTATGTCGTCGCCGTCAAGGAGACGGAGAAGGGTCCGCGCGCGATGATTTCCCGCACGCACCCGGATCTTGTCAAGCGCCTGTTTGAGAAGGAAGTCCCGGAGATCTACGACGGCGTTGTGGAGATCAAGGCCGTCTCCCGCGAGGCCGGTTCCCGCACGAAGCTCGCCGTGCTCAGCCACGATCCCGATGTGGACGCGGTCGGCGCGTGCATCGGCGCAAGGGGCGCGCGCGTCTCGAGCATCGTCACGGAATTGGGCGGCGAGAAGATCGACATCGTGGAGTACAGCGACGATCCGGCAAAGTTCATCGCGTCGGCGCTCTCCCCGGCAAACGTGCTGTCGGTGGAGGTTGCGGAGGACGGCAGCCATTCCTGCCGCGTCACCGTGCCGGACAGCCAGCTTTCCCTGGCCATCGGCAACAAGGGCCAGAACGCCCGCCTTGCCGCGCGCCTGACGGGCTGGAAAATCGACATTAAGCCGGAGAGCGGCTTTTACGGGGAAAACCCGGAGGAATAATCTCCCTGGGAGATGCGGAGCGGGCCTTGGCGGAAAACCCGGCATTTTGTCTGGTTTCATCCAGGGTCCAGCCGGCGGCTGACGGGAAAGGGGTGTGCTTATGCGGCAGAAAAAGATCCCAATGCGCATGTGCGCGGGCTGTGGAGAAATGAAGCCGAAAAAGGATTTGGTCCGTGTGGTGAAGGCCCCGGACAGTAAGGATGAAACCGGGCAGATCACCGGCAGAGGAGGGGTATCTCTCGATTTGACCGGGCGCAAGCCGGGACGCGGCGTGTACGTCTGCCGGAGCGCCGCCTGCCTGAAGGCTGCGCGCAAGGCCAAGCGGTTTGAAAGGGCGTTTTCCGGGCCGGGAGAGCCTGTGAAAATCCCGGACGAGGTATATCAGCAGATGGAGGAGGAGATCGGCGCGGATGGATGAACAGGCAATACAAAAGCTGCTTTCCCTGATGGGACTCGCCCGGCGCGCGGGAAAGCTGACCCTCGGCGCTGACGCTTCTGTGGAAGCGGCGCGGTTAGGGACGGCGCGGCTGCTCCTGTTCGCCTCCGACCTTTCCCCCGGGACGGCCGGGTCCGCCGTCAGGGCTGCGCCAGAGCTTCAAACGCTCACGCTGCCTGTCCCGATGGAGGAAATGGGGCACGCCGTCGGCAAGCGCGTGGGGATCGCCGCGGTGCTCGACGATGGGTTCGCCCGGAGGATGCTGGAGCTTGGCCGCGAGGCCGGCGCAGCTGTGACCATGACAGGGAGGGATTTCTCATGATGATAAAATACAGGGTCCACGATGTGGCAAAGGATTTGAATATTCCGAATAAGGAAGTAATCGACACGATCCAGAAGTACTGCGGCGAGACGAAAAAACATATGACGGCGCTCACCGAGCAGGAGCTGGACTGCGTTTTTGAAAGCTTCACACAGTCGCGCCAGGTTGAGAGCTTCGACGAATACTTCGCGCAGAACACTTCGGCGGAGCAGGAGCCGGCGCAGGAAAACAGCCCGGAGCAGGCGGCAGCCGCCCCCGCGCAGGGGGAGGAGAAAAGCTCCCGGAATGAGGAGGAGAGGCCCATGCGGAATCAAGCAAATAAGGAAAACGGAAAGGCGGCGGGCGACCGCCGGCAGCAGCAGGGACGCGGCCAGAACCGCCAGGGCGGCGGAAACAACGGGCCGCGCCAGAATAATAACAACAATAACCGGAACGCAGGCGCGCAGAACGGGAACAAGAAGCCCGCTCAGCAGCAGAGCCGTCCGGCGGCGCAGGCGCAGCAGCCCAAGCCGCAGGCCCAGCAGAAGCAGCAGCCGGCCCCGGCGCCCCGCAGCGAACAGCCCCAGCAGGACAGTAATGTGGTGCGCAAGCCGCAGGGCAGGATTGTGGATACGCGTTCCTCCAATGTGGAGCTGGAAAAATACAACGAGAAATACGACCGCCTCGCTTCGGAAAAGGTGCGCAACGAGAACACCGTCCAGAAGCAGAAGCTGACGCAGCGCAGCAGCCAGTACCGCGGCAAGCCGCGCACCTCCCGCAAGGAGACGGAGGCCGAGCGTCTGCGCCGCATCGCGCAGGAGCGCAAGCAGAAGCAGATGACCATCAGCGTGCCGGACGAAATCACGGTGGGCGAGCTGGCTCTGCGGCTGAAAGCGACTGCTGCCGAGGTGATCAAGAAGCTGATCGGCCTGGGCGTATTCGCCACCGTCAACGATGTGATCGATTTTGATACGGCCACTCTCGTCGCGATGGAATTCCACGCGAAGGTGGAGAAAGAGGTTGTCGTCACGATTGAGGAGCGCATCATCGACGACAGCGAGGACGACGACGCGAACCTCGTCCCGCGCGCTCCGGTTGTGGTCGTGATGGGCCACGTCGATCACGGCAAAACCTCCCTGCTCGACGCCATCCGTCACGCGAACGTCACATCGACAGAGGCGGGCGGCATCACGCAGCATATCGGTGCGTACCGCGTCAAGGTCAACGACAGGGACGTGACGTTCCTCGATACGCCCGGTCATGCCGCTTTCACGACGATGCGTGCCCGCGGCGCGCAGGTGACGGATATCGCCGTGCTTGTTGTGGCGGCTGATGACGGCATCATGCCGCAGACCGTCGAGGCGATCAACCACGCCAAAGCGGCCGGGGTGTCGATCATCGTGGCGATCAACAAGATGGATAAGCCGGATGCCAACCCGGATCTCGTCAAGCAGCAGCTGACGGAATATGAAATCGTCCCGGAGGAATGGGGCGGCGATACGCCGTGCATCCCGGTTTCCGCCAAGACGAAGGCGGGTCTCAACGATCTGCTGGAAATGATCATCCTGGTGGCGGACATGAAGGAGCTCAAGGCGAATCCGGACCGCGCCGCAAAGGGTACGGTGATCGAGGCGCGGCTCGACAAGGGACGCGGCCCGATCGCCACGATGCTGGTGCAGAATGGAACGCTCCACGTTGGGGATATTATTGTTGCGGGGGCGTCTGTGGGACGCGTCCGCGCGATGATGGACGACCGCGGACAGCGCGTGGAAAGCGCGGGGCCGTCCGTGCCGGTGGAGATCACGGGTCTGGACGACGTGCCGGTCGGCGGCGATATTTTCAATGTGGTATCGGATGAGCGTCTGGCGCGCGAGCTGGTGGAGCAGCGCCGCAACGCGCAGAAGGAGGAGCAGTTCAACGCGCAGACGAAGGTCACGCTGGAGAACCTGTTCGACCAGATGCAGCTTGGCGATATCAAGACGCTTCAGGTGATTGTCAAGGCGGACGTGCAGGGCTCTGTGGAGGCTGTGCGCCAGTCTTTGGAGAAGCTCTCCAACCAGGAGGTGAGGATCAATGTGATCCACGGCGGCGTCGGTGCGATCAACGAATCGGACGTGATGCTCGCCAACGCGTCGAACGCGATTATTGTCGGGTTTAACGTGCGTCCGGATCCGGTCGCTGAAGAAAATGCGAAGCGCGACGGCGTCGATGTGCGCCTGTACCGCGTGATTTACGACTGCATTGAGGAAATTGAATCGGCTATGAAGGGTATGCTTGCGCCGAAGGTGCGCGAGGTGGCTCTCGGCCGCGCGGAGGCCCGCGAGATTTACAAGATTTCCAATGTGGGCACGGTTATCGGCGCGCACGTACAGAACGGCAAGATTACGCGCTCCGCCCAGATCCGCGTGGTGCGCGACGGCATCGTGATTGCCGAGGACAAGATTGCGTCTCTGCGCCGCTTCAAGGACGACGTCAAGGAGGTTGCCGACGGTTTCGACTGCGGCATCGGCCTGGAACGCTTCAACGACGTCAAGGTCGGCGACGTTCTCGAAGCATTCACCATGGAAGAATACCGCGACTAATTCCAAAGCCGGGAGCATCGTTAGCGGAAGCTCCCGGCTTCCTTAGCCTGCGGCGGCAGGCTTTGCGCCCTGCCCGGGCGGGGGGAATATTTGAAGCCGGAGGCTTCACCGCTTTATCTATCGGACCTGAGAGGTCCCGGCGTTGGGGGCTGTTAAACCCATGCCCCCAAACCCCCAAGGCTCATCCTTTTCTTATGGAAGAAAAGGATGCAAAAGACCATTCAGGGGGAGTCTGTGGACTCCCCCTAAAGACCCCCGGCTGATCCTTCCGATCTCAGCGTTATATCAGGTTCGCACCTCGCGTCCGAGTCTCCGCAGGCTGGTACGCGCTAACTATGCTCGGAGCAGCGCAGCGCTGTGGAACTACGTT
>DVHF01000094.1 GCA_018712265.1 Candidatus Gallacutalibacter pullicola
CAGGCGGATAGTGTACTCATCTACGGCCTCGATGTTTGTATAGTCCACAACGCCAGGCAGAGAGGCAAAGGAAGGATTGATGTGCCAGGATTCAATATTGGCAATCGCAGCCTCAGCATTGAAAGGCTCTCCATCATGGAAGGTCACACCCTGCCGAAGATAGAAGGTAAGCTGGGTGCCGTCCTCGCTCAGTTCCCAATCTTCCGCTAGGACCGGCTGGATCTCCCCATCCACGTATTTCACCAGACCCTCATAGAGCAGTTTCTGCGTGGGACGGTTGTCCGCGATCATATAAAGGGGGGATAGGGTTGTGGTTTCGCCAATCGTGGCGATGTTCAGGACCTTTTCCTCCGTTTCGGCCGAGCTGCTTTCCTCTGCACTTGTTGTTTCAGAAGTACTCACTCCATCAGAATCTGTCGCGCTGCTGGATGTTTCCCCACTGCAGCCGGTAAGCATCCCCACGCACATAACCGCGGCAAGAGCAAGGCCCAAAACACGTTTGGTTCGTTTCATCTCATTTTGTTCCTTTCTGTGATTTTATAGTTATCGAACGGCCTTTTTTGTGATTTTGCCGTGTTCGATCTCGTAAATGACCTCGCAGAGCCGCGAGGCGATTTGCAGGTCATGAGTAATGACCAGATAGGCGCAGTCATGTTCCTGCTGGTATTTTTCTAAAAGCTGAAAAACTGACTCGGTTGAAATCAGGTCAAGGCCAGCTGTCACTTCATCCAGGATCAAAAACTCTGGAAAAATAGATAGAGAGCGCAGAAGCGCCAGACGGCGTTGTTCCCCGCCGGACAATTTTCTGACCGGAGTATCCAGGAGGTCTTTTCGCAAACCGGTTTGCTCCATCAACTCAGATATGCGGCTTTTCCTCTGTGCAGGGGATAAATCCGTCAAGTTTACAAGAGCTTCCTCCACATTTTTCGAGGTACTCCAAGCAGGATTCAAGGTTCCGCCCGCATCCTGAAAAACCGCTTGAATTTTGCCCCGGTGTTTTCTCCACTCTCTATGGCCCCATTTGGTGGTATCGGCTCCATTGACCAGTACACGCCCCTCAGAGGGCCGCTCCAAACCAATCATCAGCCGGGCCATAGTGCTTTTCCCGCTGCCGCTTTCTCCCATGATGGCAACACTGTGGCCCTGCTCCCAGGCCAGGGAAACATGATCCAGGGCACAGAAGGTTTCTCCCTGTGCATCGTAATAGGTCCTGGTGAGATGATCTAACTCAATGCAGTCCATTTCCAGTCTACCTCCTCCCGATGACAGGCTGCTGCGGCAAACCGTTTTGTCCACGGCTGCTGTGGATGAAGAAACAGTTGTTCCGTTTCCTGCGTTTCAATGACTTTCCCATGCTCCATCACATGAGTGATGGGGCAAAGTGCTTTCATCGCTTCGGTATCATGGGAGATGAACAGGATGGCGGAACTTTGCTGGTACTCACGCAACAGATCGAGCAGTAAGTCCCGATTGGCTTCATCCAAAGCACTGGTTGGTTCATCTGCCAGCACATATTTTGGCTTTGTTCCTAAAATCAGTGCCATAGCAATGCGCTGGAGCATCCCACCGGATAACTCTCCCGGGTAGGCGTTCAGAATCCGCTTGGTATCGGACAAATTGACCCGCTGCAAGACATCAGCGGCCAGTGCCAACGCTTGCTTCTTATCCATGCTTGCGTGCAAGCGGAATGTTTCTGCCATTTGATGTCCGATCTTTGTATGCGGGAAAAACGCTGTCATTGGATTTTGGGGAATGAAGCCGATAACCTTGCCGCAGAGTTTCCGCCGTTCTTTGGCGGTATGTTTTAGCAGATTATCTCCATCCAGCAGGATTTCCCCATGAGGGATTTCCAAGTCGCCGCCATACATCCCCATGATGGATTTGATTAAAGTTGTCTTGCCGGAGCCGCTGGCCCCGGTCAAGCCGATGCAGCTCCCCGTATCTATGGAGAGGGAAACATCGCTCAGGATCGGCGCATCATTTTTCACTTTGACTGTCAGACTTTTGACCTCCAGCATCAGGCCCCCTCCTTTTCCAAAAGCCGCCCCAAGTAGTTAAAACAGAGGGAGCTGATAAAGATAAAGAGGATCGGATAAAGGAGCAGTTGGGGATGTGTTCCCGCCAATGCCCTGGCATCGGAAAGCATTACGCCCCAGTCGATTACATCATCGCCCAACGAAAGGCCGATGAATGAGAAACCAGAGATTGCGATAATCATTTCCGCACAGGAGAGGCAAATAAACTGCACAATGTCCCGGATGATATTGGGGAGGATATGTACCAGCATAATTCGCACTTTGCTTGCACCACAGGCAATGGCGCACATGATGTATGCTTTGTCGTATTCTACCTCGATTAAGGTTTTAACCAGCTTAATCATCCGCAGGATAAGAGAGGCGGTCAGGGCCACCAGCATGGTGGGAATGCTGTTCCCCCAAATGCCGATGAAGATAATCAGGTAGGCCACCGGCGGAATGGCTGTGACAGCATTCAAAATGCTCTCCGCGAGGATATTCCTGCGGCGGCCCGTCTTTGCCAGCAGGATACCAAAAAGGATTCCCAACACAATCACAATGGCCGATCCGACCAGCACGATCCCCAAAGTCGTTTTCCCACCCTCTAATATGCGTGAGAACTCACAGCGGCCAAAATCATCTGTGCCAAAGGGATACTCGGCACTGCTGGTGAGGAATTTGCCTCGGATATTTGTGGCTGTCGGGTCATGGGGTGCGAACAGCGATCCAAACAGGAAAAACAGCAGTACGGCAATGGGAATTGCGTAAGAGAGGATATGCTTTACCCGGCTCACAGTCTGGCCCCCTCTCTGGAAGAAGCGTCCCGCTGCAAAATCCGCCGCAGCACATCCGAAAGGATGTTAAACATCATCAGCGAGAACGCCAGGAACAGAATGGTTGCGTGGATTACCGGCGAATCCCGGTACAGAACGCTGTCAATAATCAGATAGCCCAGCCCAGGCAGGGAAAATACCCGCTCCACGATGGCGGAACCGGCCATGCAGAGGCCGAGCATCTGACAAAAGTTGGGCAGCAATGTGACCACGGCGTTGGGGAGCGCATAGCGCAGCAGGATTTTTCCTTCAGACAGTCCCCGGCAGCGGGCATAGAAGGCGCTGTCCTGCTCCATTTCTTTTTGAATGTTGTTTGCCAACATGGGCGAAAACAGGGCAATACACCCAATCGCAATACAGACCGCAGCCGGAAGATAACGCATCAGGCCAGTGTTTCCCACCACCGAAGTCAATCCAAGTTTGACGGCAAAAATGTCCAGATAGGTGCTGGCGAAGAAAAACGAAGGAATGGAAACGCCTGCGATACACAGGAAAATCAGCGCGTGTCCGATCATTCGCTTTCTCGTTACATAGCACAGGCATCCAAACAGAAGAATAAATACCGCCTGAATCACTGCTGAGATCAGGACAATCGTTACTGTTATGCCGATTGCTGTTGTGACCTTTTCAAATACCGGCTGTCCGCTGACAAAGGACTCCCCAAAATCCAAATGGAGCGCATCCTTCACCCATGTCACATACTGCACGGGCAGCGGATCATTGAGGCCCATATCTTCCCGCAGCGCCTCCATCTGCTCGTCTGTAAAGCTGAACGCGGCAAATGACCGGCGGGCATAGGCTTCAGCCGGATCGATGGGTGACAGGCGCACCAGCAGGAAGGAAATCAGCGTAACAACAACGAGCGTTATCAGCATTTCCAAAATTTTATTGACGATAAATCGCCTCGTTGCCTTGCTCATCTGTCCTCCCCCTAATACCAAAAATGCTGCGTGGTTAGTATTGCCTAACCACGCAGCATATCATAAACCAGATTTACTTTTTGCTCCACTCCGCAAAGCCGCAATCTATCCAAAAAGCCAACTATTTTCTGTTCTTACGGTACTCCGTGGGGGACTGCCCGATGATCTCCTTAAAGGCAGAGGAAAACTTGTTGGGATTTTCATAGCCGAGTTTCCCTGATATTTCAGCAATTGACAGATTAGTCGTGACAAGCATTTTTGTTGCTGCCTGCATTTTATATTCCCTTTGAAACGCATGGATCGGCTTGCCGTACACAGCCCTGAAGCAGTCTTTCAACGCCGTCAGGCTCATACCATAGCGGGCAGCCATTGCTTTTAAGGGTTCATGGGTATCCAAGTGTTCTGTTAACTCTGCCCTCAAGGCTTTGACTTTTTTGATGTGACTGGCAGAGTAATAGGCTGCTGTTTGAAAATTTTCTTCCGGCAACAT
>DVHF01000095.1 GCA_018712265.1 Candidatus Gallacutalibacter pullicola
AGATTTTGTTTCCGTATGAGGGAGAAAATTATCCGTGAGTCACTGGAAAGTATCCGGCGGGAAGGGCTGAGATTTTCTGTGGATACGCTGGCGGAAAAGCTGAGGGTTTCCAAAAAGACGATCTATCGGTACTTTCCGGATAAAGAAGCGCTCGCGACGGCAATGTATCAGACTTATTATGCTGAGATATTGGCTCAGTCCAGGCAGCTTGCGGCGAATACGCCGCCGGATTTCCCGGCGTTGCTCCGCCTGTATCTGGATTCCAAAAATATGTCCAGGAGCGGCATCTTTAATAAATATAAGCTGAACGATGTTATTTACGCCTATGTCTCGGCACAGAATGACGCGCTGTGGAATACAATTTCCGCTCCCTTCGGCTGTGAAGCGGGAGAACAGGGCGAAGCCCTCCGTCTTATTGTAGACGGCTCCTTTGAGAAATTATGCGGCTCTCAGGTCGATCCCGAAGCCGTAATTGAAAGGCTGGTAAAGCTGTTATGATCATTTCTCTGCTTCGGATTTTCGCAATTATATGCGTTGCTTTTGTCTGCGGAAAGCTTGTTTCGCGGGTAAGGCTCCCCGCTATTCTTGGCTGGCTGATTGCAGGTATTGTGTTCGGTCCGTATCTTGCCGGCGTCGTGACGCAGGATATTATGAATTCGCTGTGGTATGAAATCCTGATTAAATTCTTTGAATGTTTTGCCGGCGTTATGATTGGACGCGAAATCCTCCTTCAAAAGATTGCGTCGTCAGGAAAGCAAATGAAATCATCGCTGTTATCGTTGCAAAATTTGCGTTTAAGTGGGCAGGCGAAATCGGAACGGAGGAGAGTTCCTCCCGCAAAGCTAAGCCTTGCTCAGACCAAGTCTGTATGTACCTGCGGTGCGCAGAACGCGTCGCGCGTCGTAACCTCCACAGGAATGATTGCGCCTTAGGATCCAGACAAATGCTTACCAGACCGGATCCCCTTTAGGGTGCGCAGAGCGCGGCCCTTTGTGCGCGCCTGCGGCACGTATGGGTGAGGAATCAAGTTTTTCTGAGAAATCTTTCCTTTCAGAATTTTGCAAAACGTAACACCGTAGCGACAGGGATATCCCGCAATTCATTGGCGGCCATATATCCCTATTACAAATAATCGAATCTACTATTTCACGGGGAATTTTTCTATGAATTACACAATTATCGATCGGGATACCTGGAAACGCCGCGAGTATTTTGAGCATTATCTCAAGGCCGTCCCCTGCACATACAGCATGACCGTCCGTCTCAATATTACGCGGCTCAAACGGCAGGGACTCAAGCTGTATCCCACCACGCTCTATCTGCTTACCCGGACGGTAAATCAATACGAGCAGTTCCGGACATCGTTCCGTGAAAACGGCGATCTGGTAATCTATTCCGATATGCACCCGTCCTATACCATATTCCACAAAGATACCGAAACGTTCTCCTGCATCTGGACGGAATATTCAAGCGATTACAACGCCTTCTGCCGCTCCTATGAACAGGATATGCTCAGTTACGGCACCGTCGAAGCTTTTAACGCAAAGCCCGACACGCCGGAAAACTGCTTTGATGTCTCCATGATTCCGTGGGCCTCCTTTGAAAGCTTCCACCTCCACACGCAGGGATTCACTCATCTGCTGCCGATTTTCACAATGGGCAAATACTGCGAGAAAAACGGGGAATATTATCTTCCTCTCGCGCTTCAGGTACATCATGCCGTCTGCGACGGCTTTCATGCCTGCCGGTTTATAAACACCCTCCAGGAGGAAATCGACCGCCTGTCCTTCAATTGATAAATCCTAATAGTATAATCAAAGAGGAATATTATGAGAAAATCTGTGCTGTTTATCGCAATGAGCCTCGATGGATACCTCGCCCGCAGAGACGGCGGGGTGGACTGGCTGTCCGGACAGGATCCCGCCGATCCGGGCATCGACTTCTATTCCGAATTTATCGGATCGGCCGATACTGTAGTCATAGGCTGGAACACGTACCGCCAGATCACGGAGGAGCTGTCGCCGGGACAATGGCCATACGAAGCTCTGACGTGCTATGTCATTACCCACCGGCAGCTGCCTTCCTCAGACGCGATCCAGTTTGTACAGCAATCCCCGTGTGATCTCGTGCGGAGACTCAAGCGGCAGCCGGGAAACTCCATCTGGATCTGCGGCGGAGCCAATATCATCCAGCCGCTTATCCGGGAGAATCTGATCGACGAATACGACATTTCCATCATCCCCACCCTGTTAGGCTCCGGGATCCGTCTGTTTGGAGAATCCGATCGGGAACTTCGCCTGCATCTATTACGGGAAAGATCCTCCAACGGGATCACAGAGCTGCTTTATTCAGCAGACTAGGCGCCGTCTCGACACTGCGGTTCAACAACCTCCGTGCTCGGGCGGAATTGGGTCCGGGAAGATTCCCTACAGTGTGGGGGAAATGTCACGAAGTGACAAAGGGAAGATCCCCCCGCGGGGCGGGGGGAATGTCATGAAATAACAAGGGGGGGACGGTCTCCGTGAGAGGACGGCCCGCGTGCGGGCGCAGCCCCTGCCAGGACAAGCCCGATGATAGCCACGAGGGCTTCGGTGGCGGGGAAGGCGCACCACGTTCCGGTAAGTCCGATAAGGTGAGAAAGCAGGAAAGCCATCGGCACAATGATGAGGAATCCGCGCAGCAGAGAAATCACGTGCGCCGGGATTGGACGCTCCGTAGAGGTGAAGTACATCGAAATCACCACGTTGAATCCCGCAAACGGACAGGCCGTGAAATACAGACGCAGTCCGGCTTCCGCGATCTGCTGAAGCTGCGGATCGCCCTCACTGTTAAAGACTGCGGCAATCTGCGGCGCGCCGAACAGTATCCCCGCATAAATCACGACCGAAAACGCCAGCATCGTGATCACAGCGTACCGCAGAATGGCCGATACCGCTTTTGCTTCGCCGCGTCCGTGGCTGCTGCTGATAATCGGCTGGATCCCCTGCGCGATCCCCGTATAGACGGCAATCACCACCAGCGACAGGTTCGCGATCACGCCGTAGGCCGCCACGCCTGTGTTCCCGGCCAGATCCATCAGGATCGAGTTGAACACAATAATCACGACGCCGGACGAGACCTCCGTCACTAGAGACGGCACGCCGCTCGACAGGATCCCGCCGCACATCCGCGCGGAGACCCGGCATGCCACAGGACGGAACCCGTTTTTCCGGCGGAGCCAGTGCGGCGAGAGGATCGCCATGCTGATCATCGGGGCAAGGCCGGTTGCGAACGCCGCGCCGAAAATCCCCCATCCGCACGGGAAGATGAACACCCAGTCAAGCACGACGTTTGAAAGGCTTCCGCCGATCATCCCTGCCATAGCAAGCTGCGGCGCACCGTCGTTGCGCACAAAGCACAGCAGCACGTTGTTGAGCAGGAACGCCGGGGCAAACAGCAATATCACCCGCAGGTACGTTTGGGACATCTCAAATACCGCCCCCTGCGCCCCAAACAGCGCCGCAATTTTTCCCGGCAGAAAAATTCCAGCCAGTACAAACGCCGCCGCAAACACTGCCGCCAGCAGCAGCGCGTGGGTAAACGTCTGATTTGCTGCGTCCGAATCCTTCTGGCTCTGCCGAATCGAATATTTTGTACCGCCGCCCATGCCGATCATCAGACCGCTGCCGTGGATAAAGCTGTAAATCGGGATCGCCAGATTCAGCGCGGCAAGGCCGTCCGTACCCATCCCCTGCGACACAAAAAATGTGTCGGCCAGAATGTAGCACGACAGCCCAATCATCCCCATCACATTAAGGGACGCATATTTTGCAAATGTCCGGAAATATCCCGGCTGACCCATAAAAAAACCACCTCGTATATTATTCCCCGTCCGGACAAAAGAAAAGCACTGAACTCGTATCTTCAACGGCCTACGATACGAGATCAATGCTTTTGCCCATCCGGCGATGGGTACTGAAATTTATTTTTTGTATGATAGCACAGAACCCTGCGGCTTGTCAAGGACAATCTGTGCCTGCAGCAGACAGACCGAACAAGCGTCGTATCTCTGCTTAGCTAGATGGTTGATTGAGCAGAGATTCCCGCGGACCTGCGGTCAGCAGATCGCGGATCGCTCCCTACCGGTCGCTGAAATGCTGTTTCGCATTGGTACTCTGTCGCGGTGGGTGCGGGCGGCGGCGTCTCTTTCGCCGGGCTTCAATCCTGCTGTTCGAGGGGGTTTGGGGGACCCCAACGGGGTCCGTCCCCCTTTGTCACTTTGTGACATTTCCCCCGCACTGCGGGGGAATCTTCCCCCAACACACGCGCGACCCGCGCGGAAGCAGGCTAAGCCTGCACGCAAATCGCGTCAAAGTACTTTCCTTTTCGCACCTCGTTCCCGCGTTATCTTTCTCTCCCCCCAAGCGATCAAAAAACACCCCTACAAAAGAGGATCCGTCTCGACATTACGGCTGGACAACCTCCGCGCTTGGGCGGAAATGGGTCCGGGGGCTTGCCCCCGGCGCGGGGTGCAGGGAAGATTCCCCCACTGTGTGGGGGAAATGTCGCGAAGCGACAAAAGGGGACGGCCCGCGTGCGGGCGAAGCCCCTGCCGGGGTCCAGGGGCCGAGGAGGCCCCTGGTCACGGGAGAAGGAGGGCTTGGTGGAGGGGGGTGAGGTCGAGGCCGGTGCAGGTGTCAAGATAGGCGGCGAGCTGACGGAGAATTTGCAGGTTGCCGCCCTCGACGTCGCTCTCGACGTTCAGGGGCATGATGGGATCATGTACGCTCAGACGCAGCAGGAACCATCCGTCGCCCTGCCCTTTGCCGAACGACACGCGGAGTCCCTCGCGGTTGTCGGGGGCGATATCCCAGCTGTGCGCTTTGGCGTATTCCTCCAGCCCGGCGATGATCTGCTCCCCGCATTCGCGGAACGCTTCCTGCGTGATGGGCAGACGGAGCTCCATCGCTTCTTTGGGCTCCGCAAGCTTTTCCAGAAGGCTCTCCAGCGGCTTGCCCTCCCGGCGCAGAACCGCCATCTTAATAATAATCTTCGTCACCAGATAAGCGCCGTCGTCCAGGAAATAATTCTCGCGCAGTGCGGCGTGGCCGGACGTCTCGATCGCCAGCGGACAGTTTACTCCCGCGCGGTTGAGCTGCAATGCCTCGTTGATCACGTTCCGGTACCCGCGCTTGAACCTGTGATGTACGCCGCCGAGCGTGTCCTCAATATACGCTTTCAGGCCGTTCGACGTGATGGAATCCGTCACGATCGTGCCGCCGGGATTTCCTTCGAGCGCGATCGCAGACGCTATCGCCACCAGACGGTTGCGGTTGATCTCCTCGCCCTTGGAATCCACAGCGCCGCCGCGGTCAACGTCGGTGTCAAAAATAACGCCCAGATCCGCGTGCGCGTCCAGCACCGCCTTGCAGACGGAACGCATCGCGTCCTCGTTTTCCGGATTCGGGATGTGGTTCGGGAACGTGCCGTCCGGGTCGAGGAACTGACTGCCGGATACGTCCGCGCCGAGCGGTTCCAGCACGCCGCTGGCGTAAAAGCCGCCCGCGCCGTTGCCCGCGTCCACCACAATATGGAAGCCTTTCAGCGGATGATCGTAGTCCTCCGCGTTTACGCCCTTCCTGATGATATCCCGGAGATGGGCGCAGTAATCCTTCATGTAATCCGTGGGGATATCCCTGCCGCCGTCCTTGGCTGGCGGGGCCTCATTTTCCTGCGCGTATGTCAGGATCTGCTCGATGTCCGGGCCGTCAAGACCGCCGTCGCGGGTGAAGAATTTCAGCCCGTTGCGGTTGAACGGATGGTGGCTCGCCGTGATCTGGATGGAACCGTCGCACGGCTTGTCCACCGTGATCATGAACATCGACGGCGTGGAGGCCAGACCGCAGTCATATACCGTGATCCCGGCGCGCAGGAGCGAGCGGCGCACAGCTGCGGAGATCCTGTCGGCTGAAATGCGGGAATCATGCCCCACCGCCACGGCGAGATCCCCGGCGGGCTTGCCCGTCTTTGCCGCAAGCCACAGCGCAAAGCCGGCCGCCATGCGCTCAATCACTTCATCGGTGAGGTTGACCTCCTGTCCGGGAACGCCCTCGCACGCAACGCCGCGGATGTCCGTCCCGCTTTTGAACTGCTTCCAGTATTTGTCCAGCATGAAATTCTCCCCTTCTGCAAAAAAGTTGCCGGAATCCCGGCGGTTTTCATGAAACTATTATAGCAAATGAGAAAGCGTTTGTAAATTCAGTCTGAAAAAAACGGCAGTTTTTTCCGCAATAAAAACAGGAACCCAGGCACGAAGAGGAAAAAGGGCCTGGGTTCCTGTCTTTCTCTATTAGAAATGAACGTATTTTCAGAAAATCACATGATCCGCTCGTTGAGGTAGCGGCCTGTGGCGCAGAATTTTACCCACTGCGCCAGATTGACGGCGTGATCCCCGATGCGCTCGGCGTACTTGGCGATCATCAGCTGATCGATCGCGGCGTCCTCCTGCTCGGGTTTGCCGCCCGCCATATCCTTGGCAAGCTTCCTCTTGACGCTATCGAACGCGCCGTCCACCTCGTCGTCCATAGCGATCACGCGGTCAGCGAGTTCGGTGTCGCGCGGGCCGAACGCCTGGATGGCGAGCTTCGCCATCTCCAGCGCGGCGCGGGTCATGGCCGGGATATCCGGCTCGATGCGGATCCCGTCGCCGGAAAGACGCGGGATGATCTCCGCGATGTCGGCGGCATGATCGCCGATGCGCTCCAGATCCGTCACCATTTTCAGGGCGGCGCTCACCTGGCGCAGATCGCTCGCCACGGGCTGCTGGCGCAGGAGCAGCGTCAGGCAGGTATGCTCGATGGCGCGTTCCTCGCGGTCCACGGTCTCGTCGCCCTTGACGATCTCCTCTGCGCGTTTTGTGTCCTTATTTTCCAAAGCGGTGACTGCGTCGTCCACAGCCTTCACCACGAGGTTCCCCATTTCCTGCACGCTGCGGGTCAGGTTTTCCAGCTGTGCATCATATTCACTGCGGTTACTCATTGTCTCAAATCCTCCTGCCGGCCCGCACTGGGGCCAATGTTAGAAAAGGGATCCCGCGCCCGGGCGCGGGCGGGACCGGAATCAGCCGAAACGGCCGGTGATGTAATCCTCTGTGCGCTTATCCTTCGGCGTTGAGAATACATCCTCTGTGGGGCCCATCTCGACAAGCTCGCCCACCAGGAAGAACGCGCACTTGTCGCTGATACGCGCTGCCTGCTGCATATTATGCGTCACGATGACCACCGTATACTCCTTTTTGAGCTCAGTCATCAATTCTTCGATCTTCATAGTGCTGGCGGGGTCGAGGGCGCTGGTGGGCTCATCCATCAGGATCACCTCGGGGCTGACGGCCATCGCGCGCGCGATGCACATTCTCTGCTGCTGGCCGCCGGAAAGGCCCAGCGCGCTCTTTTTCAGCCTGTCCTTGACCTCGTCCCACAGGGCGGCGCCGCGCAGCGTCCTCTCAACGATCTCGTCGAGCTGCGCCCTGCTCGGATGGCCGTGCAGGCGGGGGCCGTAAGCGATGTTGTCATAGATGCTCATCGGGAACGGGTTTGGCTTCTGGAACACCATGCCGATCTTCTGGCGCAGCCACGTCACATCCACGTCCTTGTCGAAAATATCCTTGCCGTGGAAGGTCACTTTCCCGCCGATGCGCACAGTCGGGATAAGATCCTGCATCCTGTTGAGCGTTTTCAGAAAGGTGCTTTTGCCGCAGCCGGACGGCCCGATGAACGCCGTCACCTCCTGCGGGAGAATATCCATATCGATCCCCTTGAGAGCCTCAAAGCTGCCGTAGTGCAGGGTGAGCTTCTGCGTCTGAATGATAGGGGTTACACGTTCCATTCCGTTTTCCATATCTATTTCCCTCACTGTTTCTTGGCGGATTTCACGCGGACAATCCGGGCCGCCGAGTTGATAATCAAAACCATGATGAGCAGGAGAGCCGCAATCGCCCACGCGACGTCGAAATTGCCCTCCTCAAACGCGGACAGGTACAGCCCTACGGACAGCGTTGCGCCGCTGCTGGTGTAGGCGTCGATGATGTTGTCCGCGACGATCTTGCCCGCGCCCGCGGTGAACAGCAGCGCGGCGCTCTCGCCCACGATGCGGCCGACCGCCAGGATGCAGCCCGTCAGGATGCCGTCGGCGCTGCACGGCAGGATAATGGTGCGGATCATGCGCCATTTCGTCGCGCCCAGGCCGAGCGCGCCCTCGCGGTAGCTTTCCGGCACAGCCTTGAGGCTCTCCTGCGTGGTGCGGATGATCGTGGGCAGCGTCATGATGACAAGCGTGCAGCTGCCGGCCAGCAGGCTGCTCTGGAAGCCCAGTCGCTGGCAGAACACCAGCATACCGACAAGGCCGTAGATGATGGACGGGATGCCCGCGAGCGTCTCCGTGGTGAACTCAATCACGCGGATGAGCTTCTTGTTCTGGGCGTACTCCGTCAGGTAGATGGCCGCGCCCACGCCAAGCGGCAGGACGATCAGCAGGGAAAGGATAATAATATAGATCGTATTCAAAATATAAGGCAGGATGCCCTCAATGTCCCGGATAACGCTCGGGACGCTGGAAATCAGGCTCCAGCTCAGCTGCGGCAGACCCTGTATGAGCACATAGCCGATAATTCCGACGAGCAGCAGCATCGTCAGCGCGGCGGCGGCATAGACAAGGATATTGCGCAGGCCGTCCCAGAAGACGCGCGATTTACTTTTCATCCTTGTTCGCCCCCTTGAGGATAAAGTTCAGGATCGCATTGATCAGCATGATGAAGAAGAACAGCACCAGCGCAATGCTGAACAGCGCCTGGCGCTGCAGGCCGGAAGCGTAGCTCATCTCCTTGGCCACGGCGGTGGTCAGGAAGGTGACGCTCTTGAACAGCTCCGGCATATTGGCCACGTTGCCCGCCACCATCATGACGGCCATCGCTTCGCCGATGGCGCGGCCGATGCCGAGCACCACGCCGGCCGCGATACCGCTCTTGGCCGCCGGGACGCTCACCTTAAAATATGTTTCGGACTTCGTTGCGCCGAGCGCGAGGCTTGCTTCCTCATACTCCTGCGGCACAGCGTTGAGCGCCGTCACGCTCACGGAAATAATGCTGGGCAGAATCATGATGCTCAGCACGAGAATGGCTGTAAAAAGGCTGGAGCCGTTGGCAAGGCCGAACGCCTCCGCCACCGCCGGGGACAATACCAGCATACCGACAAGGCCGTATACCACGCTGGGGATGCCCGCCAGCAGCTCCACCGCCATCCCTACCGGGACAGCCAGCTTCCTGGGCGCGACCTTCGACAGGAACACAGCTGTCAGCAGGCCGATCGGCACGCCGATGAGCGCCGCGCCCGCCGTGCCCCACATACTCGTGAGGATAAACGGCAGGATGCCGAAGCTCGGCTCCTTGGCGGTGCTCTTCCACACCGTGCCGAACAGGAATTCCGCCGGGCCGATCTCAAAGATGGCCGGCAGGCCGGAAACCAGCATATAAACAGTGATGAGCACCACGCTTGCAATGGCAATCATGCCGCAGACGAAAAAGATGGCGTTCATCACTTTTTCAATCGCATTTTTAACGCGCATGATACTTTTTACGCTCACGCGACTCCCTCCTCTTGCGTTTTTGATCCGCATGACACTTTTGACACTCACGGAATTTCCTCCTCTGTTTACTAGGCGTCCGGCGGACGCCTGACAGGCCGTAACGCAAAGCAAATCCCGGCGGGGACCGCCGGGACGCATCTGCCGGAACAAGTTTTCCGGATACACGCCCCTTCCGGCCGTTTTCCGGCCTTCGGAAAAGCAGGTCAGGCAAGGGGCTGCGGAGGCGGGGGATCTGGGGGACGGCCTTTTCCCCCGCTCCAGACGAAAAAGAGAAATCAGTCAAACAATAAAGAAATGGTAGTAGGTAAGGTTAGGAATCTTCAGAAGATGTACAGGGCTCAGTCAGCGAGCGGCACAGCGCCGGCAGCGGCAATCAGGGCGTCGGCATCATCGCTCTGGGCGAAATCCATGAACGCCTGGGCAGCTTCGCTCAGTTCGGTGCTGTCGTTGGTGACGAACACGAACGGACGCTGAATCTGGTAGGTTCCATCCTGGACAGTCTCCTCGCTCGGGAGCACGCCCTCGATGGAGACGGTCTTAACCGTATCGTCCACAGCGGACAGGGACGCATAGCCGATGGCGTTCGCGTTGGACTGGACTCTCGCGATGACAGCGCCGGTGGCGGTCAGCTCCTCGGCGTAGACGCATTCATCCTCAACGCCGACGATGCTCTCAAAGCCGTCGCGCGTACCGCTGCCAGCCTCACGGCCGACGAACACGATCTCCCCGTCGGGGCCGCCGAGCTCGCTCCAGTTGGTGATCTCGCCTCTCGCGATCTTCGCAAGGTCGTCGATGGTCAGGTCGGTGACGGTGTTCTCCGTGTTGACGATGATGGAAATGCCGTCGAGCGCAATGGTGGTGCCGGTTACGCCGGTTTCATCCTCCTTAAGGTCGCGGCTGGAAAGGCCGATATCGAGGGAACCTTCCATCGCGCCGGTGATGCCCGCGCCGCTTCCGGTGGGATCGTAGGTGATGGTGACATCAGGATTCAGCTCGACAAAGCCCTCCTGCAGAGCGGAAATCACCTGCTCCATGCTGGTGGAGCCGCCGGTGGAAATATTGCCGGACAGAGTGGAGGCTGCTTCGCCGCCTGTCTCTTCGCTGGATTCCGCAGCGGAGGACTGCGCCTCAGAGGAAGCTTCCGAGGAAGCCGCGCTGGAGGAAGATGCCTCAGACGCGCTCGAGGATTCGGCGGTGGTGCTGGTGCAGCCCACCAGGCACATAGATGCGGCAAGCGCCGCGGCTAATACTTTCAGCACAAGTCTTTTTTTCATGGTTGCATACTCCTTTTGTTCTCGCCGGCGTCCCACCGGCTTTCATTTTGTTTCCCTGAGTACACTAACAGGATAATACGGAATCGTTTTTTTATCCACCATGATTGCGTCATTTTTCTGTAAAGATCCTGTGAAGCATTCCGGCATAAAGAAAAAAATTTGTAAAAACAGGGCCGCTCCGGTAAAATAAAACCGCGTCTGCAAGGCAAAATTCCGCACTTTACATAGATTTTACATGGTTATGGTCGCAGATTTTACAGTGCTTCTCTTACAATGGGTGCATGGCAAACTATACCTGCATAGTCCTGCATAGTTAAGATCGCGCGCGAAAGCATCGCGGCAGGTTATTCCTCGGCAGGGTGCGGCTATATAAAATAATGTAAGGCAATCCCGTGCCGTTCACGCAAAAAATCTGCACAGCGTCCTGCGCAAAAATTTCCGTGATATCATCCGAAACATTTTGCGGCGCAGTCTGCCGTGCAGAATCCTGCGGTATTGTCTTTGAAATTTACATCCGGGTTTTTAAAGAAGATCCTCCGGCGGCCCGCAAGCGAGACGCCGGCCGGATCAGGCAGCGGAGATTCGACGAGGGCGGACGAGAAGCTTCCGCGCAAAGGGTTCCGCCGATAACGGGGCGGCTGGGGGGCTGTTCCTATTATTGTATTGCAAAAGGGGGCTTCAGGGCATGGCAATTTCCAATCTATTTATTATGCTGGGCGGTCTGGCTGTTTTTCTGTTTGGTATGAACGTAATGGGCAACGCTTTGGAACGCCAGGCGGACAGCAGGCTTCGAAATATCCTCACCCACCTTACAGAAAATCCTCTGCTCGGCTTCCTGTGGGGACTGAGCACTACGGCGGCGCTCCAAAGCAGCAGCGCCGCCACCGTCATGGTGGTAGGGTTCGTCAACAGCGGCCTGATGAATCTGAGCCAGGCCGTGGGGATCATTATTGGATGCAATGTGGGCAGCACCGCTACAAGCTGGCTGCTCACCCTGGCGGGGCTGGACGGCGGCAGCTGGCCCGGGATCATCGCGCCGCTGGCTGCGTTTATCGGAATCCTTTTATACCAGTTCTGCCGCCGGGAATATGAGCGCAGCGCCGGGCTTGTGCTTCTGGGATTTTCTGTACTGCTGCTGGGCCTTGGCCTCATCTCGTCGGCAGCGGCGCCTCTGGCGGCAAACCGCAGCTTTTCCGCCATGTTCTCCATGCTCTCCAACCCGATTCTGGGCGTGATCGCCGGCGCAGTGCTTACCGCCGTGCTCCAGAGCAGCAGCGCAAGCATCGGCATCCTGCAGGCGCTCTCCGTCACCGGCACCATCACCTATACCAGCGCCATCCCTATTATCATGGGCCTGAACATCGGCACCTGCATCACGGCGCTGATCTCCTCCGTGGGCACGAATAAAAACGCCCGCCGCACCGCGGCAATCCATCTGTATTTCAACCTGATCGGCACGGCGGTCTTTCTGCTGCTGTTCTATTCCCTTGATTTCCTGCTGCAATTTTCCTTTGCGGATCAAGCGGTGACCGCTGTGGGGATTGCTGCGGTCCACACGATATTCAACCTGTTCGCGGCGGCGCTTCTGCTGCCGTTCCACCGGACGCTGGAACGGCTTGCCGTGCTCACCATCCCGGACGACAGGGAACCGGAGCGGTTCCAGCCCCTGGACGAACGGCTTTTCGCCACGCCGGCCCTGGCGGTGGAGCGCGCCCGGGCGCAGACAATGGAAATGGCAAACCTCGCAAGGAGCACCATGCTCCAGGCGATGTCGCTTGTCCACCACTGGGACAGCGACATGGCCCGTCAGATATCCGCAAACGAGGATCAGACCGACAGCTATGAGGATCGGCTCGGCACCTATCTGGTGCGCCTGTCGAGCCACACGCTGTCTGTGGAGGACAGCCATTCCGTTTCGGTGCTGCTGCATACCATCGGGGATTTTGAGCGCATCGGGGATCACGCCGTCAATCTGCTGGACAGCGCCCGGGAGCTGCACAGCAAGGGCCTTGTGCTCCCGGAAAATACGCGCAGCGAGCTTTCCGTGCTGGAATCGGCTGTGCAGGAAATCCTGAACAACTCGATCGAAAGCTTCCAGCACGCAGATCTGGATCTGGCCCGGAAGGTGGAACCGCTCGAGGATACCATCGACGATCTGGTGCGCGAAATGAAGAACCGGCATATCCAGCGGCTGCAATCCGGCGAGGATACCATCTTACAGGGGTTTGTGCTCTCGGATCTGCTGACGAACTACGAGCGCATCGCGGATCATTGCAGCAATATCGCGGTGGCGCTCATCGAGGTAGCGGGCGGGAAATTTGACACGCACGAATATTTGAGTAAAATAAAAACAGAGGAACCGGCCGAATTCCGGGAGCGTTCCCAATTTTACCATTACCGTTACGCACTTCCCGGCGCAGAGACTGGAAAAAAGGCAGGGGGACAGATATGATTTATATTGTGGAAGACGATGTGAGTATTCTGGGACTGGAGGAATATGCGCTCCAGAATTCAGGCTTTGAGACGCGCGGCTTTTCCGACGGCGAGAGCTTTCTCAAGGCGTGCGATCAGCAGATCCCGCAGATGGCCGTGCTGGACGTGATGCTCCCCGGGGACGACGGGATCGCCATTCTGGGAAAGATCCGTTCCGACGTGCGGCTGCGCCAGCTGCCCGTCATCATGGTGACCGCCAAAAGCAGCGAGATCGACGTGGTGCGCGGCCTCGATCACGGCGCCGACGATTATCTGGCAAAGCCATTCGGGGTGATGGAATTTATCAGCCGTGTGCGTGCCGTGCTGCGCCGCGCGGAGCAGAAGGAGGCCCCGGAAACTGCGCTTTCCTTCGGCCCGATCCGCATGGACGAGGCGCGTCACAGCGTGTCTGTGGACGATCATGCCGTGGATCTCACATTCAAGGAATACACGCTGCTGCGCCTGTTCCTGCACAATCCGGAGCAGGTGCTCACACGCGAAACGATCATGCGCGAGGTATGGGACACGGATTTCTCCGGCGAAAGCCGCACCGTGGATATGCACATCCGCACCCTGCGCCAGAAGCTGGGCGGCGCGGGCGAGCTGATCCGCACCATCCGCAAGGTGGGATACCAGCTCAGTGAGAAGCCGGAGGACGCCGTATGAAACAGAGCATGAAGGAAAAAATTTCCCTTCGGCTTTTCGTAGTGGGGATGATCTCCGTGCTGCTTGCCGCATCCCTCACAACCGCCCTGTTCCACCGCGCCTTTACAAAGCAGATCCAGCACGATCTGTCCATTACAACTTCGGATATTGCCGCAGCCTACGAATTTTTTTCATCTCCGTCTGATCTCGCGCGGTTCGGCAGCGGGATCCGGCTCACTCTTATCTCCCAGGACGGCCAGGTGCTGTACGAAAGCGACACAGACAGCGCCATGGAAAACCATCTGATGCGCCCGGAGGTGCAGTCTGCTCTGGAAATCGGACAGGGCCATGATCAGCGCACCTCCCGGACGATGGGATACACGACGTATTATTACGCGCTGCTGCTGGACGACGGCAACGTGCTGCGCGCGGCGCTCGATGTGGAAAACCTGTACTCGATTTACAACGAGGCCCTCCCGGCCGTCCTGATCAGCTGTGTACTGATCCTGATCCTGTCGGCGGTGCTGTCGGTATTCCTGACGCGCCGCATCGTGCATCCGATCGAGCAGATGGCCGATGATCTGGACAACATCGGCGACAAGGTCCCCTATCAGGAGCTTGAGCCCTTTGCGCGCACGATCCAGCAGGATCAGCAGACGCGCAAGAGCAGCGAGAAGCTGCGCCGGGAATTCACCGCGAATGTCAGCCACGAATTAAAGACCCCCCTGACAAGCATCTCCGGTTATGCAGAGCTGATTGAGACAGGCATCGCCAAGCCGGAGGACATCAAGGGGTTTGCCGCGCGGATCCGGAAGGAATCGGCGCGGCTGCTGCGCCTGATTGGGGATATCATCAAGCTCAGCGAGCTGGACAGTGCCGACGGCGAACCGCAGCTTGCGGCGCATTTTGAGGAAACGGATCTGTTCACGATTGCCCGCGAATGTGTCAGCGACTTACAGGTAAGCGCGCAGAAGTCGTATATCACGCTGCTGTGCGAGGGGTCTCCGGTAAAGCTGCAGGCCGATCCGGGCCTGATCACGGAGCTGTGCACGAACCTGTGCGACAACTCGATCCGGTATAACCGTCCCGGCGGAAAGGTTGTCGTGTCGGTGCAGGACACGCCGGAAGGCGCGGTGCTGTCGGTGCAGGACAACGGGATCGGAATCCCGCCCGAGCACCAGCAGCGCGTATTTGAGCGGTTCTACCGCGTGGACAAGAGCCGCAGCAAGGCGACCGGCGGCACCGGTCTGGGGCTTGCCATCGTCAAGCACATCGCCATGCTGCACGGCGCAAAAATCAGTCTTTCCAGCACCCCCGGCGAGGGCACCCTCATCCGCGTACTGTTTCCCCACACAAAATAGAAAATTTGAAGCCTAACGCTTCACCGAGTTAGAAGTTTTCGCCCTGCCCGGGCGAGGGCGGAATACTTTGAAGCCGCAGGCTTCACCAGAATATAATCTATCTGACCTCGCAGATCCCGGCGCGTCAGATTTTTTCACCCTGCCCGGGTGAGGGCGGATCATTTTGAAGCATGGTGCTTCACTCTGTTGGGGGTCCCGCACGCGGGCCGTCCCCTTTTGTCACTTCGTGACATTTCCCCCGCACTGCGGGGGAATCTTCCCCCAAACCCCCAGCACGGATATTTTTTAGACCTCGCAGGTCCCGGCGAAAGGGGCCGCTCAGGCCGCGGGCACAGAATATGAAACTTGCCGTTTCAAGGCTTTTGATCTATCGACCCTCGCAGGTCCCGGCGTTGGGGGCGGCTCAGGCCGCGCCCCCAAACCCCTGCCGGCCCCATCTTTTCTTATGGAAGAAAAGATGGAAAAAGACCATTTAAGGGGGCTCCTGCCCCCTTAAAGATTCCCCGCTGGGGAGCCCTCTGGCCGGGTCCCCAGACCCCACGGCCGGGAACCTTTAAGGTAGGATATAGCGTATCGAGAGCCAA
>DVHF01000096.1 GCA_018712265.1 Candidatus Gallacutalibacter pullicola
TTTCAGCTTCGCGGAATATGAAATCTGCCGTTTCAGGGCTTTTGATCTATCGGACCTTGCAGGTCCCGGCGTTGGGGGCGGCTCAGGCCGCGCCCCCAAACCCCTGCCGGCCCCATCTTTTCTTATGGAAGAAAAGATGGAAAAAGACCATTTAAGAGGGACTGCGTCCCCCTTAAAGATTCCCCTAGGGGGAGCGCTCTGGCCGCGTCCCCCATACCCCCACGGCCGGGATCCTTGGCGGTAACAGCAGGCGTATTGAGAGCCAATCGGTGCGCGCTTGTTACTTGAACAGCCTGTACCATATTGGGCTTTTTCATTGTCGTGCAACTGTCCGGCAGGCTGATTTGCCCGTTTCAAGCGTATGCCGTCAGGGAACTGCGGAGTGTAACTTGATTCTGTTTCGCGCTGACCGGGCACGGTGATAACCACGCTAAGGGCCTTTGGCCCTAATGCTTACCGGAGAGGATCCTCTGTCTGGCCGCGCTTTGCAATGGCCGTTGTTCAATTTTGGGTGTCCTGCGAGAATTTCTGCGAGCCTGCCGCCGCGACACAGTACCTGCGGCAACGGCATTTCAGCGACCGGAGGGAGCGCTCCGCGTTTTACGTCCAGACTTAGTCTGGTCAGCGACCAGAGGGAGCGAGCCGCGGTCTGCTCACCGCAGGTGCGCGAATTACGTCAAGGCTTAGCCTTGTTGTGAAGGAGAGATATTTTTATGCTGCCTTATTTTTTGCTGGCTGCGGGAGTAGCCGTCCTGGGGTTTATTTTGTGCGAGTGGAAAAAGCCCCGCTATGCCAATGAGATTTTCCTGAGTGTATCGTCTGTCGCAATGGTGGTGTTCGCCTCCCTGCGCGACCACACCGTCGGCGTGGACTACGACTACACCTACGCGCCGTTTTTCCAGCAGGTGTGCGACGGCGGCTGGCCGTTCCTGATCAGCGACGCCAACGGCTACCGCATCGAGATGGGATACAGCCTGCTCAACTACCTCGTTTCGCTCATCTCCCACGACGTGCGCGTGCTGATGCTCGTCATCGCGATCGTCTCTGTCACGCTCACCGCCGTGCTGCTGTACAAATACTGCCAGATCCCATGGCTCGGCATGACGATCTTCATCCTGTTCGGCTTCTATGGCAATACGCTCAGCTTTATCCGGCAGTCTATCGCCATCGCGATTTTCCTGTTCGCCATCAAGTACCTGTGCGCTAAAAAAATGTGGCCGTCGATCGTTCCCTATATGATCATCATACTGGTTGCCGCGTCGTTCCACAAATCCATCCTGATTATGGTTCCGGCTTACTTCATCGCGCGTCTGGCCGTCAACTGGAAATGGCTCGTGGTATATGCGGCTGCGATGGTGCTGGTCATGAGCTTTTCGTGGCAGCTGTTCGATTTCGTCACCGGGACGCTCGGTCTGTTCTCGCACTACGCCACGCTTGAGGGCCTGTACTACATGAACGGCCGTGACTGGAACACCGCCGTCGTACCGGTATTGTGCGGGATTGCCGCGTTTGCGTGCAGTAAAATCATTCTGAAACGCAACCCCAACGCCGGGCCGCTCATCAATATGTCAGTCTATTCCATGATCCTGTTCATCATGACGTGCCAGCACTTCCTGTTCCAGCGCTTGGCGATGATGTTCTTCACCACGACGATCCTGCTCATCCCGATGCTTATCAAGTGCGCAGATCCGGATGAAGAAAAGATCGCGCTGATCGAAGCGCGCATCAATCAGAGCCAGATCTCCGAGAAAGCCAAGGAAAAGGAGATCGCGCAGAAAAAGAAAGAGCTCAAATACTACTACTACGATTTTGTGGCGGCTGCGCTTGTGGTGGGCTTCCTGTACCTGTGGTGGCAGCTCAGCGCCAACCGCATCGCGCTTGTTCCGTACGTGACGTTCCTGTAAATGAAACAGTAATTTTTGACTGGCCCTCGCAGCTTCCGCGGGGGCCGTTTTTTGGACAGCGGGGGATTTTATGGAGGACAAAAGAGAGATTCTCAAACGGTATTTCGGCTACGCGGATTTCCGCACCGGGCAGGAGCCGCTGATCGACGGGATCCTTGCCGGGCGGGACGTGTTCGGGATCATGCCCACCGGCGCGGGAAAATCGCTGTGCTATCAGGTGCCCGCGCTGATGCTCGACGGGATCACGCTGGTGATCTCGCCGCTCATTTCCCTGATGCAGGATCAGGTGCGGTCCCTGATCAGCTCGGGGGTGCGGGCGGCTTTCTTCAACAGCACGCTCACGCCGCGCCAGTACGCAATCGCGCTGGAACGGGCAAAGGCGTACCAGTACCAGATCATTTACGTCGCGCCGGAACGCCTGGAATCGCCCGGGTTCCTGGAATTTGCGCACAGCGTCAGGATTCCGTTCGTCAGCGTCGATGAGGCGCACTGTGTGTCTCAGTGGGGGCAGGACTTCCGGCCAAGCTATCTGAAAATCCGGGAATTCGTGGAGAGCCTCGCCGTGCGGCCCATCGTGGGAGCGTTCACCGCCACAGCCACCGCCCAGGTGCGGCGCGATGTGGTGGAGCTGCTGGGACTGCGGTCGCCGGTGATCCAGGCTACGGGCTTCGACAGGGCCAATCTCCGCTTTGAGGTGATCCAGCCGCGCGACAAATACGCCGAGCTGCTGCGCCTGCTCCGGGAATCCGGGGACGCGAGCGGCATCGTCTACTGCGCCACCCGCAAGGGCGTGGAGGATGTCTGCACACGATTGCAGGCGGAGGGGATCGCGGCGACGCGCTACCATGCCGGGCTGAGCGAGGACGAGCGCCGCAGAAATCAGGAGGATTTCATCTTCGACCGCGCGCCTGTGATGGTCGCCACAAACGCGTTCGGCATGGGGATCGACAAACCGGATGTGCGGTATGTGATCCACTTCAATATGCCGAAAAATCTCGAGAGCTACTATCAGGAGGCCGGGCGCGCGGGACGCGACGGCGATCCGGCGCGGTGCGTCCTGCTTTACCACGGGCAGGATGTGCAGCTTAACCGCTTCCTGATCGCGCGCAGCAACGAGGAAGCCGAGCTGGACGACAAGACGCGCGGCGAGGTACTGGAGAAAGAGCTCGACCGGCTGCGCCAGATGACCTTTTACAGCACGACGTCCCGGTGCCTGCGGCAGTTCCTGCTGCGCTATTTTGGAGAGGACGCGCCCGAATACTGCGGGAATTGCAGCAGCTGCCTGAAATCCGAAGCCATAGACGTTACCGATCAGGCGCGGAAGCTGCTCGAATGTGTGCGGCAGTCCGGGGAGCGGTTCGGTCTGCGGTTCATCTCCCTGCTGGCGCGCGGCGGCGAGGAGGCTGCGATGGATCCCCGTGTGCGCCGTGGCCATCTCGAGGAGATTCCCGCGTTCGGATCGCTGTCGGATTCCTCCGACCAGCTGCTGATGGATATTCTTCACCAGCTGCTGGCGATGGGGTGTCTTGTCCAGACAGAGGGCGATTACCCGGTGATCCAGCTGGGAGAGAAGGCGCAGGAGGTGCTGTCTGGGAGGGAAAGCGTACAGATCCGGGCGATGGGGAAACGTCCGCCGCGTGCTGCTGCCAAGGGACGATCCACCGAAAAAGAGGAACCGCAGGGCGAGATGGATCCGGAGCTTTACAGTGAACTGAAAAAGCTGCGCGCGAGGATTGCGGGAGTGCAGGGAGTGCCGGCGTATGTGGTGTTTCCGGATGCTGTGCTGAGGAGAATGAGTATTGCGAAGCCGAAAACGAGGGATGATCTGTTGAAGATTCCGGGGATTGGCATGGCGAAGGCGGAGAAGTATGGGGAAAGGTTTTTGGCATTGATTAACCGCACAGCCTAAGGGGAGCAAAACGTAAAGTTTTCGCCAGCCTTTTTCAAAAGGCTGCGGGGGCGCGGGGGCTGGCCCCCGTGGAAATGGGACGCAAAGCGTCCCTCGAAGAAGGTGAGCAAACAGAGGAGGCGATCCATCCGGTGGATGGATCGCCGGAACGCCTTTGCGGTCCTGTGGTGCAGAGCAGTCACGGGACCGGCAGGCCCCACAGCAGAAAGCCCCAAGCGCGGGCATTTCCGGTCCGATCGTACGATTCTGATCGGCACAGTCTATCCCTCCGGACAAATGACAGGAGAGTGTGCGCGCTCTGCCTACAGTACCCCCGCAGAGTCTCCGCTGCCCGCTCCGGTCGGCGCCTTGTTTGTGCGCCACTGGCGCACGGCGCCCTTTGAAAAGGCTGGCGAAACTTTTATGTTTTGCTCACTTGTGGCTTGAGAATTTACAAAAAATTTGTTGTTGCGGGAAATCTGTTGTGCTATAATAGAAAAAACATATCGGGGAGGATCCCCTAAAGAGGGAAAGGAATGGATTTCGAGTGAAAAAAGCGGTTTCGGTTTTTCTTACGGTGCTGGCGGTGTTCCTGCTGGGGATGCCTGTCCTGGCGGCCGAGAAAGAGTATACTATTCCGGAAATGGATAATATGACGGTGCAGGTGCCGGATGATCTGTTCGTCTTTACACAGGATCTGGATCCCACCGATCCGAATATGATTGCCGCCGGATATACGGATATTATCTCAAAAGGCAACGAGTTCCGCGAGAATAATATTTATCTGAATGTTGTGGGCGAAAACGGCAGTCCGAACGTCGTAATCGCCAAAAAGGAAAGCAGCCGCACGCGGGAGGTCTATAACCTGTCCCTGCTCAGCGACGCCGAATTTGAGGAATTCCTCGACGAAATGCGCGGGGACGAGGAAGAGCAGGCTGCGGATCCCTCCATGCAGACGATGGAATATACGGTGGAACGGTACGATACACCGAACCAGCCGTTTTTCGTATTGGAGCTGTCGATGGACAGCACAGATCAGCTCGGCCGTGAAACCACAATTACAGAGCTGTGCTACTCCACCATCATCAACGGCTATTCCATCACGATCGATACCTATAATGAAAACGGTCCCATTTCTGACGAGGCCCGTCAGCTTGCGCAGAGCATCGCGGACAGCGCGGAATTTCCGATTGTCAACGAGAAGCCCGAACAGACGGAGGGCAGCTCCACTGCGCTCGGGATCCTGATCATGGCGGCGCCGATTCTGGTTATTGTTATCATTATCGCGATCCCGATTGTGATCTCGCGCATCTCGGCGAAAAGAATCAAGAAGCAGCGTGCAATCATGGCCGATAAGCTGGAAACGTACCGCAAGGAGCATCTGGAAAAGGAGCGTTTGGCGGCAGAGCGCGGCACGCAGCCGGAGGAACCGGAGACGCGCTTCGCCAATGTGACGCAGTATTCTGACGCGGCAATCAAAAAATTCTGTATGTACCACTGCTTCCGCAAGCGGATAAATGTGGTGATTGTCTATTTCCTCTGCGGGATTTTCTGTCTGGCAGTGGGTGTGCTCGGGGCGGATCTCTCCTGGTTCCTGCGGATTTTGCTGTTTGCGCTGTTCGTATTCTGCATCGCGTGGCCGCTGTATATGCCGCGCAAGATGATCGCCAGCCAGATCCGGGTTTATAAAAAATACCGCAGCCGCACCGCGCTTTACTATTTCCGCGATGAGGATTTCCGCATTTCCGAATTGCAGTCGGCTTCCGTGTATCCGTACTTCCAGATTACCTCTGTCCGGGAATCGAAGGATTATTTCTACCTGTATTTTAACGATGAGCAGGTCTATTATGTCCGGAAGGATGGCTTCAAGTTTGGAACCGTCGACGAGTTCCGCAAATTTATTCACGAAAAGACTTCCTGAGCATGATATAAAAAATAAAAATGCCGATCCGTTTTCAGTGCGGATCGGCATTTTCTGTTGGTTGCTTTAGCAATATGAGAATCCCGGTTTTGCAGGGGATCATGATTTTTGATACAAAAGCTCGGAGATTTCCGAGACTCAGCAAAGCCCCGGATACCCCCACTGCCGCAGTACCTCGTACACCCCAACGGCGACGGAGTTCGACAGGTTCAGGCACCGCACCCCCGGCAGCATCGGAATACGCACCGCGGTATCGGGATGGCTGTGCACAAGCTCCTCCGGCAGTCCGGCGGTCTCCTTGCCGAACAGCAGATAGCACCCGTCCGGATACGATACCGCCGAATGGGAGCGCGCCGCCTTTGACGAAAAATAGAAAAAATTCTCCGGCGGGGCGGGATTGCGTTTCCAGAAATCGTCAAGATTTTCATAGACGGTGATGTCCAGCAGGTGCCAGTAATCGAGTCCCGCGCGCTTGAGATGCTTGTCGGTGATCTCAAAGCCCATCGGCCCCACCAGATGGAGCCGCGCTCCTGTCACAGCGCAGGTGCGCACGACGTTTCCGGTATTCGGCGGAATCTCCGGTTCCACCAGTACGATATTTAAAACAGGCATAAAAAACTTCCTTTCCAAGATGTATCTGAGCGGATTTCCCGCCGCCATGACTGCTGCTGTCTGATTTTTCCTTGCATATCCTTTTTCGTTTTTCAAAAAATATTGGCATCCAAACCCAGAAGGATCCGCTGGATAAACAGGTTTTTTAAATCATTTTCAGGGCGGTTTTTCCCCAGATACTTTCAGAAATAAAATACATGGAGATGGGAAAAATAATGCTGGTAATTTTTATTACTATATTCAATAAAATATGGAGGTTTTACGGTATGTATAAAAGTACGACGAATCTCGCAAAAGGTATCGGCGTGGGGCTTCTGGCGGGCGCGGCTGCCGCGACAGTGGGTTCCATGGTGATGAAAGACAAGAAGCACCTGAAAAAGAACGCCGGAAAAGCCATGCACGCGGTGGGAGATTTCATCAGCAACATGGAATATATGATGAAAGGCTGACGCTTTGCGGGGCTGTGCGGAGCCTCGGACGGCAGACGGCCCCTGTATCCAACAGCGGATACAGGGGCTTTTCCGTCCTGCTCTCAGCTGAGACTTTACGCGATCAGCTGGCTTCCAGCTCCGAAAACGTGCTTGCGATCCCCTGCGTGTCAAAGGCCAGCTTGACAGCCTCCTGCATCTCATAATACAGCGGCATATAGTCGTTGTATTTGCACCAGACCTTTACCACAATTTTAATGTACCCGTCTTTATATTGGCCCACTGCTATCAGAGGTTCCGGTGTGCGCAGCACCTTTTCATTCCCCTCCACGATGGATTGCAGGATCTGTTTGGCGGGCGCGATATCTTGCGACTGGGTGACCGAGTAATTCAGATCGAGGCGGCGGGTTTCCATCGCGGAAAAATTCTTGATGGTGCTCCCGGTGAGGGAGGAATTCGGCACCACGACCTCCTTATTGTCAAAGGTGGCGAGCGTTGTGTACATAATCTCGATGCGCTTTACCGTGCCCTCGACGCCCTGTTTGCCCTCGACAAGGAGGTAATCGCCCACACGGAACGGATGGGTGAAGATAATCAGCGCGCCGCTGGCGACGTTGGACAGGCTGTCCTTGAGCGCAAGGCCGGCTGTGACGCTGGCTGCGCCGATAGCCGTGACGATTGAAGTGACGTCGATGAACTGTGCCAGCGCCGTGATGATGATAATAATGCGCAGAAGCACCTTAATCAACGAATTAAAGAAAGTGACGCTTCCGGTATCGACCTTTTTGCTCAGCATGGCACGGTGCGAGATTTTCCCGATGAGGTTCGTCAGGTACCAGCCGATGAGCAGAATGAGCGCGGCCCCCAGAACCCGGGGCCACACGTTATTGAACCATGCAAAAAAGGTATCCATAAAAAATTCTCCTTGTTTATAGCGTTGTGCGGCAGGCAGAGGATATCCTGAAGATAGAGATTGATAAAGAAGTCGTTGGAGAGCTGCTTGGGAAAATCTGGGATACACA
>DVHF01000097.1 GCA_018712265.1 Candidatus Gallacutalibacter pullicola
AGATCTACCGCAAAAATCACCGATTCCGGCAGGACTTTGTCTCCCCGGCAAAACACCTCAAAGGATCTGGCCCCAAAATCCATTCGTACAAAAAATCTGGAATCCCCTATTCCCCGCCTGAATTCGGGATCTGTGGAATCTGCAAATTCCACGCTGCACCGTCCTGATGCGAAACGGCAGATCCGCAGTATCCGGGAAAAGCCAAAGAAAGGGATTAAAACCGTCCGGCGCACTATCCGGGAACCGGTAAAGAAAATCCGTACAGCGCAGAAAACGGCACAGAAAGCACATCAGGCACAAAAAGCCGCTGCCCGTACCGCAAAACGATCGCGGCAGGCGGCGCGGGCTTCCATTAAGGCGGCGAGGTTAGGCGTGCGCGCTGTGGTGACAGCGGTGAAAGCGGCTGTTTCCGCAGTCCGGACGCTTGTCACTGCCATTATGGCCGGAGGATGGGTCGCGGTGATTGTGATCTTGGCAGTCTGCGTCATTGGCCTGCTTGTCGGTTCCGTGTATGGAATTTTTGCCGGGGATACCTCGAACACCGGTCAGGGAATCCCTGTGCGGCAAGCCTTAGAAACACTTGACGCAGAATTTCAGGATTCGATTGAAAATATCTCGGATACGGTTTCCCATGACCGGCGGAAAATCACATCGAGCGATGGCCCCACATCGGTGCAATGGGAGGATGTTCTCTCGGTCTTTTCCGCATGGATTGCCGGAAATGCGTCGGGAAGACCCGTCACCACATTGACGGACGCACAGCTTGACGATCTCCGGGTCCTTATGTGGGAGATGAACGAAATCGATTACGACACCCACACGGAAACACATACCGAAAAAGTTACGGAAATCGATGAGAAGGGAAACAAAAAGACGCACACGGAAACTATCCGGGAAACAGTTTTGACAATAGAAATCATGCACAAATCCCCATCAGAAATGGAGAAGGAATATTCGTTTACCGATCGCCAAAAGGAATATCTCGCTCTGCTGACCTCGCCCGATACCGATCCGCTCTGGGCGCAGCTGCTCGGCCCATACTCCACCGGGGCCGGGGAAATCATCTCACCGGATACCGGCTGGAAAGGAACGGGGGTTTTCCAGTGGCCGCTGCCGGAGAGCTTCACCATAACCTCCTACTTTGGAAACCGGGAGGATCCATTCACGGGACAACCCTCCTATCACGACGGGACGGACATCGCAGCCCCGGCCGGGACGCCGATCCTCGCCGCCGCGGACGGAACGGTTGAAACGGCGAACGGCACGGACTCCTGGGGCGGCGGGTATGGATATTACATCAAAATCCGTCACGACGATTCCTCCGAAACGCTCTATGCGCATTGTTCGGCAGTCTGTGTCTCTGCGGGACAAAAAGTAGAGCAGGGCGAAGTGATCGGTTATGTCGGCACAACCGGAAATTCCACTGGGAACCATCTTCACTTTGAGGTACGGGTGAACGGAAGAAAAACGGATGCGCTAAATTATTTTGCGAATACTGGAGAATGACTTCTCTAAAAATTTGTGCAGCCAGTCACTAGTTCCTCAAATAATGCTTTCTTCGTTGTCTCTATTCCAAAATCGATGATCGATCGATAAGGAAGAATATGATGCTGTATTCTCAAATCAATCGCACTGGTGAAATTCCGGACAAAAAATTACCGCTGTCCCACTTGCTGCACGGGACGGCGATATAATCATTCTTCGTAGTTATTCCCCAAGAGGCGAAGCCCTTGTTCGATCCATTCACGCTTTACCCGAAACGCACTCGTCACGCCGCCGCAAATCCCGTTCACGAAAGGAAACCATTAGGCCTTGTTTGAAAAATGTCAACGTGTCCAAACGGCGGTTCTTTTTCCGCCAAGCTGCGTCAAATTGCCTTGCCTGGCGAAAAAATCTCTCGCCGTTGACATATTTCCAATTTTCAAACAAGGCCTAGCACAGTTTTAGTCTGCGCTAAATCGTTATTTTCACAGGATACCAGGGTGTCCAAGTGCAGCAAGCTTTTCCTGTGTGTTAAACTGGTTTCCTCTTTGTGTGCCGTCGAAAACGGATCTATACTTGATTTTTGCAACAGAAAACCGGTTTGTGTAATCGGAGACAGTAAACAGAAGAGAAGACGCTATGAAGCGCCAATTCCAAAGCATGGTGGGTCAGTGCTCTGCGTTTGCGCAGGTACGCTTCCATTTTAGACTACAATAGCAAAAAGGGATAGACTTTCCATAACGAAGTCTATCCCTTTTCATTGAAGTTTTCAAGGAGGTAAGGTATTCTCTGAAAAATTTATGTTACTTTCTACTGCTGTTTACGGCAGCATTTTTTTCCGCGGCCCGTTCTTCCGCCTCGTAGATCTCGGCATTTTGTTCACGGCGGAGTTTATTGGCGGCTTGGACTTCCTCCATTTTCTCTTTTGTCAGCGGATACCAGTGCATGGCAATCACGGAAGCAAGAGATCCAAGTAACGGCATTCCCAGCCAGAGGATCAGCGTTACCCATAATACCGCATTTGTCATGGGATCGCCCGGCTGCGGCATGGTGCTCGTATAGCCCAGCATTCCCAGGCACCAGGCAATAATGACCGAGGAAACAGAGTCGAAAATTTTACCCAGAACATTAGATACAGAACTTACCAGCGGCCCCAAATATTTGCCGTGCAGATAAAACTCGTAGTCTACGATGTCCGCCTGCAAGGTTCCAATCGACGCATTCATTGCGGACTTAAACGCGCGAATGATGCCGAACAAAATAACAAAAATAACGGTGGGAACGATGGAGACACTGATTGTTGTGGTATCAATAACAAGCATAAAGACTGCAGTAACTATCGCTATGGCGATATTGATCCAGCTCCAGCGGACATAAGTTGATGCGTTTCCCTTCTTTTTGGCTCTTCCGGTGACGACCCAGATGAGAAGCAGCGAAATGATAGTATTATAGACGGAAATATCTCCGCTGAACGCATAGTTTCCGATAACGATTCCGAACAAAAGAGTGTTTACAGCCGAATTGGAGGCTGTTTCGGACGCCACCTTATCTGTCGCTTTGGAGATAAAGCAGGAAAGAAACGCAGGATTATGAGCAACCAGGTTCCAAATATCCTTCAGCTTAAATTTGGTTGCGCCGTGGAAATTCTTTTCAAAATTTTCCGCATTATCCGCCGGCGCAGCCGCGATCAAGCCAACAACCACCATCATGGTCGCCAGAATGAAAATGATAGTCGACAGTTCTTTCAGATACGGGATCGAAATCTCTCCATATTTGGGGTACAAAATTTTCGTGCGGTATATCGAATAAACCATTGTGACGAGGCTTGTTACTGTTGCGGAGTACCGGAACACCAGCGGCCTTTTTTTCGGGTCGTTCGTAATGGTGTTCTGCAGCAGCTCATTCCCCATATTTAATAACGTATAGCCAATAATATTGATAAAATAAAGCGCGGTATAAATTACTACGCCGATTGCGCCGCTGACTTTTCCCGGAAATACGTGATACAAAAGAAAAACCGTGGCAAGCTGCAGGAAATATCCCATAAAAATCGTGGGACGGGCCACGCCGAACCTTGAACGTACTTTGGGAACGAACCATGCCGCGATAGGATCGGTGATCCCGTCAAAGATACGTGCGGCCGAAGCAATCCAGCCGGCGAGCAGAACCGTAAGGCCAAATCCGCCTGTGGCAACGTAGGTCAACGATCCTACGGCAATTTTAAATAATGTATTGCTTGACTGGATCATTGAAGCCAGAAAAATTCTTGGTTTGCTTACGCCATAATAAACAGACGATGTAGAATTTTCCATAATAACTCCTCTTCCCTTTTATTTTTTGCCCTGATAATTAAAAATACCGTATCCTTAGAGGATTATCACCTCCGTTTTTGTTTTCTGTCAGAATTCAAATGTCCAAAATGACATTTTGTTCTAACAGGCCTTTTTTCAGCTTCGGGTATTCCAGCTGTCTTGTACCGCATCCTGCCTGTGCACACAAGGCTGCTGCAACGCCGGCGCCTTGCCCCATTACCATACACCCCACCGTATTGCGGGTAGACATATGCGCTTGGATATCTTCCGTAACACAGCGCCCGGCCATGAACAGGTTATCGCACCCCTTCGCCAGCAGCATCCGATACGGGAACCCATAAAAGCCCGGATCCCTGGCAAACAGCTCCGGCTTTTTGGGGGCTAAATCATGAAACGCATAAAGGCCGATTTCATCGTCGAACCGTGCGGCATTGCTGATTTCTTCCGTAGTAATCGTCTTATCGCAAACGGTAACTTTGCTGGCGCGGATTCCAATCTGCGTCGCGGCCCAGGACAGGTATGCGTGCTCAAATCCGGGTACGCATGCTTTGAAAGCCTGCGCCATGCGTAAAATTTTTATTCGCAGCTTCATTTCCGCCATGCTCAAATCTTCCGCTTTGCTTGCGTCTATCTTCACACCCTTTGAATTGTTGATGTATGTTGCTTCGCCCGGATGAATCGACTGAATCCCTGTAAAGAAATTGATGTCCAGATCAGCCAGAGGCTTATAGCGTTCGGGATCGCGAAGATGGCAAAAGGTCAGTTTCAATGTGGGCGTCCCATCCGCTGCGGGCTTTTGATACGAAATGCGTACCGCGCCTTCGTTTTCGCTGAGCAGCCGGTCAAAATCGACCCCAGCCATACCAAAAACCAGGCCTGTTGGACCTCCGCATACCTGATCATAATTTTGCCAGTTTTCGATTTGCTCCACCCCGGCAAACTTTGCAATATCGCCGTCGCCAGTGGCGTCAATATACTGTTTGGCAAATACAGCCTGCCGTCCGTCCTTATTTTCCAGCAAAGCGGCTTGAATCCGCGGGCCGTCCATGACTACGCCGCAGAACATCGTTTGCAGGTAAACGGTAACCCCAGCTTCCATCAGCATCTCGCTGATAACGGCTTTGTACACTTCATGATCCCCAACAAAGCGATACCCGCCGCGGTGATCGTCCTTTGGTGTATGGATAAATCCGGTGGCGCCGCCCTCTTTTTCCAGGCGGAGCGCTAATTCATAAGGGATCCCGTCAACAATCCGTATGGTCTGCCGGGCATCCTCGGGCGCCGAAAAAAAGCTTGATGTACCGATTCCCCCGTTTGTATAGGTGCCGCCGGGAACGGGCATTTTTTCCGCCAGCACCACTTTCGCACCGGCGCGGGCGGCCGCGATAGCCGCGATGCAGCCTGCCGTTCCGGCTCCGGCAATAAACACGTCCGTCTCAATTACAGGGATAGCCCGGCTTTCCTCTTGATAATATTTCACAGCATCTACTCCTTACACTATTTTCAGATATACCCTAAGCCTAAAGGACTTAATATCCTTTGGGCTTTTGTTTTGTCATGTTTATGATACCTGTTCTTTTCTTTGCTGACTATCCAAAATACACAACTTATTCTCAAAAATTCATTGTGAATCATATTTTTTGCTAAATTTTGATAATTATTTTTGCTTTTTATATATCCATCTCACAGGATGCGGTGAAAGCGATATTCCGATTTAATTTATCAAATGGGGGAATTTTTACTTTCTTATCAACAAAAGACCCTACCCGAGAAACAAAATTCCGGATAAGGTCTTTTCTGATACGCCCTGAAATATATTTTTGTGCTGCGGAAACTCTGCCCGTTTA